>JACPVC010000302.1 GCA_016191955.1 Chloroflexota bacterium
ACTGCTACGGCTTGACGATGGACAAGCAACTGATGGACTCGCTCGACGACTCGTTCAGCCTTGAAACGCTGACGAAGGAAGAAGCGCTCGAATCCATTCGCAAGCTGGATAAGGAAGGGCTGGTCCATTCGGTGTGGACGTTCAAGACTCCCTTCATCGGCGGCTTGTGCAACTGCGATCAGGATTGCATGGCATATCGCATCACGCATGCCCGAAGGGATTACCCGGTCATGTTCCGCGCGGAGTGGGTGGCTGAGGTTTCAGCCGAGGCGTGCAATGGCTGTCGCCTGTGTATGCGTCAATGCCAGTATGGGGCGATCCGCTATTCGTCGAATAACAAGAAAGTGACCATCGACCCGACGGCGTGTTATGGCTGCGGGGTCTGCCGGGCGAGTTGTAACAAGGATGCGATTCAGCTATCCCCGCGGGAGGCTGTCCCTGCGGCGGCGGGCTTGTTTTAGGCAGACATACCCTGTTATGATTTATATGAAATTTTGTTCAAGGACCACCGTGTTGGTCTTTGGGAAGGAGTCGAATCATGGCGAACAAGGAACAGAAGGGCAAGAAGGAAAAGAAAAAGAAGAAGAAAGAAAAACCAAAGGAAGCCGGGAAGAAGTAAGTGGCTGATGTCGCACCAAAATATGACAATCCTCAAGTTTCGTCGACTTGGGGATTGTGCTTTATCCATGGCATGTTTCAGCGGGGTAGGGGAGGGGGATGGCAAGGATGAAAGATGAATGAGGAAGGATGAATGGGAAATCTTGCTTATTGCGTTTTGCTCCTTGCACCTTGTGAGATCCCTGATTATTTAGCCTTATCCATTTCATGATGGGGGAGCGGGGATGACGACACTAACTATGATGCAGTCCTTGACAGTTTCTTTATCATTCGATATAATTATTATTACATGGAATTATAGAATATGCAACTAAAACCTGAAATCAAGCGCTTTCTAGACACTTTAGACCGCTCTTCACGCACAATTTCAACATATGAGAACGCGTTGAATCAGTTCGTATATGTGGTTGGAGAAGATGCAGACCTGACACCAGATAATTATGCTGCGTTTCTCACCGCTTTCAAGTCTGCGTCCCCTTCTACAAAAAATACATATGGTTCTGCCGTCCGAAAATTCTACAAGTTCTGCAAAGCAGGTCATGCGGAAGAAATTAAGGACATCACAGAGCATTTCACACGCCAGAAAGGCAAACGCTTTGTCAATTTCGATCGCGAAGCTGTGGAAACGATCATTGCCTATTGCTCACAGTTAAGCGGCAATTTGGAGGCGTTACGTGACCGTGCCTTTGTATTAACTCTCGTGGATACAGGATTGCGTATTTCTGAGGCTTGTGGAATGAAACGCGGTGATATCGATTGGATGGAAGCACGTGCCATTATCATCGGTAAAGGTGATAAACAGGCGGTGATCCGATTCTCGCAGCGCTCCATTGAGGCACTGAAAGATTATCTACACGCACGGTCTGTTGTAGACCCGAATTCCCGCATTCCACTTGGTTCCCAACCCTTATTTGCCCGTCATGATATCCGTGCAAGCAAGAAGATCCGCCCCATCACAGCTGGCGGCATGTGGAAAGCCATCAAAGGCGCTCCCAGCCAGGGAATAAAAGGACGTATTGAAGAAGCTGGCGTTGATCGCAGCCTTGTTCGTATCCACGACTTTCGTCACTACTTTGTAACTATGACCTATCTTGCTAAAGGCGATCTAAAACTTTCGCAGGAACTTGCACGTCATGAAAGCATTGCTACTACAAACCGTTACGCTCATTATGGCAGTGAAACTGATAAAGCCTACGATGAAATTTTCAACAAGAGGTCAGAATGATCGAAATAACTTTCAAAGAATTTTACGAACTAAATTACCAGGAAGACGCGTTTCACGATTTGTATGTCATGAAAAATGGGAACGATGAAGTTCTGTACGTTGGTATATCTAGTCAGAAAATATGGGATCGTTGGTTCGGTTGGAATGGACATATCTTTGATGATCACTTAATCTTGATTGGCAAAAGTTCCATAGGTCAAAAGGTTGTAGATAATCTGCCTGACTCCTGGTGCTGGAAAATCCAACTTTGGACATTGGATGACTGCGTCGCGTTTTGTAAAGACGAAATCAGTCCGACGCGAGCATACTATGATATTAAATACCTTGAACCTTTTATGATTGAGAAACTTCGCCCAGTCCTGAATGTGTTGTATAACCAAAACCCTGGTAAAGACTCTACTCCGAAAAGTGAAAAAGAAAAAAGGATAGATAAAATATTGGATAAAGCCTATTACGAAGTATTTGAGAAAAATTCCAGGTGGGGCAAGGACAAAACCTGATCTCCCCCACCCCACGGAATCAAAAAAGTGACTGTCACCTTCAAGATGACAGTCACTTCGTCTTCAACCGTTCATTCAATCGCCTGCGGCTCGCCGAAAATGAAATTATCCATCACAGCCACATCCACATCCACATCCCCTGCCCCATCGTTGGGACCCAGAGCGCCTGTCCCGTAGCGGACTTCCACGCTGGCAACAATGGCATCCTCGAAGACTACGCCAAGAAAGGACAAGCCGCTGTCGGCAATGGGCGTTTGAAACGCCCCAAGCGAATTGCCATCTTTATCGAAATATTCGAACGCGGTGTGGTCGGTGTCCACGTCCGTGTAGACGGCGCCAAATCCGCGCACGGTGGCGGGCGTATTCGTGCCGGGAACGAAGAACGTAATGACTACAATATTGCTGCCTACTGGGGAAAATAATTTTTCTTCACTAAAGGTTTTGAAGATGTCGGCATATTGCGGATTGATATTGCCAAAACGTGGCAGAACACCAGATGGATTATCCGCATTCGCACTGACCATCAATCCTTCACCAGGCGTGTTCAGCACAATGCCGCGAGCGCGAGGCGCTTCGGGCTGATTGAAGAAGTCAGACGTGCAAAAATTAGGGGCAGAGAACTCATCTGGAATCGTATCCCAATTGATCTCGCGGTAACCGGTCGGTCCTTTAGTACCGGGGTCACCGCCGTTGTTTTCACCAAGCAACGAACGATATTGTTCAACGGCAGATGTGATATCCCCAGCAGCAGTGACGACCTGCGGACCCGATGAAGAGCTACAAGCCGATACCAATAAAGTCAACATTGAAACCACTAAAATCTTTTTCGACATATCTTCTCTCCTTATTTGAAATTATATGCAAGCTGTTTGATACTGCCAACCGACTTTAGTGAGATGATGACTATAACTTTAGTGGGGATTACTCGATGATCTTCTCGCTTCTCTCCCGGACGTATGCCTGATACGCTAAAGAGAGACCTTTTGCCCACGCCCCCACCCTCCCCTGCCCCACTGGCTTGCCATCGATCTGCACAATCGGCACCACTCCCCGCGAACTGGACGTGAGAAAGGCTTCGTTGAATTCCTCGTCCACAAGCGGGGAACGATATTGAATGGACATCCCCTGCCCTCTTGCGAGTCTCAAGACAGCACGGCGAGTCACGCCAAGCAGGATTCCTCTTTGCGCTGTAATGAGCGTATTCCCTTTGATCGCATAAAAATTGGAGGTCATCCCTTCCAGGATTTTCCCATTCTTTACAAGCAATATCTCATACACATCACCCTTCACCAATTTGCGCTGTTCGATGCTTTGTGCAATGAAGTCCGTGCCTTTGATACGCGGATCGTGCCGCGCCATTTCAGCGGTGATGACATGGACACCGTCTCTGTAAACGGACTCGGATGGCGGGATCAATGGTTGAATGGCAAGATAAACATCCCCGGTATCTTTTGTAAGAATAAGGCGAATACGTGATTCTTTCGGTAATAGTGTTTTTGCCAACTCCGCAATTTCCCTGCGGACTGTCTGCTCATCTGCGGAGGGATACAAACCAAGTTCCTCAGCGGGTTTATACAACCTATCAAGGTGCGCCTGCAAACCGAGCACCTTTGTCCCATGCGCGAGAGTGCTAAAGGTGGTGTAAAAGCCATCTGAAAGTTGACCCGTTAACTCGTCGAGGGATGAGGCGTTTGACTGAATATTGTGTCGCTTTTGTAAGGCTATTTCAAATAGGCTTATTGTCATACCTGAATTATAATTCCCACCACTTCCCTCCTAAAAGGACAGGTCCATGCAGTTATTTTTCAGAGTGAAACAACAGCCCGAACCTGTAGTGCCGAACCTGGGACGAATCACCTTGTCCCTGCTGGAGGGAGACCCATCCACCCCTTTTACACTCAAACAAATCAATGACCTGCCGGAGAACATCAAACAGCGCGTTTACCGCAATTTGATTCCGCCGTTGTTGCTCACGCGCTTCGATATTGATCCGATCACATGGTGCGGCGCCAATAAAGAACAGCGCGTTTTTTTAACTGCCGATAGCAGTTCTGAAAAGGTGTTCATTTCTGCGCGCACATCCCCGTCTGAAGAGGATGAGTTCTTTGTGCTTGAGCTTGCCGATAACATGCTCAACGGCATTGACTTGAATCTTCTGCTATTGAACGACCCTGCCTCTGCCCGGTTCAACACAGATAAAGATGAGCAAGGAAACCCAACCATGTTCGGAACCGTGCGCCGCAATTTAACCGAAGAGACGCGCGCCAAGGAAGCAGGGTTGGCACCTGGGCAGGTACGCAACAGCCTTTCTGCATCCAAACTGGTGCTTGACCAGATCGACACATTCCTTGCAACCATTGGTCAACGCGCATACTTTCTTGAACCGCTCACATATGCCTCGGCTTGGGTTTTCGAAAAACGCGGATTTGCCTACGTGCGCGGGCATAAATTGATGGCGACCATCCATCAAGAATTCCAGCCGGGCGGCACGCTGCATAAGGCATTGGATGGTTCTTCGCCTTTCCGCCAGCAGCCGCAATGGGATAATGTGCGCGGGCGTGCCTGGGCGATCCATGATGGCATTCTTGATGTACTTGAGACCAATTGGGATAAACTGCGCATGGTCAAGCAGGTTGGCAGGCATGCCGGTGCAAGCACCTTTCCAAGTGCGATATATTGATTTGTTCGACCCTTTTATTCGATCTTTGAACACGAATAGGATGCACAATCATGACAGAGACCCATCGACAGATCACACTCCCGGCGGAACTCGAATCGCTTCCGTTCTTTCGGGAGCACATCAAAGCTGCATGTCAGGGAGCGGCGGGACTGGATGACCAGGCGATTTATGATGTCCTGCTGGCTGTGGATGAGATTTGCACGAACATCATCACGCATGGTTATGCCGGCATGGACCCCGGTTCGATCATCCTGAATGTCGAGTTCGCTCCGCAAGCATTGGTTGTCACCATCTCCGATTTTGGGCATGCCTTTGAGCCAGTGGAACCGCCAGCGCCCAATGCCAATGCCTCTATTGAAGAACGCGAGATTGGCGGGCTTGGTTTGTTTTTCGTCTTCAGTTCTGTAGATGATATTCAATATGAAAGCTCGCCGGTTGGGAATACCACCCGCCTGATAAAAAAACGCGCAGCATAAATTCAGTAGAGGAGAAACAGAAAATGGAAATCAACATCACCAAGGGGAATGTCGACATCATTGCGGTCAGCGGATCCATCGATGCCCTGACGTCTTCTGAATTGGTCAAGACATTAAACGACCATATTCATGATGGGCATCCCAATGTGATTGTGGATTTTGGGAAGGTCGAGTTTATGAGCAGCGCAGGCTTGCGCGCTATTCTTGCCAGTGTAAAGGAAGCCCGCGCAGCAGGCGGTGATTTTCGTCTTGCCTCTCCCCAACCCGGCATCGACAAGGTTTTGAAGATGGCTGGGTTCTATAACATTGTAAAGATTTACCCCACCGTTGAAGAAGCGCTTGCCAGCTTCGGGTAATTCGGAACATGGCAGAGAAACCCCGTATTGCGCTTGTAGTTGGTTCGGGTTCGGTCAAATGCGCTGCGGCGCTTGGGCTGTGGAAGGCACTCGACCATGAGGGCATTCCCATCGACATGCTCGTTGGATGCAGCGGCGGGAGTATCTACGCTTCCACCATGTCGCTTGGCTTTTCATTGGACGAATGCATAGAATATACCCAAACTCTTTGGAACGAAAAAGTAACCAATGAGAAGAATTGGCGTGCCATGTTGAGCGCGGTCTTCCCAAAGATGTTCAAATTCGGTCATGACTTTGGAATGATCTCCGACCGGCAAATGATGAAAAATCTTCATCAAGTCTTCGGCGACAAGACCTTTGCCGACACAAAGATCCCGCTCACCATCATGACCACCGATTTTTATACCGGCGAGCAGGTCCCCCTATCAAGCGGAAAAATCGTGGATGCCATCCGTGCCAGCATTGCGATCCCATTTATTTGGAGCGCACATAGGGTCGGTGACCGAGTCCTTATCGATGGAGCCGCTTCAAACCCCATGCCCGTGGATATTGCCATAAAAGAAGGTGCGGAAGTAATTCTTGCCATGGGTTTTCAGGCTCCCCTGCCGAGCAAGGTGAGATCCGTGAGCCGCTATGCCTTCCACATCAATGGCATTATGACGAACAATCTCTATCAATCCAACTTCGCATTTCACAATGCCGTCCATCATGCGGAGATCATTCCGATCTTCCCGGATTTCGAACGCAGCATCCGCCTGTTCGACACAGACCAGATTCCCTATGCGATCGAACAAGGCGAGAAAGCCACCCAAGAGCAAATTCCATACATTCGAAAGCTGCTGAATTTATAAAATGAAGAAACATCTTTCCATTGTCATCGGTTCAGGGAGTATTCTCTGTGCTGCGTCGCTTGGTTTAATGAAAGCGCTCAAACGCGAAAAGATCCAACCAGATATGTTGGTTGGCTGCAGCGGCGGCAGCCTTTACGCGGCGACGCTTGCCTTGGGCTTCGACCCTGCTGCCATCCACGAAATGACCGTGGACATGTACAAGAACGACATTGTGGAAGGTTACACCAGCAACCTGCGCGCCGCCATGAGCGGAGAAACCCGCTTCAACGAAACCAGCGGATTGGTAGACGATAAGATTTTGATGGAGCGCTTGCAGACTATTTTTGCGGAAAAGACCTTTGCGGATACGACAATTCCACTGCACATCGTAGCGACGGATTTCTACACTGGTGAAGAAGTCGTCCTCTCCAACGGGCGCCTCGTTGACGCCGCTCGTGCCAGTTCTGCCATCCCAATGATCTTCCCACCCTGGAAAATCAACGACCAACTCCTCGTGGACGGAGCCGTCTGCAACCCGCTGCCCGTGGATGTTGCCATCAAAGAAGGCAGCGATGTGATCATCGCCATCGGTTTTGAACTGCCAATGCGCCGCCGTATGAATTCTTACACAGCGGTCACTACGCATTTCAACAGCCTGTATATGAACAACATCCTAAAATCGACATTTGCCTTCTACAATGCCGCTCATCATGCCGAGATCATCCCGATTCTGCCGAGTTTCGAAAAACAAATCGGCGGCTTTGACCACCATCAACTCCCCTACATCATCGAGCAGGGCGAGAAAGCCGCTGAAGAACAGATCCCCTATTTGAAAAAACTTTTGGAGAATTAGAAATCTGATGACAGATTCAGTCTCATCCTTTGGCATCATGAATGCCCTGGACTGCGGGTATTTTGAAGTCGATCTCAAGGGGATCATGATCAACGCCAACCAATCGTTCCTGACAAGGGTGCAGTTACCGCTTGCCGGGATGATCGGCAAACACTACCGTCACATGGTAGATGTGCGTCAAGTTGTGGACCTGTACAAAGCTTTCAACAGGGTCTACAAAAACAAAGGCTTGGAGCGTGTCCGTTTCACCTATGTGCGGCACAAGACTGGTGGTTTTCGCACTGCCGAAGGGGTAATCGGCGCCCTGGAAGACCTGCGGGGGAATGTTATCGGTTTTCGCGGAGTTCTTTTCGACATTACAGAACAGGTCAAGAAAGAATCAGACCTCCTTGCAGCAAAACAGGCTGCCGAGAATGAACTTGCCATTGGGCGTAACATCCAATACAGTTTTTTGCCGACCAATTTCTTGCAGGTGGAAGGCTGGAATTTGGATGTTCGTTTTCATTCGGCGCGTGAGGTCGCAGGCGATTTTTACGATGTTTTCCCCATGTCCAATGGCGTGCGCTTGGGCTTTGTCGTCGCAGACGTTTGTGACAAGGGCGTCGGCGCTGCCATGTATATGGCGATCTTCCGAACCTTGATCCGCGCCTTCGCAAACGTGAATGTAGCCACCAATTTGACAAAAGCCTTCGAAACCGTGAATGAACCCGGCATAACGGAAAGCATGTTCATTCGCAGACAAAAGACCCTGGCAGTGGGTGCGCAACCGTTAATGAACGCCGTCCAAATGACAAACAATTACATTGCCCAAATTCACGGGAATTCAAATATGTTCGCCACCATTTTCATGGGAGTCTTAAACCCACAGGATGGGAAACTTCTCTACGTCAATGGCGGGCATGAACCGCCTCTTGTGATTTCGAACGGTCAAGTTGCTGCCCGTCTCGAGCCGACGGGTCCAGCGGTTGGTTTAATGCCAGACCTGCCCTTCTCGTTGGGCGAGTATGAATTAAAACCCAACGACCTGCTGTTTGCCTACACCGATGGCGTTGTAGATGCCCGCGATTCCAAAGGAAAATCCTTCACTGAAGAGAGAATGCTGGCAGAGATCGAACAACATGCGGGCGATCCGGGTATGATTGTCCACCGCATCATGGAGTCTCTGAATTCGCATATCGACGATCAGGACCAGTTTGACGATATCACTCTTTTAGGGTTATTTAGAAAATAAAATAGGACCCGCCTAGCCACGCCACCTAACAAATTTGCAAGATGTAAAAAAACGCTGCCGGAAGAACGTGAAATATAATTTTATAAATGAGCGCGGAGACTTCAACTATCAACAGAGCTTCGGAACTGACCGCCGCCGACTTGCGCTCAGTGGCAAAGACAATTTCTGCCCAGCAGCTTTCAAGGCTTACCCTGCCGGAGATCGAGGCGGTGGTGCAGTTGGTCTCGAAGATCATGCCGGCTGGGAATGTACCGGGTATGATCTTGAGCGGACTCGCTCGCCTGCCTGGGCGGCGCATCCCGGTGCAGAAATTACAGCAGGATGTGACCGCGCTTTTCAGCGGCGTGGAGCAGATTTTAGATAGCGCAGTCTATGGCGCGTTCTTTGCCGGACCCGCTGCCGTGTTGTGGGGCTACCAAAACTTATTGAAGCTGGCAGGCAAAGACCCCGAGTCCGCGTTCCCGGATGGCATGTGGCAATTCTATGTGGACTATGCCCTGCGCGAAGACACCGCTCGCCATACAAATGAATCGCATGGATTCGACACCCTTCTCGAACAAAATAACATCAGCCTCGATAAAGTAGACCGCCTGACCGCGTGGTTCATGGCGGCGGTAACTTGCCTGCATCAGTATCCCACGCTGCTCGAAAATGAATGGCGTGAGCGGGTTGCCATTTCACTTCTGGAAAAGACATTGCGCGATGCGGGGATCGAGACCCAGCGCGCCAAGCGCATTCATCGCGAATGGGAATTGAGACGCCCCTATCGGCGCGAAGAGGACGGGGCGCAATACGATTACCCCGCTTATCGGCGTAAGAAGTTCGATGAGTTCCTGCAGAGTCGTTTGCAGACCGTGCCCGAGTCGGTTTATGCGGCATGGGATGCTGGTTTCAAGAACACCATGAGGCAGGGACTGAATGACTATCAGCGGCAAATGTCCATTGTTGCCTACCTCGAGCCGGGACCCTACGGTGAGACCCGCGTGCCCTACAATTTGTCGGATGCGAAGATCGGCATTATCAACAACGACAGCTATTATCTACTGCCGGTTTGCGATGAAGTTGGGAACCCGCTCGACGTAATCACGGCGCGGGCGCAGATCGCTTCGCTGCTGGCTTCTCCGTTTGCTTCGCCTTCGCAGATTTCATCACTCGCCAGGATAAAACGCTCTGCATTAGCTGGCTTGCGTTCCAAACTTAACCCAGTGCTGGTCAACGACTTGGATAATTTGAAATTTGCCCCGATCTTGATCTCAACAGACATTCGCTCGCGCGCCTTGCCGCTTTCCGAATTGCGCCAAACCGAACGCGGCGTCGGCTCGCATGCGTTGACGATCTTCGACACGGGTGAGTCGTTCGTCTTCGATCAATCGCATATCTTCTTTGACGGTGCCTGGGGGACGGCGCTCTCGGAGATTATGACGAATGAAGCGCTCTCGTGGGCGCGATATTTGAGCATGCTCCCCGCCCCTGTTCCAACCGGGATGCGCATCTACACCTCGTTGACTCTTCAGCTCTCGCCAGCCGACCTGGACCTCGTCCAGCAAGCGCCGCACGTCACGCCGGAAGCCGGCGCAGAGACGGATAAGATCGACCTGAAAGCCTGCATGTCCCTGCGCAAGGACTTCAAACAGCGCAATGACCGCATTGAGTTGACCGTCAACGACTTACTGGTCTTGTACCGCGCCATCCATGCGGCGACCTATATACCTTCACAAACAGTCTCGCAAGAAATTCAAAAATTATCCGCGACCAAGCCCGATGTCGCCGCATCACTGCGGCAGTTAGTGGAAGAAGGCAGCCGTACTAACCCTGCCATTCTCATCCCGATGGATGCAAGCCTGAGAGCTCCGCGCGACCGGGTTTTCCCGTTGAATGTGGAAGTTCCGCTGGCGGATTTGAATCTGCTTGCCATGCACGCCCAAACGTTGAACATGCTCGAAGCGTATGAAGCAACTTCCGGCGGCGACCGAGCCGTGATCTTCGCCAGTTTCAATAAGATGCAGAAAGTCTATCTTTCCACCATCGCGGGCTTTGGAACGTATCTCATGCGCGCAAAGGAAATGGCGGCACAAGGCGAAAGCACTGCCGTTGGGGCGATCAAGCTATTGGCACATCTGCCCCTTCCCATCCAACGGCTTTTGGATAAAATACCTGAACGATTTGAAGTGCTTAACAATCTCATCAAAGGACGTGAAGTCCTCTCGAACGTGGGTGCAGTCGTCCCTTCCAGCACGCTCACCCGCTTCATGACCGCCAAAGATGACAATACCCAGAAACAGCTTGCTTGGGGTGTCATCACCGACGCGAAATCCATCCTGCGCATTCACTTGCGCGACTTCCGCCCGCATGTGCAGACTCTTCTTGCGATTGGGCGCAAGGACTTAGCCAACCTCATCACGCAAGATTATCTCAATGCCTACGCCGAAGGGTTCAACCGCTACATCCGTGACCTTTCGCGCATTACGACTGCCAGCCGCGAAACCATGGCCAAGCCGCAGACCAAAGGAAACATCAAACAATGAAAGACCCGTTGATCGGAATGCAGCTTGCAAATTTTCAGGTCGAGCGCCTGCTGGGTCAGGGTGGTATGGCGATGGTCTACTTTGGGCAGGATATAAAGCTGCATCGTCCCGTTGCCATCAAGGTGCTCGATCAGCGGTACAAGAATCATCCTGCCTATGCCAGCCGCTTCGTCAACGAAGCACGCATGATGGCGAAGTGGCATCACGAGAACATCATCCAAATCTATTACGCCGACGATGCGCAGGGCTTTCCGTACTATGTGATGGATTATGTGGATGGTCAGGACTTGGGTGCGGTCATGGAAGCACATCATGAAGAGGGAAAGCTCATGCCAGTTACCGAAGCTATGCGAATCGGTAAGGCAGTTGCCAGCGCATTGGATTATGCTCATCGACATGGGGTTGTCCATCGCGATGTGAAGCCCTCCAACATTTTGCTCTCGAAAGACGGGCGCGTTCTGCTCGGTGATTTCGGCATGGCGCTCGAAGTCCGCGATGGATCGATGGGAAATATTTTCGGGACGCCTCACTACATATCGCCCGAACAAGCCAAACGTTCGGCAGATGCGGTTCCTCAATCTGATATTTACTCGTTGGGCGTCATCCTATTTGAAATTCTCACCGGCGCGGTTCCGTTCAACGATCCGTCCCCCGCAGAGATTGCTCTAAAACATATCTCACAAAAACCGCCCGCGCCGCGCAGCATCAATCCCGATCTCGCGCCGGCCGTTGAAGCGGTTTTGTTGAAGGTGCTCGAAAAGGATGTGAAAGAACGTTATCAAACCGCCGTGAAGTTCATGGAGGCGTTGGAAGAAGCGCTTACGGCTTCTGGCACTGCGAAAAAAGCATCCCTGCCGCCGCTGCCCGTCGGTGTGCCGACCATTCAACGCGGCGAGCCATCCATCGAGCCGGTCTCGAAACGCCGTGCATCAAAACCCGAGCCGCAAGCGCCCGTCCTAAAAATGCCAGCCACCGTTCGCGCCAGCGCCCCAACGCGCCAGCGAAATTATTGGATCTTCGGTATTGCGCTGCTGCTTTTGGGATTCGGCGGTTTTTTCTTCCTCAAAGACAGATTCAACCTCCCAGCCTTTTTCTTGCAGCCAACATCCACCTCCGCCGACGCCGCGCTTCTTTCCACGCCTCAGCCTGTCTCACCGACCGAGACTCTGGTCCCCTCCCCTACCATTTCCCTGCCAACGGCGACGCCTGTTCCTCCAACTGCGACCATCGAACCTTCACCAACTATCTTCGCGACC
>JACPVC010000303.1 GCA_016191955.1 Chloroflexota bacterium
GGTGGATGAACTTGAAAATGCCGAAGAGTATCTGCGCGAATATCAACTGGAGTTGGCGGAAAAGATCGAAGACCAGACCCGTCAGCTTACGAACACGGTCGAGCGTAACAAGTATCTGCTCTCGCAAAATCAAAAGATGTTTGCCATGCTCGAACGCAGGCACAAACTGTTGGAAACCGCCGCACGTGTCGGGCAGATGGTCACGTCCATTTTGGATCTGAATGAACTCTTGCGGCATACGGTCAATATCATTTGCAGCGAGTTCCACTTTTATTATTCCGGGATTTTCCTTGTTTCTGACGACCGCCAATGGGCAGCCCTGCACGCTGGCTATGCCGTGGCTGGACGTAAAATGTTGGACGCCAATTACAAACTGCCCATCGACGACAAATCGATGGTGGGACGTTCGATTTTGACCCAGCAGGCACAGATTGCATTGGATGTGGCGGGTGAAGAATCGCGCTTCATGAATCCTTATTTACCTGAGACGCGTTCCGAGATGGCTTTGCCGCTGATCGTTAATTCCGTGTCCGTTGGCGCGGTGACGGTGCAAAGCAGTGAACTGAACGCCTTCAATGAAGAAGACATCACGTCCTTGCAGGCGATGGCGGATCAGGTTGCGATTGCCATCAACAACGCGAAATTGATGAAAGACCTTGAGTCAGCCAATGCGGAGTTGCTGCGCACAAAGACGTACGAAGCCATTGCGACCGCCACGGGTGAAGCGATTCACTGGGTGGGGAATAAGGCGGCGCCGATTCCGGGAAGTGTCAGCCGCGCGCGGGAGGATGTCCAATATTTGCTGGCGTTGGTGGCGCAGTTAAAAGAGGCAGAGTTGGATAATGCTTCGTTGGCGGCGGCAGTTCAAACGGTCCGCGAAGAGGCGCAAGCGGCTGGCTTGGATTTGAAAAAAATCCTCGGCGATATGTCTGCCATGAAGCCAAATCGATTGCAGGCATTGGTCAGCGTCGAATCTTTGATGGAAGACCTAAGCATCGCCGAGACCAGTGCAAATACGATCCTCGAAATCAAAGAGGGGCTGATCGGTCCGGCGCGGCAGCGGAACGATGGGAATGTATCGCTGAGCGAGATGATCTCGAATACGGTGATGAATATGGGCTTGCCGCAAGGCACTGTGGAAATGAAATGGGCGGAGGATATGCCCATGGCACACGTGGATGCGCGGCAGGTGGAACAGGTTTTCAATAACCTTATCAAGAACGCGTGGGAGGCGCTAACTCTCTCGAACACACCCGCCCCGAAAATCTATGTGGCTGGGCAGCGCGATAAAGATATGAATTATGTCCTGGTGTCGGTGAGAGATAACGGTCCCGGCATCCCGAAGGATATTCAGGAAAAAATTTGGGTGTCGTTCTTCACCACGAAAGGCGGGAAGGGTGGCACGGGGCTGGGACTTTCGGCTGTGATGCAGATCGTGAATCAACACGGCGGCAGGATTTGGTTGGAGAGTGAAGCGGGTCACGGCGCGACGTTTTATGTGCGCCTGCCTGCGGAGAAGTAAGTGCTTTACGATGTTATGCTGAGCGGTAGCGAAGCATCTCTACGTTGGATGTAGAGACCCTTCGCTACCGCTCAGGGTGACATGAAATAAAAAATTCGGAGGAATCATGACGACAGTTCTTTTAGTGGACGACGAGAAGTTGATCCAGCGCAGTTTGGAGAAGACTCTCCTGCGTGCGGGTTTCGATGTATTGACCGCACCCGACTGCAAGATGGGAAGCGAGGTCTTCGATCAGAATGCACGCGCAGTGGACATCGCCGTGTTGGATTTGAACATGCCGGGATTTGACGGCATGCCGAAGAATGACGCGGGTCTTGACTTGCTGGCGGATTTGAAACAGAAGAATGCCAACCTGCCGGTGGTCATCCTGACGGCTTATGATGAAGTGAACAAAGCCAAGGATGCCGTTTCAAAAGGTGCGAGCGCCTTCTTTGTGAAGGGACGCGAGCAGGGGTTGGTGGAATTGATCCAGAAGATTTTGAGTGCGTGACTCGTGATGCGTAATCCGTAATTCGTAAAATGCAAACTTGCTAAGAGTTAATTCAATCGTAAATCAAAAATCGCAAATCGTAAATCGAATGAGGAACTTATGACAAATAACATTGAACGACATGCAAAATTATTGAAAGCCTCCGCGCGTGCTGCAAAAAACATCACCACCATCCTAGACTCCTACGAACTCTTCCAGCGCACGGTGGATATTATCTGCGACGAGTTCGGCTTTTACTATGCAGGCGTCTTCCTGGTAGATGAAGCCTCGCAATACGCCGTCCTCAAGGCAGGGCGTGGTGAAGCAGGCAGTGCCATGCTGCGCGAGGGTCACAAACTTGCCATTGGCGGCAACTCGATGATCGGTGCAAGCATTGCCAACAAGAAGGGACGCATCGCGCTCGATGTCGGTGAAGAGGCGGTCTTCTTCGAGAATCCGCACCTGCCCAAGACTCGCTCCGAGATGGCGCTTCCGCTCATTATTGCGGATGAGGCGATTGGCGCGCTCACGGTTCAGTCCACAGAAGAAGCGGCATTCCACGAAGAAGATATCGATGCGCTGCAGACCATGGCAGATCAACTTGCGGTGGCGATTCAAAATGCAAAACTACATCGCCAGGAAGAACGCCGCTCACGTTTGCTCAAAGCTGCCAACCGTGTAGGTAAGGAAACAGCTTCGATTCTTGACCTCGACCAGTTGCTTCCACAAACTGTCAATATCATCTGTGAAGCATATGGCTTGTATTATGCGGGTGTGTTCCTGCTCGATGAAAAAGGTGAGTATGCGGTTTTACGTGCGGGCTATGGCAAAGCTGGCAAAGCCATGCAGGCGGAGGGACATAAACTGCGCGTCGGTACCGACTCTATGATCGGCGCTTGCGTGGCGATGGGTGAGGCGCGCATCGCACTGGATGTGGGCGAAGAACGCGTTCACTTCAAGAATCCACATCTGCCGCATACCCGCTCTGAAATGGCGTTGCCCCTCATTTACGGCGGCAGGACGCTCGGCGCGGTCACCATTCAATCGTCCGAAGAACGCGCTTTCAGCGATGACGATATCACCACACTTTTGACAATGGCAGAGCATCTTGCGGTTGCCATCAACAACGCCAGACTCATCGAAGAACTCAAGGAAGCGCACAACGAGATTCTGCGCAATAAAGTCTTTGAAGCGCTGACCACCGCCTCGACCGAAGCCATTCACTGGATCGGCAACAAGACGCTTCCCATCTCGCTGACAGTTGCCCGCCTGCGCGAAGAGATTGCCGATGGCAAGGTGGACCTCGACTCTCTCAAAGAGGACCTCGACATGATCTCCGAAAGCGCGGCTCAGATCATTCAGGTCAAGGAACAGCTGATTGGGGCAGTGCGTGAAATGAAACCACGCCCCGTCCTCTTTGCAGATGTGCTGCAAGCAGCGGCGATGCAGCGCGGCATTTCTCAGAAATCTTTGAATGTAAAGATCGACCCCGAAGCCGCCTACGTCATCGCGGATTCGACTCAGCTTACGCGCGCAGTCGGTAACATTCTGCAAAATGCTGTCGAAGCGGGCGCGAAGTCGGTCAGGGTGCGTGTGCATCCCACCGAGGAACGCGGCGTGCTTGAGATTGATATCGAAGACGACGGCGCAGGCATGAACGATGATACCCAGCGCAAAGTTTGGTCGCCGTTCTTTACCACGCGCGGCGTCGCGCATCACGGTCTCGGTCTCCCCGCGGCGATGCATGTCGTTTCGCAGTCACAGGGGCGCATTGCTCTCGTCAGCAACGAAGGCAAGGGGACAACCGTCGCGATGTTCATGCCTCAGGGTCGTGTGACCAGTGACGAGGTCCAGCCGGGAGGCGTGAAGAACGTCCTGCTCATCGACGACAACGATGATTGGGCGAATCTGCTCAAGGAGATGTTCAAGGGCACAAAGGTCAAGTTGACTCAATCGACCGACTTGAAAAAGTTTCCCGAAGCCGACATCATCATGGTGGATGAAAACATCGCCTCGGTTGCGTTGACCGATGTGCTGGCAGCCATCTCCAAGGCTGGACTTGCCTCGAAGACGATCATCCTCACTTCAGCCATCAACCCTGAGCGTGTCACGCAATACCTGCGCTCCGGCTTGAAGGATGTGACGGTCAAGCCGTATTCGGTGAGTGAATTGAACGAGTTGTTGAAGTAAGAATATGTACCGCGAGATTTATCTCGCGAACGCGACATGAATGTCGCGGTACATGAGGAATTTATGCGACCACGTTGGCGAAAGGTTTTTCACGATCTATGGGACAACAAGATGCGCACCCTGCTGGTGGTATTTTCCATTGCGGTGGGAGTGTTTTCCATTGGGGTGATCTCCGGTGCGTATGAGATCATTTCCAACGATATGGGGGTTTCGTATGCGGCGAATAACCCGGGCAATATCGAATTGCGCACCTCGAACTTTGATGACGATGTGCTTTCGTCGGTTCGGAATGCCAAAGGTATCAAGGATGCTGAAGGCAGGCGCGTGGTGAATTTTCGCGTGCGCCCGGAGGGGAATACCCAGTGGGTGGCAATCAACCTGGTGGCGCTCGATAGTTTCAAGGAGAACAAGGTCAACTTGTTGGTGCCAATCGAAGGGACGTCTGTGGCGGGCAAGGATGAGATCCTTTTGGATAAAAAGGCGCTTGAGAAGATCGACGTTTCGGTTGGCGAGGACCTTGTTTTTGAACTGGCAGAGGGGACGTTTAAGACCTTAAAGGTGGTTGGCATTGTGCAAGATGTCAGCACGGGCGCGGGAGATTTTCTTGCGCCGCCGTTCGCCTTTGCCGTCATGGACACCATGCAAACCTTGCGTCAGCCGGAATTATATAACCGCATTTTTGCGACCGTGGAGGAAAGCCCGAACGACCTGGCGCATATTCGTGTGGTGGGCGGTGACTTGCGCGATAAGCTTGAAAAGAATGGCACAACGGTCATCCGCACACGGTACTCTGAAAGGAACAAACATCCGCTGGCAGACACCCTCAATGCGGTACTTGGCATTTTAATGGCGCTGGGTATTTTGATCGTGTTCCTTTCCAGCTCGTTGATCGCGAATACATTGAGCGCGTTGTTGAACCAACACCTGCGTCACATCGGTGTCATCAAATTGGTGGGCGGTCGCAATCGGCAGGTCTTCTTGATGTATCTCACCCTCATCATGGCGTTCGCTGTTTTGGCGCTCTTGATCGCCGTGCCGTTGGGCGGGCAGGGCGCATATGGTCTCGCCTTGTTCATCGGAAACAAGTTGAATTTTGGCATCCTTGGTTATCGCATTGTGCCGTTCGCATTCGTGGTTCAGATCGTTGTCGGTTTGTTGGTGCCGCTTGTTGCCGGGCTTTCCCCTGTCTTGAATGGCTCGAAGATCACCGTCTTGCGTGCGTTGAGTAATGACATTGCCGGAGATGAAAGTTCTCCACAGGCGGGTCAGCAAGAGCGCATCAACTGGCTGGATTGGGCGTTGGTACGCATGAGCCGCGTTCTAGCTGCGCGTGGAATGCATCTGCCGCGACCGTTCATTATTTCGCTGCGCAATACCTTCCGCAAACGCGGACGCCTGGTATTGACCCTCTTTACGCTCACGATGGGCGGGGCAATCTTCATCTCTGTTTTCAATGTGCGCACCAGCCTGCGCGAATATGTCAACCAGATCGGCAGCTACTTTCGCGCGGATGTCACACTCGACTTTGATAGTCCGTATCGCATCAATGAAGTGGAAAAGTTCGCATCCCAAATCGAAGGCGTGGAGCGGGTGGAAGGCTGGCAGTTCATCGGCACCGAGTTGCTCTATCCCGATGGCACGGTGGCGGATAACGTTAACTTGCTTGCGCCTCCTGCGAATAGTGAACTGGTTAATCCTCTTATCGCGTCGGGACGTTGGATACGCCCGGACGACGTCCGCAAGATTGCGGTCAGTGAAGCGGTTTGGAAGTTTTATCCCGATATGAAGCCTGGCGACCCCATCTATCTCAAAGTGGACGGGCGCGAAGAAGTTTGGGAAGTGGTGGGCATTTTCAAGTTCGTGGGGCGTGAGGGCATTCTTGCCTACACTCCCCTCGAATATTCGGAGCAGGTGTTGAATCTCAAAGACCGCTCCTATTCCTTCCGCGTAGTGACAACCAAACACACCCGCGAATTTCAGGACCTGATGGCAGAAAAGTTGGATGACCAATTCCGCGCTTTGGGATTCAAAGTGCGACAAGCCGAATCGGGCTTAGCCTCGCTTGATACTGTTTCTGAAAGTTTGGATATTCTGATAGTTTTTCTGCTGATCATGGCGGTGCTGACTGCCATTGTGGGCGCGATGGGTTTGACCGGCACGATGGGTATGAACGTGCTTGAGCGCACGCGTGAGATCGGCATTATGCGTGCCATTGGCGCAGATGATCGCGCGGTGATGCAGACGATCATTGGGGAAGGCTTTGTGATTGGCATCATTTCATTCCTGCTTGCCATCGTCGTTTCCATCCCGTTGACTTATTTGCTGGCATATATCGTCAGCGTTGCTATTTTTGAGACTCCCATTGCTGTGATCTTCACCTATTTGGGATATGCCATCTGGCTTGGATTGGTGTTGTTACTTTCCGTTTTGGGTTCCATCCTGCCTGCGCGAAATGCGGCGCGATTGACCATTCGGGAAGTGTTAGCGTATGAGTAGTGAAGTGATGAGTAACGAGTAATTAGTAATAAGGACGAGGCATCGTCAATCGTAAATCAACAATCGTAAATTGAAGAAGGATTCCATGAAGAAAAATATCTTGAAATTTATAACCCTGGCTGCTCTTCTGACGCTAGCTTTGACGGCGTGTGGTGGTGGTCAGCAGGAGACGGCAACTCCTGAACCCATGGCAGACGCCATTTCACCTAGTGACGTGGTCGCCGAAGGGCGGCTCGAACCCATCCATGCGACGAATTTGACATTCCAGGCACGCGGAGTGGTTGAGGAAGTTTTCGTCCAGGCAGGGGATACTGTCAGCGAGGGAGATGTCCTGGTTCGGCTGGCAAATGCCGGGGCGGCAGAGGCGCAAGTCATCCTCGCGCAGAATACCTACGATACCCTGCTCCGCAACGAGAGCGGTGACCGCGCCAGGCTGTGGGATGCGTACATGAAAGCCCAGATCGCCCGCGCCGAAGCCGAAATCGAATGGGAAGGTGTGGATGTGACCGCCATCGATGACCGCATCACGGAACTCGAAGGCGATATTGAAGACTTGAAGGATGACCTGAAAACCGTGCAAGAGGATTTCGATAAATACAAGGACCTCGACAAAGATAACTCCAAGCGCAAGACGGCAGAGGATGATCTTGAAGCGGCGCAGGAAGATTTGAATGCCAAAGTGCGCGAATTGGAGAAAGAGACTCGCTCACGCGACGAGGTGAAAGCTGCCTATGAAGCCGCGCTTGCCGCGGAGGCCGAAGCCAAGCATCAATATGAGATCAGTCTCGACGGTCCGAACGCTGACCAGCTTGCGATTGCCAAAGCCAATTTAGATGCCGCGAAAGATGCGCTTTCTAGTTACGTTATCACTGCGCCGTTCTCAGGTGTGGTGGCGGATGTGAACGTCAAAGTGGGGGAGCAAGTCACGCTCGATACCCTCGCCGTGAGTATTGCCGACTACAGCCAGTGGTTCGTTGAGACGACCGACGTCACCGAGTTGGAAGTGGTGGACTTGAGCATTGGTCAAACCGTTTCCATCCGCCCTGATGCCTTGCCCGACCTCGAACTGACTGGTGCCGTCACCGAGATCAGCAGTGCCTATACTCAATCTGGCGGTGATATTCTTTATACTGTCCGCATTCGTGTAGACGATACAGACACCAGACTAAAATGGGGTATGACGGTTGAGACCATTTTTAGAACAATTGAGTGATTGAAAAAAGACCTTAAAAGTGCAATAATAAAATTGCTCCGAGAAAGAGCAAAACCGGGAAAACCCGGCGACGCAAAGCCCTAATCTAAAGCTGAACTGAGCCATGATTGTAAGGGCTGCCGATAAAAGCAAAATCACGCGAAAGCGTGACGGCGCAAAGTCAGAGCGTCTAACTCCAGCGAAGGAAGCTGGTCAAGACCGACCGACTGCCGAAAGGCAAAATCACGCGAAAGCGTGACGACGCAAAGTCATGGGTCTAAAATCGTGATTTATTTTGCGATCAAGATTGCCAGACTGCCGAAGAGCAAACCTTTTTTGCAGGGATGACTGTTTTTTGGTCATCCCTGCTTGGTTTTAATTTTCCATGGGGTAATGTACCCACAGGGTATAATCGCGATTTGAAACTTTCCTTGTCCTCATCACTGATAGTAGGATAGCCCTGCCTGAAATGGACTTTGTCTCGCCCCTTTTTCTTTTTCTGTTTTTACCTTTATTACATCGTAAACGAAGTTCTTTGAAGTTTTCGCCTTGTGAAATTATGCAATTACTTTCTTTACGGTGTATTTATTCACATTAGTTTATTCACTGTCGATAAAGCGTTTCAAGTTCCTCGTTGGTATTGCGGGCAGCCTTGTCTTTTATTCATGGGGGAACTCGCAATATTTACTTTTAATGATCGGGCTTGTTATATTCGCTTACGGAGCTGCCTGGCTGATCGAAAAGTGGCGCGGCAATCAATCTTCTCTTTATGTGTTATGGACCGGAATTTTTTTGACTGTTGCATTACTTATTGGGTTTAAACTCCGCACGGAAGCGACATATCCATTAGGCTTATCGTACGTTACTTTTCAAGTCATTGAATATTTTGTAGATGTTTATAAAAACCCTGAAAATTACGAAATAGATATATTGAAGTTTTCATTCTATCTATTATTATTTCCCAAGATACCGGTCGGTCCCATTGTGCCCTATCGACAGGTAAAGGCTCAAATTGTAGATTTGAAATCCTCTCCTGTTGATGTGGCAGACGGATTGCGACGATTCCTGAAAGGCTTTGCCAAGAAAGTTTTAATCGCTGATACGTTGGCAACAGTAGTGGTCCCGGTCTTTAATTTGCAATCACCGGTGATCGCGCCAGGATATGCCTGGCTGGTGATCATCAGCTATTCTTTGCAGTTGTATTACGACTTTTCTGGGTATACCGATATGGCAATCGGGCTGGGAAATATGATGGGGGTACGTCTTATGGAGAACTTTAACCTCCCGTATCTTTCCAGGAGTATCGGTGACTTTTGGCGTCGCTGGCATATTTCCCTTTCCACCTGGTTCAGGGAGATCGTGTTTTATCCGCTAGAACGACGTCGTCTCAGATGGTTGGGTCAACAGATCAATATTCTGGCCGTTTTCGCTCTTACCGGATAACTAGAAATTTTTACTTTGGGGCTTGCTTCATGGGTCGGTGTTAGTGTTTGAGTCTACTCTTTTAGGGCGCAAACTCCGTAATCTATGGGCGCCATTTCAGCATCTCTATACCTTGCTGGTAATTGTTATCGGATGGGTCATTTTCCGCTCTCCAACCCCTGATTTTGCCTTTGATTATCTAGGGCGGCTCGCTGGCGATATGAACGGTGTTCAGGTACTGCCTTTTGAGTTAACCAGTCCTTTGCCTTTTATTGAGCCATCTTTTATGATCGCGTTAGTGCTTGGTCTCTTGCTGTGTTTGCCATGGGGTGAGTGGCTTGGAAAATTGTTCCCGGATTTTTATATACAAGAACAGTTGGCTGTGCGGGTCATTTTTGATGCAGGTTTGCTATTTCTCTTTTTTGCCTCTCTTGCTTCAGCAGTCAGCGCGTCCTTTAATCCAGGAATTTACGGAGCATTTTAACCATGTCTACTAATCGAAAATCTTTGATAAAAAACAAAAATATTTTACAAAGCGCCTATTCGATATTGTTCCTGAGTGTATTTTTTGCGATTATGGCTTGGCAGCTTTTTGTTCTAGGAATGGCTTTTAACTCGACTTTCGATTCCAAAAACTATTCATGGGAGAAGAGCTTGGTCGGTCAGTATCGCGGTTTTAAATACCAAATTGGGGATAGGGTTTTTAGAAGCGCTGTTGTTGGCAAGGATGGGTGGTTGTTCTTTACTGAAAATCTTAGTTTGCGTAATTATCAAAAAGTTGACCCACTCAATGTAACTAACATCAAGAAATTGCTGAATATATTTAGGCAAATCGACGAAAGGGTCTCCGCATATGGCGGGACATTTTTGGTCGTTGTCCCTCCAGATAAAAGTACGATCTATCCGCAATATATGCCAAAAGAGATACCCGTGATAGGCACTGTTACCAGCCTTGATCGTCTCATCGAGCGTGTAAATAATTTTAGCCATATACGAATAGTGGATTTACGACCGACGCTGAGGAGTGCCAGTGAGAGCACCCCGGTTTACTACAAGACTGATACGCATTGGAATTGCATCGGAGCTTTTTATGCATACAACGAAATGCTCTCCAGTATCAAGATGTCAAACCCGGATCTGAAGATCCATTCGATGGATGATTTCACAATAACCACTCATGAGACGCGTTTTGATCTTGCCAGTACAATGGGAATTGATTTAACAGAAGAGTCAATGTCTGTATCCCCCAATTTTGATGTGGAGATTACGTCTGCGTCCGGTATTGAACAAGGCTATAACAACGACTTATTGCGGTTTGTGTTCAATTCCAATCGCGACTTGCCGGAACTGATGGTTCTTCACGACTCGTTCTATCCCGCTTGCCTGAATTCGTATGTGGAAACCTCGTTTAGCCGCACCTTATCCGTTCCTTACAATGACATTACCATGGAACAAATTCTTGAGGTTATTGAAGTAGAAAAGCCAGATGTAGTGGTATTGGAATTTGCTGAACGATTCATGGATTATTTCTTGTGGCAATTTGCTGAATGACGTTTCCCTTTGTGTATAATCGTCCTCATGGCAAAATCTTCTTCCAAAGCTCTCGACCCCGAAGCCAAACCAGACGACCGCGTGGATAACGCCCTGCGCCCGCAGAAACTCAATGACCTAATCGGGCAGGATCAAGTAAAAGAGAACCTGTCCATTCTCATTGCGGCGGCAAGGCAGCGCGGTGAAGCGCTCGACCACGTTCTGTTTTATGGTCCTCCCGGTTTGGGAAAGACTACGCTTGCCCATGTGCTCGGAAACGAGATGGGTGTCAATGTCAAAGTTACGGCGGGACCCGCCATCGAGCGCGCCGGTGATCTGGCTGCCATCCTCACCAATCTGCGTGCGGGGGACATTCTCTTTATTGACGAAGTCCACCGCCTTGGCAGGGCAGTGGAAGAAGTGCTCTACCCGGCAATGGAAGACTTTGCCCTGGACATCGTCATCGGCAAGGGACCTTCGGCTCGTTCCATCCGCCTGAAGCTGCCTCGGTTTACTGTGGTTGGGGCCACGACCCGGCTTGCCCTCGTCACCGCGCCGTTGCGCGCGAGGTTTGGCGCGGTCTATCGCTTGGATTATTACGAACTCGAAGCCATGAAACAAATCGTGAAGCGGGCATCGGGTTTACTAAAGGTTCAGGCAGATGAATCAGGCATCAGCGAGGTAGCGAGGCGCGCACGTGGGACTCCGCGCATTGCGTTACGTCTCCTGCGTCGTGTCCGCGACTTTGCCCAAGTCCGCGCGGATGGTGTCATCACACAAAAGGTAGCGAAGGAAGCATTGGACTTACTGCAAGTTGACCCGCTCGGTTTGGATGACGTGGACCGTCGCGTGCTCAAGACCATCATCGAAAAATACAGCGGTGGACCGGTCGGTCTGAACACCATTGCCGCATCCATCAGCGAAGAGCAGGATACGATCATGGACGTGGTCGAGCCGTATCTGTTGCAGCTCGGTTTTCTCGATCGCACCCCGCAAGGACGCGTGGCGACCAAATCCGCGTATGAGCATTTAGGGTATCAATACACGGAAGAGGGGCAGCCGAGGCTGTTGTAGACGATGGACGACAGACCGTGGACGATGGTTGTTTGAAGGAAGGATGAATTATGTTACAGGAAGTTGTTATCAAAACAAATGCTAATGAGTCACTTAAACCTTTATTGGAAGTGGCGATTCAGAATCAGTTAAAAGCCTTACAGCATGGTATTCAACGCACCAAAGAGCGGGTAGCGGAATTTGAAAAGCGCGCGGGTATGACCTCGTCTGATTTTGAGAAAAAACTTCAATCAGAAGAAATAGATGAGACGATTGAAACCATAGACTGGAACATGGAACTTGCCGCCTTGCGATTGCTGGAAGGACAGTACCAATCTCTGAGCGAGGCAAGAATTGATTGAGCAATATTTTCAGTCCATGCTGGATTTGCTTGCCGCCTTGCCGTTTGTCGAATCTTCCAATGTAAATCTTGAAAAGCGTGGAGATTTAGCCGGGTTTATTCGCGGTGAAGTTGAATTTCGGGATGGTTCTTCCCTGCTTTTCTTTCGCGAATTAATAGATTTGCGTTTTCCCCTTCAAAAGGTGATGTATGCTTATCACTACCAAAAATCGGATGGCACATTGATTTTTCGCTACGATAATACGGCTCATCACAGTTCAGTTTCTACATTTCCAATTCACAAACACTTAATGGGCGGGGATGTAACCTCTTCAGAAATTCCTTCATTGGAACAAGTGATGCGAGAGATTGAGGAATTAATTTTGCGCGGGTAAAATATATTAAATGGAAACCATTGCCCGTTACATAATGTTTGCTGGAATCGCGTTATTCCTCATCGGCGGCGGGATTTTCCTTGCTTCCAAGTTTGGCATTCCGCTCGGACGTTTACCCGGCGATATTCGCATCGAGGGGGAGAATGGTTCGTTCTATTTTCCGTTGACAAGTTCGATTTTGGTGTCGGTGGTATTAACTGTTTTGGCAAGTCTGATTGTTAAATTCAGTAAATCACAGATTGAGGGGAGATATGGGTAGGAACAGAAGAAACTGAGCCATAGATTTTCTCAACTGTGCGGATCAAAAATTTAGTAAACCGATTCAAACGAAAACGAGATAGATCTACTCGACGAGGTCCA
>JACPVC010000304.1 GCA_016191955.1 Chloroflexota bacterium
CAGAACGCAGTCGCTGCGCCAGTTCCTCGCGGCGGGGTCCTTTTAATTCTTCAAGCTCAGCCTTTAATTTGGCTTCACCTTCGGGGGTCAGGTAGTTGGGTCGGGTCATGGTTTCTCCTTTCCTGTGCTGGCAGAGATTTTATGATTATGATGCTTTGGGGGCTTTATGTGAATTGCATGCCCCCTTTAGAAACGAAAGTCAATTACGGTTTCTCGGTGGGGTTGAACATTTTTTGATGTTCTTCGATGGCGTAGCGGTCTGTCATGCCGGCGATGTGATCGCAGATGGTGCGTTCCAGCCCGCGCTTTTCGATGAAGAACTGAACATGGTCGGGCAGGGTGGCGGGTTCGGCGCGATAGGCATTGAACAAGTCCGATATGATGCGCTCTGCCTTGACCTGCATGCGCACGACGCGATAATGACGATAAAGTTTCTTGTAAAGCAGGTCCTTCATTTCGCGATTGCGCCTCTGCATTTCTTCCGTATAGCCAACAACATTATGCTTCAACTTTTGAATATCCATGTAGGAGTTGATCTTGCTTTGCTTCAGACGGTCATCGGTTCCCTTGACCATGTCTGTGACCAGCAGCCCAACCAGGTGGCGGATCATGCGGTGACGTTCCATGTCATTC
Organism: Chloroflexota bacterium; assembly: GCA_016191955.1. Classification (GTDB taxonomy): domain Bacteria; phylum Chloroflexota; class Anaerolineae; order Anaerolineales; family Villigracilaceae; genus Villigracilis. The sequence continues at coordinate 634 of JACPVC010000304.1, forward strand.
AGGATGGCACCATGCCAGTTGTAAGTCTCGCGCAGGATTTCCCAAAGCGCCACGCCTTCCAAGATTTGTGGGTTAATCATTCCCGAACGCAATCCATCGTCAAGGTCATGCGTGGTGTAGGCAAGCTCATCCGCGACGTTGGCGATCTGCGTTTCGAGATTTCCGCGCAGGTCGGGGTTGAAGTCGCGTGCATCGGAAATGTCGTATTCCGATTCGTGCTTGACCATTCCTTCACGTACTTCCCAACTGAGGTTCAAGCCGGGGAATTCAGGATAACGCTGCTCGAGTTCAGTGACGATGCGCAGAGACTGCCTATTGTGGTCAAAGCCACCGTAGTCTTTCATCAACCGCGCAAGCGAGACCTCGCCGGAGTGCCCGAATGGGGAATGCCCAAGATCGTGTGCCAGGCAGATCGCTTCTACAAGGTCTTCGTTCCCGCCAAGGGCGCGGGCAAGTGTCCGCCCGATTTGGGCAACTTCAAGGGTGTGGGTGAGGCGGGTACGGAAGTGATCGCCTTCAAAGTTGATAAAGACCTGCGTCTTATACTCGAGGCGGCGGAAAGCTGTCGTGTGTAGAATCCGGTCCCGGTCACGCTGGAACGTGGTGCGGTATTCCGGCTCGGCGTCGAGATAGGCGCGTCCTTTGGTATCCTTGCTGCGCATTCCATAGGGCGCAAGGCTGCGGTCTTCAATCTCTTCTAATTGCTGGCGTGAAAAGAACATGATCTGTCCTTACAGAGTATCTATAGAAAGTTCATTTAATTATGAGACAGGCGATAGATGCGAACGTCATTGCAACGTCTGTGTTCAGTGTTGCAATGACGGTTGAATGGGGCGAGAGGGGGTCGAACCCTCACGTTGTTTCCAACGACAGATTTTAAGTCTGTTGCGTCTGCCGATTCCGCCATCGCCCCGGCAGCAGGTATTTTACTATAACTTGCCTTATAGGCGAGAGTGGGTAGTGCCCGTGGACGAATATGCCTGTTTCCTGAAACACAGGCTCGTTGTAAATTCTACCTAAATACAGTAAGATACAGAAGCTTATAGTTTGATCGTCTTTCTGGGTGTGGTCTTGTAAATTCTCCAATAATATTTCAACGCTTCAATATTCATATTGCATCAACGAGTGTTCCTATGCAAAAATATCAAAGGTTCCTTTTCGTTTTGCTCTTTCTCGTGGTGTGTGGGGCTTTACTCTTTGCTGTGGGCTGGTTCCTTGTTTCTGGCGGGTCCTTGCCCATCCAGCCTTTGCCTTCGGATTCTCTAGTAGTGTCCATTGTACAGCCTACTGAAGGAACACAGATCCTATCGGGTCAGGTTTTGATTGTGCAGACCCTGGTTGAATCCAATTCCGGGATAAAACAGGTGGACCTTTTAATCGACGGTGTGACGATTCAGTCCTATGTCTTGCCGGACCCGGCGATGAACCAGTTGGAATACGCTTTTGTCTATTTCAGCAGTCAAACGGGTTGGCATCAAGTGGAAGTGCTAGCCAGAGACTCAACGGGGCGTTTTAACAAATCCAGTATTGTTCATGTCGCGGTGTTGGCGGATGTTGGAGAGGATATTGCAGGCGGAGAATCCAGCCAGGATGGCAATGCGCCTGATTCTGGAAATGCCGACCAGCCGGAAAACCCGAACCCACCAGATCAAGATCAAGTGGAAGAAGGAGATGGACAGCAAGCAGACGGCGAAGATGCGGCTCCACCGTTCCCTTTGCCGCCTCAACCTGTAGATGCCGTACCTCAGATCACACATTTTGATGTTGTGATTGAGATGGTGGCACCCGAAGGAGATGGCGAACCGATTGTGAATGCACGGGCTGTTGGTTCGGCTCAAGACGACCTTGGGCTGGTATCCCTGCAATTGAGCTGGCATGGCGGCGACATTCAAGACAATGGCAACTTTGTTGAACTGTGCAATGGACAATTGCAATGTGAAACAGAATTTGCCCTGCCGCTCGCAGTTGGACAATGGTTCTTTACCCTGCAAGCCGTGGATACATCCGGGCAGAGGTCAGTTGCTGCGGTAAATTTGGCAGAAATACTGCCCGGCGGCGAAGACCTTCCGCCTGCCGCAGTGGACCATGATCTTGACCCGGCTGTGTTCGATGATGTGATTAACGATCCGTTGGCTGGGTTGAATGGCGATATATTCCTGCCAATTGGGGAAGGTTTGAATGTGATCGACCTGATGGATTGGCTTGCTAATGCTGAGGATGAAGCTCCTCCAGAGGAAGAATGCGCGCAGGGCGACTGGGTTTGTGAATATGGCAAAGGGATTACGGTTACAGTTGAACCCAGAGTGGATGGAAATTTCATCACCTTGCAAGTGGACCAAGCCTTTGAAGCACCGGAAGGCAAAGTCCTGGTTCCACGTATCATGAAGTCTTTCAGTAATCACAATATCACCAGCCTGAACTTTCCCCCGGAGTGGGTTGCGGGGCAAGGGGCAATAATCCAGCCGGGTGCAGTCTTCACCTGGTTGGATAGTGACATTGTCTGCGGTGAAGCCTATACATATACAATCGGGATAAATGCCTTTGCTCCAAACGAAGTGGAGAATTATCTGGCGGGACAGGGGTATCCGGTGGGCAGTACGATTGCTTATGAAATGCATACCGCCACATCCCAACGATGCGGAGAGGATGCTTTCGGGCAACCGTCCCTGACTGCCGATGTCACACCTGAGGGAGTGGAGTTGAATTGGTCGCTTCCGGCTGGGGATGATTGGCCTGCGGAGGGTGCAGGTGTTATCCTCATCCGCTGGAATCAGACACAGGTAAACCCAAACGAGCAAGATAGTGTCAATCTGTTCGAACAGCAAATATCTCAAGCCGATTTACGAGCCGGCAGGCAATTCCAGTTTGTAGACCCGAACCTGGAGTGCGGCAATCAGTATGTCTATTTGCTGGGTGTCTATGATGTAAATCAACGTCCCGGTTTTTCTCCCGATGGCTGGCTGGCGCATACCAGCATTCCTGCTCCTCTCCACTTCTGCCCGGAAGGCGAACTGACGAATATCTTCTTGCACCTCACATCCACCTGGGATGAATGGGTGAATGGTGATTATCAAAAAGTGGAAATCGATTTTGATATTCCGGCAGGCTTCCGCTGGCCGAACGGAAATAATGTGCGCCTCACTCTTTGGCAGGCATATACCAATGAGAATGGCGAATATGTGACGGAAGATATCGGCTTCTTCCCATACCGTGCCGGGCAGAATAATAACTTCCATCGTAACTTTAGCCAGGCAGTAGATTGTTCGCGTGAACGTTATGACTTCTTTTTGACGTTGGAAAGTGATGGCACAGTTCTGAACGAGAGTCGTTCGTACCATATCGAACTGCCATCCTGCCCACCAAAGGAACCGCCCGATTTGACTCAACTCTCTGCCACTAACGAATGCCTCGGTGTGGAGCAATGCATCGTAGTGACTTGGGCGCCTTTCCAACCTGCGGATGAGCCACCTTATGAACCGGCAATTAAACTCCTCGTCGAGCGCAAAAGTGTTTTTGCTGGTGAATGGATATCCGTCGAAATGCCATCGATGGAACTTACTTCATATCAAGATTCAGATATGGCTTGCACAGGAAGTTATTTGTACCGCATCGTGGCAGTGGACGCACATGGATTTCGCAGCAGTTCGCCCGCTTTACAGATCAATACCCCCGCTTGTGACCAGCCTTGGTCTGTTGTAGTCTTCCCGGAAAGCGAGTGAAACAATGAATCAGAGAACAAAGAGATTGTTCATGCAAATACTGGGAATACTGATACTCTTGCTTGTCTCCAGTTGCAACATGCCAGCCGGAATACAAACCAATCCAAATAATTTGCAGATCGTTTCCCCGGCAGATGGAACTCAATACAACCTTGGCGATTGGGTGATCGTCGTTTCGGAGGTCAGCGTTGGAGGCGGCGCAAGCCAAGTGGATTTGCTGGTGAATGGCGAGGTCATTCGAAGCGATCAGCCGAGTCAACTTGTGGAGCGGGGCAATATTCAACAGCCGTGGAGACCGGCACAACCTGGAACGTATCTGGTGCAGAGTCGGGCAACAGGCGTAGACGGTTCGATCCTTGAGTCTAATTCTGTGAGCATACAGGTTGGGGATATAGATGTCACTCCCATACCTGCTGCCACTACACAAGTCACCCCGGAAATCACAATCACGCCAACTTTTACACCAACGCCTACGCTTGGTCCACCGATTGCCACCGCCACTCAAGACTCGAACTGCCGCTTCGGGCCCGGTTCGGTGTATGACATTACCGGCTATCTTCTTAACGGGCAATCTGCTCCCATCGTCGGGCGGAATGTCGACTCAAGTTGGTGGGTGATCCAAACCGAATCTGGAGTGAAATGTTGGATCTGGGATGACCTAGTGGTTGTGAGCGGGGATACCGGCAACGTGCCGATAGTGGAAGCGCCGCCCACTCCTACTCCAACCGTCCCGCCGCTCTCTGCGCCGGTCCCTGTATCGCCGTCTGGTTTGTTAAGTTGCACCTCCACTGTGACCCTGACCTGGCAACCTGTTTCACATCCCAATGGCATTGCATATTATGAGTGGAGGGTTTCTGGACCAGGAGGAAATCAATCTGGCACAACACCAGGCACCAGTCAAGAACTGATCGTGGCTTGTGGAGGGAGTACCTATGAATGGAAAGTGAGAGCGATAGATACTTTTGGGAATGCCGGATCATTCTCTACCGATATGACATTTACGATTCAATAACTCACCTTACGCGATTTATCGTAAGGGCGACCCGTCGAAATAGCAGGTAACCTCGTTGCGCAAAGGGAGGGTCGCCCTGTATGCAAAAAGACTTCTTGTCCGTGGGCGATCCTCCCTTTGTGGTTGTGCGATCTGAAAGACTTGGACGGGTCGCCCCTACTGCGTAAGGTGAACCGATAACAAGTACAAACTGTGTATTTCTGTCAAACTGCAATCAGGCTGATGCAAGTCGAGTTGAAGCCAATTGAAAGATAAAACCACCATTAAACAAAAAAGATTGCTTTGAATGATACTCAAAGCAATCTTTTTATCTCTCATAACTACCTTGTTTGACCAGGGCAGTAAGAGCGGTCCCGACGGGATTCGAACCCGCGATCTCGGCCTTGACAGGGCCGCATGTTAGGCCGCTACACCACGAGACCAATTTGTTAAGCGGGCGATAGTTTACCACGGCGGTATATTCGTGTCAATACAAACTATCGAAACTCGTTTTGTAATTCAAGTTGCGAGATAAGCATCATCATGGGGGTTTCTCTTTGAGCCCTTTTCCTCATTAAAGCCTTGCCTTTTTGCAAACTACTCAGCATCGAACTTGACACAATGAATGCCATGTTCTAAAATTGTTTCGTTGTATGTAAATCGGCGTCCTGAGATTCTTGGGGCGTAAAAATCCCCCCAGGAGGGCTGGCTTGTCTAAAAATCGCACACAGCAAATGGTGGACCGCCTGCGCGAGTTACAGGCATCTTCGCCGGATATCGAGGCATCTGCGATCGTTAGTGTGGATGGCTTGAGTATCGCATCCGCATTACCGCAAGGTGTGGAAGAAGACCGCGTTTCCGCCATGTCTGCCGCAATGTTGTCTTTGGGTGAACGAATTGCCGGTGAGTTGGGGCGTGGCTCTCTTGAGCAGGTATACATTAAGGGGTTGAAGGGTTACGTTGTCCTGATATCCGTTGGTGAAGAAGCGGTTCTTACCGCCCTCGTACGTGAACAGGCCAGGCTTGGCCTGATCTTCCTTGATATGCGACGCGCCGCTGAAGATCTGGCGAAGTTGATTTAATGGAGTCATTATGAGTTCCGTACAAAAATCTGGTTTGTACTACCCCAATAAATTTGGTCTGATCACGATCAAATCACTTGAAGAGGTGATGGGAAAGAACGGCTTGAATGCCATCCTCAACCTTGGTGGTTTGAGTCATTACATCGAAAACTATCCCCCGGATAATTTGGACAAAGGTTTTGATTTTGCGGAATTATCTGCCATCGGCTCCGCTCTGGAAGAGATGTATGGTCCTCGTGGTGGGCGTGGTCTTGCCCTCCGTGCCGGGCGCGCCACCTTTGCGGATGCGCTTCGGAATTTCGGCGCGTTGGCAGGCGCGGCGGATCTGGCATTTGTCGTCCTCCCGCTTCAATCCAAACTCAGAATCGGTCTGCCCGCCTTTGCCAAGATATTCACCCAATTAAGCGACCAGCAGACCACCGTTGAAGAAAAAGATACGGAATGGGTCTGGACGATCCATAAGTGCCCTTGTTGTTGGGGGCGCACCGGTGTTGATAAACCAGTTTGTTTCATCTCCACCGGCTTGTTGCAGGAAAGTCTGAAGTGGGTTTCAGGCGGGAACGAATTCCGCGTGAACGAATCCAAGTGTGTGGCGATGGGTGACCCGGTTTGCGAATTCATCGTTCAAAAAGAACCGATTTCCTAACCAAAAGGAATGGGCATGGCAGACGCAAAGTCGAAGATCCTCATTGTTGAAGATGACCCTGATGTAGCCGAAATGCTGACAGCATATTTTCGGACTCAGGAATATGATGTGTTCACTGTCAATTGGGGTGAGGATGGCGTCCGGTCTGCGCTTCAAGTGAATCCTGACCTTGTGATTTTGGATATCCGCCTGCCGGATATTGACGGTTATGAGGTCGCCCGCCGCTTGCGTACCGACCGCCGCACAGCGGATATTCCGATCATTTTCCTCACCGAAAAAAGAGACCGTGCCGACCGCCTGCAGGGCTTGGAACTTGGAGCGGACGATTACATTACCAAGCCTTTCGATGTTCAGGAATTGCGCCTACGCGTTCGGAATGCGTTGAAACGCGTCAGCCAGGGATCGTTGACCAACCCCGTCACGGGGCTTCCCGAAGGCACCCTTGTAGACGAAAAATTATCTGAAGTTCTGGGCAGGGATGGCGCCTCTCTGTTGTTTATTTCCATTCAAAATATGGGCACATTCCGCGAAGCCTATGGCTTTGTCGCTTCAGACGACGTGTTGAGAGCGGTCAGCTTGATGATCGTCAACACCATGCGCGAATTCAGCCGCCCCGAAGATTTCCTGGGGCACTTGAGCGCCACGGATTTCATCCTATTGGTCCCTCCCTCGAACCTGACTGCGTTAAGCGACAAATTGCGCTCCCGCCTGGATCAATCAGTGGAATATTTTTATCCGATCAAAGATCGTGAACAGGCAGCCAAGCGGACAGACCGCCTTGGCGCAAAATTGGTTGAAGTGGCATCGTTGAAAAGCTATGAAACGGATGCGACTCAGATCAAAACGGAGTTGATGAACTCTAAAAACTAGGAACGAGATTTGAAGATCACAGTTGTCATTCCCACCTATAACGAAGCGGAGAACCTTCCAAAATTGGTCTCCGCTTTATTTTCGCTCCCGCTCGATCTGCATCTCCTTGTTGTCGACGATAATAGCCCGGACGGAACCGGTAAACTTGCCGAAGAACTTTCCCATAAATATCCCAACCGAATCGACGTGCTTCGCCGTCCAGGAAAAATGGGGTTGCGTTCGGCATACCTGAATGGATTTCAGAAAATCCTCGATAGCGATGCAGATGCCATCGTACAAATGGACGCGGACTTCTCCCATGACCCAACTGTCTTGACCGAAATGGCGAAGTTGCTTGAATCAAACGATGTCGTTCTCGGCTCGCGCTA
>JACPVC010000309.1 GCA_016191955.1 Chloroflexota bacterium
AAGTCAATGTAGAGGACGGCGGGAGCGCCTTCCTGTTCGGTGACGACGTGCGATTTCCATATCTTGTCAAATAAAGTTTGTTTCATAATGTGGTATTTTGCCTCAATCGTGAGTGTAAAAAGTAAACAGGTATACAAGTACACAAGTAAAAAATCTTTCTACTTGTTTCCTTGTCTACTTGCATACTCCTTTCATTAGCAAGACTCGTTTTCAGCGGGGTCTTCGGCCTTGGGAGCAGAGTCAGGTTCCGGCGCGGAAAGAAGCGCACTTAAGTCCCAACCCGCTGGAAAGATGGGCGCTGTCGGATGAGCGTCGAAAGATTGAAAGTCATAGTTGGCGTTTTCATTTTGAGTATTCATGGTTCTCTCCTTGATACTTATTTACCCGCTCATCCCAACATCACGCCGAAATCGTTTTTCACTTTTCCGGCGCCTTCGGTTTGGGCAATGATGAGTTTGTTCAATGCGTTGATATAGGCTTTCGCGCTGGCGACGATGATGTCTGAATCTGCGCCATGCCCGCCGTAGACGCGGGAGTATTCCACTTCACTTTGCGCATCCATTGTCATGGAGCCGTCTTCGCTTTGTATACGGACGGTTACTTCGCCAAGCGCATCGATACCTTCGGTGATGGCATGCACATTAAACTCAAGCAGTATGCATGGCACATTGACGACCAGATCGATAGCCTTGTATGTCGCATCGACGGGACCTGTGCCGATGGCAACTTGTGTGTGGACGACTCCATCCGGTCCACGCAGGCGGACGGTGGCAGTGGGCATGCCCATCGTTCCACATGTGACCTGCAAGCCGTTGAGCAGATACACATCGCGCGGACGATAGAACTCATCGGCGACCAACGCTTCGAGATCGAGGTCAGTGATAACCTTCTTGCGGTCGGCAAGTTCCTTGAAACGGGCAAAGGCTTTATCGAGTTCTACATCGTCGAGGGAATGCCCCATCTCGGCGAGTCGATTCCGCAGCGCGGCGCGTCCGGAATGTTTGCCAAGTACCAAATTGGTCTGGTTCACACCCACATCTTCAGGGCGCATGATCTCATAGGTGCTCTGATGCTTGAGCATACCGTCTTGATGAATACCCGCTTCATGCGCGAACGCATTCGACCCGACAATGGCTTTATTTGGCTGAACCAGTATCCCTGTGTAATTGCTGACGAGTTTCGAAATGCGTGAGAGTTGCTGAGTTTCAATTCCAGTATCCAGCCCAAAGACGGGATGACGCGTCTTCAACGCCATCACCACTTCTTCAAGTGAAGTGTTACCCGCGCGTTCGCCAATTCCATTTACGGTCACTTCCGCCTGACGCGCGCCTGCACGAATGCCCGCTAACGTGTTCGCAGTTGCGAGTCCCAAGTCATCGTGGCAATGTACCGAAACAGTGATGCCATTATGCATACCTGGCGTCTTTTTGATAATGCCATCGATCAAATTAAAAAATTCGTCGGGCGTGGTGTAACCCACCGTATCGGGAATATTCAACGTGGTCGCGCCGGCTTTGATGGCTTCACCCAAAACAACATACAAAAACTCCGGCTCCGAACGCCCTGCATCTTCGGGCGAAAATTCCACATCGGCGCACAGCGACTTTGCATACGTCACCATTTCCGAAACGCGCTGCACCACATCCTCAGGGTCCATCTTCAACTTGTGCTTCATGTGGATCGCAGACGTAGCCAGGAACGTATGGATGCGCGGCTTCTTCGCACCTTGGACGGCTTCCCAGGCTTTGTCGATATCGGCTTTATTCGCGCGAGCCAGCCCTGCGACGACAGGAACCCTCGCCTCCGACTCAGCCGAAGCTGGGTTGCCCACCTCAAGCGCAATTCGTCTGACGGCTTCCAGATCGTCCGGCGAGGCGGCAGGGAAGCCAGCTTCGATGATGTCCACGCCGAGGCGGGCAAGATGGTGCGCCACTTCCAACTTTTCGGCAGAGGTCATCGTCGCGCCGGGAGATTGCTCGCCGTCGCGTAAAGTCGTGTCGAAGATTCTTACATAATTATTGTTCGCCATGAGTCTTCCTTTCAGTGAGAAAGTAGACGAGTAAACGGGTAAACAAGTAAGCGATCAGCAGGCATATCTACTTGTTTCCTTGTCTACTTGTTTACTTCTTTCCCCAATTTTCCGGTCTCAACGACCTCACCGCCGCACCCGCGCGCCACATCTCCGAGTCGCGGATGGCGGCGAGTTCCACTTCGAGCTTCGCGCGGTAATCGGGCTGACTATTGGCTTCGAGGGTGATGCGGGCTTCGTTGCCAGTCACCACGCTTTCATATAAATCCTTGAACACGGGCGCAGCCGCATCGCGGAATTTATTTTTCCAATCGAGCGCGCCGCGTTGGGCAGTGGTGGAGCAGTTGGCATACATCCAGTCCATGCCATTCTGCCCAACAAGGCGTATGAGGGACTGGGTAAGTTCTTCGACAGTTTCGTTGAATGCTTCAGAGGGAGAATGCCCGTGCTTGCGAAGTTCGTTGTACTGCGCTTCCATCACACCCGCGAGAGCACCCATGAGAATGCCGCGTTCGCCGGTGAGGTCGGAATGCACTTCTTTTTCAAACGTGGTCGGGAATAAATATCCCGCGCCGATGGCAATGCCCAACGCAATCGTGCGGTCTTTTGCCTTACCCGTCGCATCCTGATGAACAGCAAAGCTGGCATTGATGCCAGAGCCCTCGAGGAAATTCGCTCTCACACTACGACCAGACCCCTTGGGGGCAACCAAAGCCACGTCTACGTGCGGAGGCGGGATCACTCCCGTATCATCCTTGAAGGTGACAGAGAAGCCATGAGAGAAATAAAGCATGTCGCCTTCATTGAGATGTTCAACGAGCTTCGACCACTGCGAACGCTGACCGGCATCGGACAATAAATATTGAATGACCGTTCCCTTCTCCGCGGCTTCTTCCACCTCGAAAAGCGTCTCGCCGGGAACCCAGCCATCGGCAATGGCTTTGTCCCAATTGGATGTGCCCTTGCGCTGACCGACGATGACATTGATACCGTTATCGCGCATGTTCATCGCCTGCGCAGGTCCCTGCACGCCGTAGCCAACCACTGCCACCACTTCATTCTTCAACACTTCCCGCGCCTTCTCAAGCGGAAACTCATCGCGCGTTACAACATCTTCCACCACACCACCAAAGTCTATTTTTGCCATTGTTATCTCCTGTCTATTATTGAAAATATGAAAATTAGTACACAAGTAGAAATGTATACAAGTAAGCAAGCATTGCCTATACGTGTCTACTTGTTTCCTTGTTTACTTCCTCACGGCACCATCGCGGCCAGAGACACATCGTCATACCGACCTGTCACGCCAGGCACACGCCGCACGCCATCGGTCACACCGCGCGTCATCGAAACCTGCCCCGTGCGAACCATCTCCACGATGCCCAGCGGACGCAGCAATTCGATCATGCCTTCGATCTTGTCTTCAGTGCCGGTGATCTCCACGATGACCGAATCCACCGCCACATCCACGATGCGCGCGCGGAAGATCTCCGCAAGTCCGTTCACTTCGGCGCGTCGTTCAGGTCCAACTTTCACTTTGATGAGCGCCAGGTCGCGCGTCACCGAAGGTTGACGCGTGACATCCTGCACGTCGATCACGTTGACGAGTTTATATAAATTCGCTTCGATCTTGTGCGCATCCATGTCACCGTTGGGACAATCCACAACAACCGTCATACGCGAGACTTCAGGATTCTCCGTCCGCCCGACAGCCAATGACTCAATATTGAAATTGCGGCGGCGGAACAAAGAAGCGACTCGATTCAAAACCCCGGGTCTATTTTCCACCAAGGCTATAAATGTATAGTTCATTTCGACTCCTCTTTTATTCTTTCTTCTTTCATCTTTCTATTCTCGTCTACTTTCAACTTTCCACTTTTCACTTGCAACTCGTTACTCGTTACCCTGCTCTTACAGGTCTCTGTATCATCTGATCCAACGCCGAACCCGCAGGAACCATCGGATAGACAGCATCTTCCATCTCCACACGGAACTCGATCACGGTGGGACCCTTCACACTTCGTGCCCACGCAATCGCTTCATCCACTTCCTCGCGCTTGGTCACACGCCGTGCAGGAACTCCATGCGCCTCTGCCAATTTGACGAAGTCCGGCGCGAGCATGTTCACGGCCGAGTAACGCTTTTCAAAGAAGAACTCCTGCCACTGTCGCACCATGCCGAGAAAACTATTGTTCATGATGGCAACCTTGACGTTCGCACCTTCCTGAACGGCAGTAGTCAATTCGGCGGCAGTCATCTGGAAACCTCCATCCCCAGCGATGGTCCAGATTTCCTGATCTTTCGCCGCGAACCATGCGCCAATTGCCGAAGGCAGACCAAAGCCCATCGTCCCTGCGCCACCCGAAGTCAGCCAGCGATTCGGTTTATCGAGCTGATAGTATTGCGCCGTCCACATCTGGTGCTGCCCTACGTCCGTTGTGACAATCGCGCCGCCGCCGGTCGCCTTCCAAATATCCGCAATGAGATGCGCCACGTATAACTTGCCGTCCTCTTCCCAATTCATGATGCTGCGCGCATCGGCTTCAGACTTCCAACCGTTGATCTCTTTCTTCCATTCTTCGTGGTCGTACTCGTCCACCAGCGGGATGAGATCGGTCAACACCGTTTTGAGGTCACCCACCAACGGCACATCCACCGCCACGTTCTTGTGAACTTCCGAAGGATCGATCTCGATGTGAATTTTCTTCGCGCGCGGAGCATAGGTCTTCAACGTGCCGGTCACACGGTCATCGAAGCGCATCCCAAAGGCAAGGATCAGGTCCGAGTTTTGGATCGCCAGGTTCGTATGGACTTCGCCATGCATACCCATCATGCCGAGACTTAACTCATGCGAAGCCGGGAACGCGCCTAAGCCCAACAACGTGCTTGCCACAGGCGTCTGTGTCTTCACCGCAAACTGCATCAACGCCTCTTCCGCCTTCGACATTAACACGCCATGTCCGCACAGGATGACCGGTTTCTGCGCCTTCTCGATCAACTTCACTGCCTCTTCGAGCGAAGCCTTCGGGGCGTGGTCCACAGGTTGGTAGCCCGGCAATTTGACTTCTTCCGGATACACAAACTCACAAGTCTCCACCTGCGCGTTTTTGCAAATATCGACCAATACAGGACCCGGTCGTCCACTGCGCGCGATGTAAAACGCCTCGCGGATAACTTCCGCGATCTCATCGGCACGCGTCACAAGATAGTTATGCTTGGTGATGGGCAGTGTAATACCCGTCACATCGGTCTCTTGAAACGCATCCCCGCCGATCAAATGCGCCGCAACCTGCCCCGTGATGAACACGACCGGAACCGAGTCCATCATTGCCGTGGCGATACCCGTCACCAAATTTGTCGCACCCGGTCCAGATGTCGCCATCGCCACACCGACCTTGCCCGACGCGCGTGCATATCCATCCGCCATGTGAGCGCCGCCCTGTTCATGCCGCACTAACACATGATGCACCGGATAGCTCAACATTGCATCGTAAATAGGCATGTTCGCCCCACCTGGGTACCCGAAGACCACTTCCACGCCTTCGCGCACCAAACACTCCCACAAAATTTCTGCACCTGTTTTTTTCATTCGTTCTCCTTCATCCGTTTATCCGTTTCAAAATCCGTTAATCACATCCGTTCATCCGTTCCTATCCGTTGACCACATCCGTTCATCCGTTCCTATCCGTTGACCACATCCGTTTATCCGTTCCTATCCGTTGATCACATCCGTTCATCCGTTCCTATCCGTTGACCACATCCGTTCATCCGTTCCAATCCGTTGATCACATCCGTGCATCCGTTACCAATCCGTTGATCACATCCGTGCATCCGTTACCAATCCGTTGATAACACCGCCCCCGTATCCGCACTCGTCACAAAATGCGAATATCGCTTCAACCACTTCGATGTGACATTGGATTGGAACGGAGGCAGCGCTTCAAGCCGACTCCGCAACTCCGCCTCGCTCAACTTGACGTTCAAGCTGCGTGCCACCAAATCAATTTGGATAACATCCCCAGCCTTAAGCGCAGCAATCGGACCGCGCGCTGCCGCTTCCGGTGAGACATGACCGATGCACGCGCCGCGCGTCCCGCCGCTGAAACGTCCATCGGTAATGAGCGCGACCTTGTCGCCCAGTCCCTGACCCATAATGGCGGATGTGGGTGAAAGCATTTCCTGCATGCCCGGTCCGCCTTTGGGACCTTCATAACGAACGACCACACAATCGCCAGCCTTGACCTTCCCGGCCAAGATTCCCGCCATGGCTTCATCCTGTGATTCAAAGATCACAGCCGGTCCTTCAAATTGCATCATGGCGGCGCTCACGCCACCGACCTTGACTACTGCCCCTTTCGGCGCAAGGTTGCCAAACAAAATGGACAGCCCGCCGCGTTTGGAATGTGCATTGTCATATCGTCGAATGACTTCTTCATCTTTGATATCTTTGCCTTGAATCGATTCCCCCAACGTCTTGCCTGTTACAGTCAAACGGTCAAAATGCAACATGCCCGTCCCCCATTGGATTTCGTTCAATATCGCCGGGATTCCACCCGCACGATGCACGTCTTCCATATGCCACTTGCCAGCCGGGCTGACCTTACAGATATGCGGCACTTTATCAGCCACAGCATTGATGCGAGTCAGCGGATAATCCACGCCTGCTTCGTTCGCCAATGCCAACGTATGCAGCACGGTATTAGATGAACCGCCCATCGCCATGTCCAATGCGAAGGCATCGTCGATGGCGTCGGCGGTCACAATGTCTCGCGGCTTGATGTCGCGCTCGATCAAGGTCATGATCTGAGTCGCCGCCTGTTTCGCCAACGCCTCACGTTCAGGCGTCTTCGCCAACGCGGAACCGTTATACGGCAGAGCCAATCCGATCACTTCCATGAGACAGTTCATCGAGTTGGCGGTAAACATCCCGGAACAAGAGCCGCAAGATGGGCAGGCAAACTTCTCTAAAGTCAGGAGGCGTTTTTCGTCGATCTTGCCCGCTGAAAAAGCACCGACTCCCTCAAAGACGGAGATCAAGTCAAGCGTTTCGCCTTCGGGGGTCATCCCAGCTTTCATCGCGCCGCCAGAGACAAAGATGGTTGGGACGTTCACACGCATCGCCGCCAGCAACATGCCAGGCACGATCTTGTCGCAGTTCGGAATGCAGACCATGGCATCGAATCTATGAGCTTCGATCATGGTCTCGACGCAGTCCGCAATCAACTCCCGCGAAGGAAGCGAGTACTTCATCCCCAAATGACCCATCGCAATCCCGTCATCCACGCCGATGGTATTGAACTCGAACGGCACGCCACCTGCCGCACGCACAGCATCCTTCACCAGCTTGCCGAACTCCTGCAAATGCACATGACCCGGCACAACATCGACATACGAATTAACGATGGCAACGAACGGCTTATTGAAATCCTCGTCCTTCAAACCGGTGGCGCGTAACAATGCGCGGTGCGGCGCTTTTTCGTACCCTTTCTTGACTGTATCTGATCGCATACGGCTCCTTTGAGTTTCAGACCTGACAGGTCTCATTTGCGCCTTCGCTTTCAGCGATCTTCGCATGGACAACGGTTATAAATGATCAGTCTTTTGCGAAGACCTGTCAGGTCTTGGAAATTTAGGTATAAAAAGAGCCGCCCGTGGTTAGGGCGGCTCTTTGCGTTCACTCAGTGATTTACTTCACTCTCACCGTTGCCATCCTAACCAAAAATTGTCCTTTAATAATAAGGACGATAGTAAGGACGACAATAAGGGAGGGGCTGAACAAAGTATTCATGGGTTGGTGATTTCGCACGATTATAGGCAGAAACGGAAATCCGTCAAGGGCTGAAATTTCCGAATCGGCGGCAACAAACGATTACATTTTGTCCTTCTGGAACAGCACTTCACGCTGTCAATTTCTCCAACGCCGCGCTCAACACATCCACCGCCTTGCGATAATCATCCAAATTGATATGCTCATTCGGCGTATGATCCAACGCAGAGTCACCGGGACCGTACACCAAAGCCGGACATTTCCACACCGGAGCGACGATGTTCAAGTCAGCCGTTCCCGTTTTATAGACGAAACGCGGCTCTCCGCCCTGCGATCTGATGCCACTTAAGAAGCTTCGTACCAGCTGAGAGTTCTTCTCACACTTCCACGCCGGGACGGCGAACCCGGTTGGCTCCAAGTGACAGTCACCTTGAAGGTGACTGTCACTTATTAACCCTCTCAACTTCTCATACCAATCCTCCGGCGAAACCTCCACCGGCAAGCGAACTCCAACTTTCAGCTTTGCCCACTGCTCGAAATCATTTGAGTCCGATTCCATGCCGCGCAAAGTGAGCAGTAACTTATCGAAAACTTTTGACTTATCTGCATTGAACGAATCGACATAGGCTTTGATCTTCAACCATACGTCCACCGCCGCTTCTGCCGCAGTCTCTTCACCGCTCGCCGTGTGAACCTGTCCGCGTTTGACGGTCACATTCGCCCATGCACTGCCTTTGTACCCAAGCGCAACGCGATCCCATTGATTTGGCTCGCCGATGATGGCAAAGTCCGGCTTGTATTGATTCGCGACAAACCGTGCCCCTTCCGAATCCCGTTCCTCTTCCACCGCGCCAATGACCACGAACTGCCAGCCATCCTTCGCACCCACCTTCGCCACCGCATCCACAAAACTCGCCAGCGGACCTTTCGCATCCACCGAGCCTCTGCCGTAAAGATTTTCGTGGGGCGGGATGCCATCCCGCCTTACAGCTATCTCGCCCGGCACCGTGTCAATATGACCGAGCAACACCACCTGCCGCACCCCCTTGCCCATCACACCGACAGCATTGCCCGCATCATCAATGAACGCGTCATCATAGCCCAATGACTTCATCCGCGTCACCAGCCACGCCACCGCGCCGCGTTCCTGTCCTGAGGGACTGTATTGTGAAACCAAACCAACCAGCGTTTCAAAATCCGTTTTGCTCATCCGTGCATCCGTTGACCACATCCGTTATTCCGTGACAGAGTCCGTTGACAACACATCCGTCAGCACCTCCACCAAATGATCGATCTGCTCATACGAAATCACCAATGGCGGCAACAAGCGAATCACCGTCATCCCTGCATTCAACGCGATGATTTTCTTTTCCTGCAAAATCTTAATATACGGCGCAACCTTTTGCTTCATCTCGATGCCGATCATCAAACCAAGTCCGCGCACCTCGCGGATATGAGGAGATTCGATCTTCTTCAACTTCTCCAGCAAATACGTGCCTTTTGCCGCGGCTTGACCAGGCAGGTCTTCTTCTTTCATCACATCCAGCGCCGCATTCGCCGCCGCGCACGAAAGCGGATTTCCACCGAAGGTCGAGCCATGCACGCCGGGTACAAGGTTTTGGATGCTGTGCCCGATTAACACCGCGCCCATCGGCACACCGCCCGCAATAGACTTGGCACATGTCAACAAGTCAGGCGTGACGCCGAAATGTTCAATCGCAAACATCTTGCCCGTGCGCCCAAAACCGGTCTGGATTTCATCCACGATCAACAACGCGCCGCGCTCATCGCAAATCCGCCGCGCCGCTTGGACATATTCCAAACTGGCGGGGTATACGCCGCCTTCGCCCTGTACCACTTCCAAAATCACAGCGGCAGTTTCTTCATTCACAGCCTTATCCAATGCTTCGATATTGTTGTACGAAACATGCGAAACCCCCGGCAGGAGCGGCTCAAAGCCTTCGCGATATTTTTTGTTGAATGTTGCCGAAAGCGCACCATACGTCCGCCCGTGGAAAGCACGCATGGCGGCGATGAAATTTTTTCGTCCCGTGGAGATGCGTGCAAATTTGAACGCCGCCTCCACTGCCTCGGTGCCTGAGTTGCAGAAGAAGACTCTTTCCAAACCGGGAACGAGCGCCGTGATCTTTTCCATCAATATGGCACGCTGGTCATTGGGGAAGGACTCAAAAAGCGTTATCAGCGTGGACGCCTGCTTGTAGAGCGCCTCCGCAATTTTCGGGTGGGCATGACCGAGATTGGCAACGCCGTGCCCCGAGGAACAATCTAAATATTCCACGCCATTCTCATCGAACAGGGATGCGCCCTGTCCGCGCACGATGGTCAGGGTTTGTTTGGCGTACACGCCAGAGGTATGTTTGTTTTCAACTTCGACAATATTCATGTCAACTCCAGATTTTTTGTATTTCCAAAATGGCTTTGTAAACTTCGATATTTCAAATCTTTTTTATTCATTGCCTGAATCGCAGAGACCGCCGCCATCGCTGCAGAGAGGGTCGTCAGCAATGGCACGTTCATCGCAATCGCCGCCGAACGGATTTCCGCGCCGTCGGCATGGGCATGTGGACCCAACGGCGTATTCAACACCAAATGGATTTTGCCTGCGCGGATCAAGTCCACGATCTGGGTCGAACCATCCATCGCTTTCTCGACCACTTCCACAGGCAAGCCCGCTTTCATGCACATGTCGGCGGTGCCGGGCGTGGCGTATAAACTAAATCCCATGCGATGCATATCGCGCGCGAATTTCAAGCCCGCGCTCTTATCAATATCGTTGACCGTGATGAGCACAGCGCCACTTTGCGGCAAGCCCTGTCCCGCCGCAATCTGCGATTTGGCAAACGCATGACCAAAGCGTGAGGCATGTCCCATCACTTCGCCCGTCGAGCGCATCTCAGGTCCGAGCAGCGAACTCGACCCCGGCAGTTTCTTGAACGGCAGCACAGCCTCTTTGACAAAGAAACCATCCACACGCGGTTCTTCGGTGACACCAAGTTCTTCTAAGGTTTTCCCCGCCATCACCTGTGCGGCAACGTATGCAAGATTTAATCCCGTAGCTTTGCTGGCATACGGCACAGTCCGCGATGCGCGCGGGTTGACTTCCAGCACACAGACGACTTCGTCCTTCAACGCAAACTGCACGTTCATCAATCCGCGCACGCCCAACGCCAGCCCCAATTGCTCGGTGTATTCCTGCATGATGCCCTGATGATACGCGCTGACCTTATACGGTGGCAGGACACACGCCGCATCTCCCGAATGGACACCTGCCTCTTCGATATGCTGCATCACCGCCCCGACAACGACTCGTTCTCCATCTGCCAACGCATCGACATCGATCTCGAAAGCGTCTTCCATAAACTTGTCAATTAATATTGGTTGACCAGGAGCCGCCTCAATCGCCTTTTGAATGAATCCTGCCAAATGAGCCTCAGACTCCACTAAAGCCATTGCCCGCCCACCCAAGACAAATGACGGACGAACTAAAACGGGATAACCAATTCTTTGAGCGACCTCTTGCGCCTCATCCAACGAACGGGCAATTCCATTCTCAGGTTGAGGGATGTCCAACTCTTTGAGCAGTTTCGCAAACTCTTCGCGGTCTTCGGAGAGTTGAATGGCATGGGGCGACGTTCCGAGAATCTTCACACCCGCCGCTTCGAGTCCCGCCGCCAAGTTGAGCGGAGTCTGCCCACCGAATTGGACGATGACTCCAATGGGTTGTTCTCTGTCAATCACATTCAACACATGTTCTAGTGTCAGTGGTTCAAAATACAAACGATCTGCTGTGTCGTAATCAGTTGAAACGGTTTCAGGATTGCAGTTGTACATGATGGTCTCAAATCCCATCTCAGACAAAGCAAACGCCGCCTGACAACAGCAATAATCAAACTCGATTCCCTGACCAATGCGATTCGGTCCGCCGCCAAGGATCAAGATTTTTTGTTTATCCGTCGGGCGAGACTCGTCGTCCATTTCGTAGGCGCTGTAAAGATACGGAGTCTGTGCTTCGAATTCTGCGGCGCAAGTGTCCACGCGTTGGAAGGTGGGCAATATGCCAAGTTTCTTACGCAACTCGCGGATATTGGAGATTGGAGACTGGAGATTGGTGAGCAGGCGGGAGATATGCGAGTCTGCGAATCCCATTTGCTTGGCGTAACGCAATATCGGCTTAAATTCTGCCTTCTGCCTTCTGCCTTCTGCATTTGCTTTTCCGAATTCTCTAATCTCTAATTCTCTAATCACTATTTCCTTCATCTGTGCCAGAAACCATAAATCATAACCAGTCGCTTTGGCAATTTCTTCCAACGAAATACCCTGCCGAATCGCTCCATAGACTCGGAACAATCGGTCGGCGGTGGGAGTTGTCAGCGAAGATAAAGTTTCGGGGTCAGCGGGCAGGTCTCGGCTGGGACCTGAGCCGTCGAGGGCGTCCACTCCAATTTCGAGGGATTGAATCGCTTTGTTCAAGGCTTCGGGAAAAGTCCGACCGAGCGCCATCACTTCACCTACAGACTTCATCTGTGGACCGAGAGTCGGGTCCACGCCCGGGAATTTTTCAAACGCCCAGCGCGGAATTTTCACGACGACATAATCCAGCGACGGCTCAAACGCGGCTTTGGTTTGTTTGGTGATGTCGTTGGTGATCTCGTCGAGGGTGTAACCGACGGCGACCAGCGCGGCAAGTTTGGCGATGGGAAAGCCCGTGGCTTTGGACGCCAGCGCCGACGAACGACTGACGCGCGGATTCATTTCGATGACAACAACGCGACCAGTTTTTGGGTCAACGCCGAATTGCACATTCGAGCCGCCCGTTTCCACGCCCACAGCGGTCAGCACACGATGTGCAAGGTCACGCAAAATTTGATACTCGCGGTCAGTAAGCGTTTGCGCGGGCGCGACGGTGAGGCTGTCACCCGTGTGAACGCCCATCGGGTCGAGATTTTCGATGGAGCACACAACGACAAAATTATCCGCTTTGTCGCGCATCACTTCGAGTTCGTATTCCTTCCACCCCAACACAGACTCTTCCAACCATGCCTGGTGGATCGGTGATTCAGAGATCGCACTGCGAACAGCCTCCGCAAGTTGCGCGTGATCATAAACCCACGACGCACCCGTTCCGCCCATCGCAAACGAAGCGCGGACTAAAACGGGATAGCCTGTTTCTTTGACAAGCGATTCAGCTTCTTCGAGCGAATATGCCGCTCCCCCACGCGGGACAGGAATGCCATTCTTCTGCATCGTCTCGCGGAACAAGAGACGATCTTCCGCGGCTTTGATGGCGCTGAGTTTCGCGCCAATAAGTTGCACGCCATATTTTTCGAGCACGCCGTTTTCACTGAGTGCAAGAGCAAGGTTGAGTCCCGTTTGCCCGCCGACAGTGGGAAGCATCGCATCAGGCTTTTCCTGTGCAATGATGGCTTCGAGCGCTTCAACTGTAAGTGGCTCAATATAGGTCGCATCCGCAATTTCGGGGTCGGTCATGATCGTGGCAGGATTCGAATTAACCAGCACCACGCGGTAACCTTCGGCTTTCAATGCCTTAACCGCCTGCGTACCCGAATAATCAAACTCCGCAGCTTGACCGATGACGATGGCTCCAGAGCCGGGAACGAGGATAGTGTGAATGTCTGTTCGTTTCATAAGGATGAAGGATGAATTGCGAAGGATGAATTTTTAACCGCCAAGTACACAAAGGTCGCCAAGAAGTTCTTAAAAACTTTGCGTACTTGGCGAGCTTTGCGGTTCAAGATTGTAGGAAGAGATCGAGACATTATTTCTTTTCTCCAATCATCTTGAAAAACTCACTAAAAATATCATGCGCATCGTGCGGACCTGGAGCGGCTTCAGGATGAAACTGTACACTAAACACAGGTCTATTCTTCATTCGTAAACCTTCAAGCGAATCATCATTCAAACTCTTGTATGTGATTTCCACTTCATCTTTGTTCAAGTCGTTTGCGGTGACACAGTAATTATGGTTTTGGGCAGTGATAAGAACCTCTCTGCTTGGCAAATGCTGGACGGGATGATTCCCGCCGTGATGTCCGAACTTGAGGCGGTGCGTATCCGCCCCGAGCGCACGCCCGATGAGTTGATGTCCAAGACAAATTCCAAATATCGGCACGCCGCTTTCAATCAGTCCGCTTACCGCTTCAACCGCATACGGCAACCCCGCCGGGTCACCGGGACCATTCGATAAAAACACGCCATCCGGTTTCAAAGCCAACACTTCATCGGCAGATGTATCCGCAGGGACGACAGTTACATTTGCGCCATGCGAAGCAAGATGGCGAAGAATATTTTCCTTGATACCAAAATCATAAGCCACCACTTTCCACTTACCACTTTCCACTGATAACTGCTCACTGCCTTTCACCCACTTATCCCCCTCATCCCCCACCAACCGATAACTCTCCTCACACGTCACCTCCTTCACCATGTCCCGTCCGTCGAGTCCGCTCCACGCGTGGACCATTTTCAGAAGCGCATCAACAGGCGTCCCCTTTGTAGTGAGCGCCGCTTTTTGCGTGCCGCCATCGCGCAGTTTGCGAGTCAGCCAGCGCGTGTCCACGCCGCTGATGCCAGGGACGCCATTCTGCGCAAGCCAATCCGATAAAGAAAGTGCCGAACGCCAATTCGACACAACCGGGCTCAACGCGCGAATCACCGCCGCCGAAACTTGCGGTCGTGCAGATTCATCATCTTCCAAATTGATGCCCACGTTGCCGATGTGCGACACCGTGAACAACACGCCCTGTCCGCGATACGAAGGGTCAGTCAAAATTTCCTGATAGCCCGTCATGCTGGTGTTGAAGACCAACTCAAACACGGCATCGGTCTCTGCGCCAAACGCCAAGCCTTCGATCACGGTTCCATCTTCGAGTACAAGTGTTGCGGATTTCATTTATACGTCGGCTCCTTTTCCAGCCGATTATAACAATAGTTGTCTAAACAAATTACTGGATGACAGTCCCGTTCCCAGCCAGCGCATTCGAGATTGGGTTTTGGATTCGCCCATCCGCAATGATGACGCGACTCACGCCGCCCTTGAGCGCTTCTTCCGCGCCGAGGACTTTCTTCTTCATGCGACCCTGCGCCGCCTCACTCGCCGCCGGGAGTTGCCTCATCGGCAGTTGCCGAATGAGCGTTGACTCGTCTGGGAAGTTTTTCATCAACCCCGGAACCGCCGTGAGCAACAAAAGAGTCTCCGCCTTAAGCGCGGATGCCACCATCGCCGCCGCGCGGTCGGCATCCACATTCAACGCCTCCCCTTTTTCACTGACTGCCACAGGCGCAATCACAGGCATATAACCGGCATCCAGCAACATCATCAACAATTCACTATTCACTTTTTCAATCTTCCCCGTGTAATCGTCACGGATAATCTTGCGCTTACCATTCTCCACAGACTGCACCGACTCTTTCCGCGTGGCTTGCATCAACTTGCCATCGAGCCCGCACAGCCCAAACGCATTGACGCCCAACATCTGCAACTGCTCCGTCAACAACGAATTGACCTTGCCATTCACCGCCATCAAAAAGATTTCCAAAGTCTTTCTATCGGTATAGCGCGAGGTATACCCCGAAGGCGACGTAATCATCTTCGGCGGCGTGCCAAGCCCCTCCCCCAACGCATTCGCCTCCGCCGACCCACCATGCACAAAAACCAGTTTCTTACCCTGCTTCAATAACTCCACGGCATCGGCACAGATCGCAGAAAAATCCACGCCCTCCGTACCGCCGAGTTTTACAACTGTAATATCCATAAAAATCTCCATTACCTACGGTGGTCGAGTAGTGGCGAGCGATAGCGAGCCACGTATCGAGACCACATTGCGAAATTTTATTTTCACTTTCAATTGATGGTCTCGATACGTCCCGCGACAAGCTTTGCGGGACTACTCGACCATCGGAGCATTTCACGTATTACGGATTACGAATTACGGAATACGCACCACGCAACACGTTTCATCCTTCATCTTTAGATCGGATGCAACCCCATAAACTCCAACCCCAGCGTCTCATCCCAGCCCATCATCAAATTCATACACTGCACCGCCGAACCAGACGCGCCCTTCATGAGGTTATCAATCGCACATATCGCCACGACATGACCGTTGCTCTCATCCAGTTCAAAGCCCAAATCTG
This sequence comes from Chloroflexota bacterium, assembly GCA_016191955.1. Taxonomy (GTDB): domain Bacteria; phylum Chloroflexota; class Anaerolineae; order Anaerolineales; family Villigracilaceae; genus Villigracilis. The sequence goes on from JACPVC010000309.1 coordinate 15,972, forward strand.
CATAGTTCGAGCCAGCCAAAATCTTCGGCTCAGGGACGCGGTAAATTCCGCGCTGTTCACGCACTACACGCACGAACGGATTTTCATTCGCCATCGCGCGATAGGCTTTCCACAACTCCTTTGTCGCCACACCAGGCTTGACCTTGGCATGAGCCGTCGCCAGCACCCCGCGGACGATGTCCACAGCGGTCATGGTTAACGAGACATCTTTCACGCCCATTTCCTGAATCACTTCCGCGGTGTGACGATGTCCGAACGCCGAAAACGTGCGGATTACGTTGGCACGCTCCGCATGAAGCGAACCAGAGTTCCCTTCCGCGCCACCCTCGGATGAACCGACTTTGATTTCAATAATGACTGGGGAAGATAAATCCAACAAATCCGCTTTGACCA
>JACPVC010000027.1 GCA_016191955.1 Chloroflexota bacterium
ACAAGTAGACAAGTAGACAGGCAAATATTACTCGTATACCTGTCTACTTGTCTACGTTTTTACTTCCTACCGCTGACCGCCGTCCCAAACGACGAAGGGCATATTGATCACGACGCCGGGTTGTTTGATAGTCAATTCACCAGCGGCTTCAGCAGCCAGCACATCATTCACGTCGGTTAGCACGCGGGCTGCGGCTGGATCTGCCCAAGTGATGACGTTCAAACGGCGAAGCGGAGAGTATCCATCCGTGCCCGGAGGGTTGTCGAAGACATCGGCTTGAAAGCCGAACGGACCGGAACCTTCAATGCCATTGGCGAACGCATAAATATTCGCCAAAGATTCATCGGGCACGTTTGCCAGTGAAGGCACGAGCACCACAGGCGACTTCATCATATTGGAGAGGGTCTCTGCTACGGCGGGGTCCGAGGCTTCGGTGTGGATGAAATAAATTTCCTTGCCGTCTGCCCAGGCTTTGCCAGCAGGCAATTCGACTTTGGGTCTTTCAGCGGCTTTCGGGGCGCAGGCAGTCAACGTAACGAGCAGGGCTGCGAGGAGGAGAACGACGATCTTTTTCATGGTAATGCTTTCCTTTTCAATGGGTCTAATTATGATTCGGGCGTCTCATCCTCGTCCAGAGGATGCTCCACCTCACCTGCCATGAATGCTTCCGGCGCACCCAGAAACGCTTTCAAGCAGGCGTTTGCACAAAAGTAGACTCTCTCTCCATTGAACATCGCGCTTGGATACCGCGATGGGTCTTTCAGGATTCCACCACAGGCGGATTTGACAACTTGGGGTTCGGGAATTGGATCAGTCATGATTTTGTTGTACACAGGTAAACAAGTAGACAAGTAATTACCTGTGTACTTGTCTACTTGTTTACTTTTTTAAATCTTCACCCCGCGCAAACGCAGGCTGTTCGTCACCACGAAGACACTGCTGAACGCCATCGCACCAGCGGCGAGCATCGGGTTCAAATATCCGAGCATCGCGGCAGGGATGAGGATCACGTTGTAAATAAACGCCCAGAACAGGTTCTGTTTTATGGTCGTCACCGTCTTGCGCGAAAGACTGATGGCGCGCGAAACGCCGCGCAGGTCGCCGCTCATCAAGGTCACAGGCGCAGCAGCCATCGCTACATCCGTGCCTGTTCCAATCGCGAGTCCCACGTCGGCTTGTGCGAGCGCAGGAGCATCGTTCACGCCGTCACCCACCATCGCAACAACATTTACGATTTTCGATTTTTGATTGACGACTGACGATTGAAGTTTCTTGACCTCGGCAGACTTGCCTTCGGGTAGAACTTCGGCGAGCACGGTATCGACACCAACTTGCTTCGCTATCGCTTCGGCGGTCTTTTGGTTATCGCCAGTGATCATGGCAACTTTCAAGCCCATCTTGTGCAAGTCCGCAATCGCATCCTTCGAGCTATCTTTGATGGTATCTGCCACGGCAATGACTCCCGCAGCAACGTTATCAATTGCAACGAGCATCGCCGTCTTGGCTTCGGATTGAAGACGCGTCACTTCGGATTCGAGACTGCCCAACGAGATTCCTCTCGCCTCGAACATTCTCTTGTTCCCGACCATCACGCTTCTTCCCTCGACCTCGGCTTGAACGCCATGCCCAGCCTCTGCCTTGAACCCAGCCGGTTCGACCAACGTCAAGCCGCGAGTTGTGGCTTCCGCCCAGATCGCTTCGCCGAGTGGATGTTCACTGCCTTTTTCAACGGAAGCAGCAAGACGGAGAAGTTCATCATTTGGAATACGTAATTCATGATTCGTAATGATGTCTGTAACGGCGGGTTGCCCTTTGGTAATGGTTCCCGTTTTGTCGAGAACAACTACAGAGACTTTGCCCGCTCTTTCAAGCGCTTCGCTGTTTCTAAATAGAATGCCCGCTTCGGCGCCCTTGCCCGTTCCCACCATGATGGCGGTTGGAGTGGCAAGTCCCATCGCGCACGGACAAGCAATCACCAACACTGCAACGGTGTAGATCAAAGCGCGCGTGAAATTATCCACATCCGCGTTGATGGGCAATGCCGGACCGAAGAAGTACCAGCCTAAAAACGTCAGTGCAGCAATGGCAATGACGATAGGAACAAACACGGCGGAGACTTGATCCGCCATTTTCTGGATCGGAGCCTTACTGCCTTGCGCATCTTCCACAAGCTTGATGATCTGCGCCAGCGCAGTTTCTTTTCCAACTTTGGTGGCTTCGAATTTGAGCAAGCCAAGCTTATTGAGCGTCGCGCCAATGACACCATCACCGGGCTTCTTCTCAACCGGCAAAGACTCGCCCGTCAGCATGGATTCGTCGATGGCACTGCGACCATCCACCACCACCCCATCGACCGGGATTTTCTCGCCCGGCTTGACCATCACCACATCCCCAACGCGGACGTCATCCACAGGCACTTCGGTTTCAATTCCGTCGCGGATGACACGGGCGGTCTTGGCGCGCAGACCCATCAACTTCTTGATGGCTTCAGAGGTGCGTCCCTTGGCGCGGGCTTCGAGGAACTTGCCAAGTTTGATGAGCGTGATGATGACCGCGGCAGTCTCGTAATAGACGTGTCCCATTAACCAGCCGAAGGTGATCGGCAGGGAGTAGAAGAACGCGGCGGAGGAACCCATCGCAATCAGCACATCCATGTTGGCAGACTTGTTGCGAATCGCTTTGAAGGCGCCAACGTAATATTGCCAACCCACATAGAACTGCACGGGCAAAGCCAGCGCCAGCATCAACCATCCAAACCACGGCTGGGCTTCGATCATGCCTTCCATCGAATTGCCCGTATAAAAGAAATCGGGAAGCAGCCCGAAGTCTTTGCTCATGGAGAGGGCAAAGAGCGGGACTGTAAATATCAAACCAATGATGAGCAGACGGCGCTGTTCGTTGATCTCATGTTCGCGCGCGATTGCTTCGGCATCTTCTGCCTGTCCGCCCAGTTCGATGGCTTCAAAACCGGCAGCAGAAACGGCGCGACGTAATTCAGCTTGCGTAATGATGGTCGGCACGTACTTAACACGTGCCTTTTCAGTCGTGAATGTAACTTGCGCTTCGAGAACGCCATCGAGTTTGGTGAGAGCCTTTTCGAGGCGGCGGGCATCGTTGTCATCGGACAAACGCTTGATGACGAGATCCGCTTCACCGGTGGCAACCCCGTACCCGGCGCGGTTGACGCGGGCGATAACATCGGTCAGCTCGAGTTTGGAGGCGTCAAAATCCAACGTGGCTCGTTCAGAGGAGAGATTCACCACCGCGCTTTGTACGCCGTCGAGCTTCTTCAAATTGCGCTCAACCGTGGCGACGCAGTTGGCACAAGTCATGCCGGTAATGGGGAGGGTAAGTTGTTTTGTATCGGTCATGGGTCTTCCTTTTGAAAAGACCTGACAGGTTTTAAAAACCTGTCAGGTCTGAGGGTTACAAAGTAAGTAAACCTTCAGCGGGGTAATTGATCTCGGCAAGCAATGCCTTGATCTTCGTTTCGTCGGCGGGTGCGTCGAAGGTGATGGTCACTTTCTTGGTAGCTTCTTCAGCCTTCACAGACTGGACGCCTTTTAATTCACCCACTTCGCTTTCGATGGTGTGAGTGCAATGTCCGCAGGAAATAGCGGGAACGGTATAAGTAACGGTAGTCATGATATTTTCTCCTTGGGTTATATAGTGGCGCAAGATGTTATCTTGCGTTACACCTTGGTCGACATTTCAAATACTTCGGTAATTTCCTTCAACACCCGTTCGCGTTCCTTCTTATCGTTACCCTGAATGGCGGTCGTAACGCAGGAATTCAAGTGTCCTTCCAATATCTGTGCGCTGACTTTGTTCAACGCTGCTTCCACTGCCTGTATCTGGCGGATGATGTCGATGCAATACTCATCTTCCTCCACCATGCGGATCACGCCGCGTAGGTGTCCTTCAACGGTCTTCAATCTTCTAATTGTGCTCTCGTTGTCCATGGGTACCTCTATTTTCCAGATACGGCTTACTATTTTTCTCTTACCCCCCCCAGGGGGGTAGGGGTAGCGGAAATATAAGGCATCCCCCACCCTCCGTCAAGTAGAGAAATGTCATCAAATTGAGGTGTAAAATGACCACATGAATGTTTCGCCCAAAGACCTCAAACAAGTTGTCGTTTTTCAGCAAGCCACCGACGATGACCTTCAACTCATTTTGAAAAACAGTATTACCCGTTCGATGGAGGAAGGAGGCTTCTTCTTTCTACAAGGCGACGAAGCCACCTACCTATACATCCTCACCAGCGGACAGGTCAAATTGATGCAGTCAAATCCACATGGACAGCAAGTCAACCTGCGCACGATCTACCCGTGGGAGATGTTCGGCGCGCTCGGGGCAGTTAGAAATGACGGAGCCACCTACCCAGCCACCGCCCAAACGCTGGAGGACAGCACGGTTCTTGCCGTCCCAAGCCTGTTCCTGCGCTCCATGCTGGAGACTCGTCCCTATCTTTCCTTCGGCTTAATGAACCTGATGACCTCCTACATTCAAGAGATACAATCACGCTACCGTGAACTCGCCACAGAGAAGGTCGAGCAGAGAGTGGCGAACGCGTTGATCCGCCTGGTTGGGCAGGCAGGCATAAAGTCCGAAAAAGAGGCGGGGATCGAACTATCCTTCTCACGGCAGGATGTGGCAGAGATGACCGGCACCACGCTGTACACGGTCAGCCGCCTCCTCAGCGATTGGGAGCGGAAGGGCATCATCAAGACGGGCAGGGAAAAAATTATTGTACTAAAACCGCACGACCTGGTGCAAATCACAGAGGGGTCTGCCTAGGTACTGCACTTGTGACAATTTGCGCTAGCGCAAAGAAGGATTTGGGGGAACACGATATTCTAAGGTCACTATGAACGATGCTTCGGAAATTTCTGAAACCACTGTGGAAAGCCTCCTGAAGTCCACACCCAATGCGGTCCGCTTTTTTCTGGACCGGCATCTGGGATGTATAGGCTGCGGGTTCGCGCGCTTTTGCACGCTGGACGATGTCGTCAAAACGTATCAACTTGACGAGACAGAATTTCTGGAAGAAGCACAGAAGTTACTCGTTCAAAAAACTTAATAAGGAGTTTAGAATGAAATCCTACTTAAAGTTCTCTGTCTTTATGATCCTGCTCGGTATTTTTGTCACAGCCTGTGCAGGTGCAAGTTTCCAACCGGTTGACAAGGAATATGTGTTGACAACCGATCTGCGGAACGGCTCATTGGTCTTCCTCGGCGTCAGCGATGAGATCAACGGGATGGAAAACCCCACCCTCAGCGCCAAACCCGGCGAGCGCATCACCGTCACGCTCATCAACGGCGGCGAAGGCGAGCATGATGTTACCTTCCCTGAAATAAGCGCCGGAACTGAAGTGCTCAAGGAAAAAGGCGAAGAATCTTCCGTGACCTTCACCGTGCCGAGCGTTCACGGCGAAATGGAATATTATGACAGCGTCGGCAACCATGCCGAGTTGGGCATGCGCGGCAAACTGGTCGTGACTGAAACCGGTGAAACCATGCCGGTCACCAGCACCACCAGCAACGGCGACCCCGCCGTCCTCGCCGCTTTCCAAAAGGGCGCCTGCGGTTCATGCCATGAAATTCCGGGCATTCCGAATGCTGTAGGCGTGGTCGCGCCCAGCCTTGCCGACGTGAACACAGCGGCGGAAGAACATATCAAAGACGCAGCCTATACTGGAACCGCCACAAACGCTGAAGAATACCTGCACGAATCGATCCTCGACCCGAATCTATTCCTCGCCCCCAAATGCCCCACCGGCGACTGTGCGCCCAACGTCATGCCTGCCACCATTTCGCAAACGTTGACGACCGATGAGATCAATGCCATCGTCACTTACCTGAGCGGGCTTCCCGAAGGCGCATACACCGAATCGACCACCACAACCGAAGTAGTTGCCGCTCCTCAAGAACCCGATAACAGCGGCGCAGACATCGTCCGCGACCCGACCGACCTGCCCGGTCCCGTCGGTAACCGCGAACCGCAAGTTGTCCGCATCGATCTCGAAGCCATCGAAGTCAACGGTCAACTCGCCGACGGCACCACCTACACCTATTGGACGTTCAACGGCGCAGTGCCCGGTCCGTTCTTCCGCGTGCGCATCGGCGACACCATCGAAGTCCACATGAAGAACAGCACCGGCAGCACCATGAATCACTCGGTAGACTTCCATGCAGTGACGGGTCCCGGCGGCGGCGCGACCATGACTCAAACCGAACCCGGCAAGGAAACTGTCTTCACTGCCAAAGCGCTCAACGTAGGTTTGTACGTCTATCACTGCGCAACCCCAATGGTGGCTGACCACATCTCGAACGGCATGTACGGTCTCATCCTCGTCGAACCCGAAGGTGGACTCCCCCCCGTGGACCGCGAGTTCTATGTGATGCAAGGCGAGCTTTATACTTCCGGCGCGTTCGGTGAACAGGGTCACCAAATGGGCGACACCACCAAACTTCTCAGCGAAGACCCCGAATACTTCGTCTTCAACGGAGCCGTGAACGCCCTCAAAGACAAGAAACCACTCAAAGCCAATGTAGGCGAAAGCGTGCGCATCTTCTTCGGCGTCGGCGGACCGAACTTCACTTCCTCCTTCCACGTTATCGGTGAAATCTTCGACCGCGTGTACGATCAAGCCTCGCTCACCGGTGCCCCGCTCACCGACGTGCAAACCACCCTCGTCCCGCCTGGAGGCGCAACCATGGTTGAGTTCAGCCTGGAAGTACCCGGCAACTACATTCTCGTAGACCATGCCCTCTCACGCTTACAGCACGGTCTTGTCGGAGTTCTCGCAGTCGAAGGCGAACAAAATCCTGAAATCTACAACGGTTCCCCTTCCGCTGGCAGCGGACACTAAATATATCGCTCTGTTGGGGGCTAAGCCCCCAACAGAGCGACGAGTAAGTATGCAACTCAGCCCCGTCTAATTTCGACGGGGCTTTTCATTGAGTTGAAGAGTGCGTCGCACCAGACTTAAGTAGACTCGTTCAACCCGTTGACAATGCAACTTAAGAAGACGAATCCACCCGTCTGGTACGACGCACCCTACTGCAACATCATTTATAATCTCATGGATGAAAAGAAAAACGCCTCTCTTCTTAACAATAAGCCTGCTTCTGTTTCTGACAGTTGGCTGCAAGCCGAAAACGCCTACAGCCTCGCCCGAGTCACAGATCCAGCAAGCGGTCAACGCCACACTGGCTGCCATCCCCACCTCAACGCGGACCATACCTCCCACGCCTTTTCCATCTCCCACTCCATTTAGCCTCGTTGGCTTGTTCTGCGAATATCAATTCTGCATCGGTCACCCCGTAGACGTATCCTTCTTCGACGTAAGCGCCCAACAAAACCCCGCCTCGCCCAGCACCTACAGTCAGGGACTGCTCGCCGCCTTCAACGGCAACCTGTTCATCCAAGTCATGTGGCAGATTGCGCCCGGCGCAGCCGACCCGAAATTCCTGTTCGACACCCTGCTCGACGATGCCATCGACACTCCGACCAACAACCTCGATATCTTCCTCACCCGCAATATGAACGTGGTCTACGACGAGATCACATCGATTGCCACCCCAGCCCTTCCCTATGGCGGTGCAGGCGCATGGACCTGCGGCGACCGTGTCTTTGCCTGGAAGGTTTATACGCCACAATCCGGCACTGCCCGCGGCATGTTCGACGAAGCGTTGGCACGCTTCACCTGCGGACAATAGGATTAATAAAAACAAACGCCAGAGAAATTCTCTGGCGTTTTTGATTCTCTACCTTGGCTTGAAATTTGCAATTTCCTTTTGCATCATTGCAACATCAAAATCCATGCCGTGTGCGGGATGCACCCGTTTAATGCCCATTGGCAAGATTTTCTTCCAACTTTCAACGACCATTTCAATATCATCCGCGAGCACGGGCAGACCGGGCGTGGGGCGCAGATACCAATCGTTCATCGCCATATCGCCCACAATCGCATCTCCTGTTTCGAGCAAAATGCTTACATGCCCCATCGAGTGACCGGGCGTGTATACCACTTCGCCGGGGATGCCAAACTCTTTCAGCGACATCCCAGCATCGGGGATCACCGTATCAACCGTCAGCTTGGGAAGATGCGGATGCAGGATCAGCTTTGCTGCCCACGACATCACTCTTCCATACGGTGTAACTCCATCCGGAAACGGCGGCTCGCCTGTCTCGACCATGAACTGGTCCCGTCCATGAACTGCAATCTTCGCCCCGGTCAGTTTTTGAATATCGGCAAGGCAAGTGATGTGATCCCAATGCCCATGCGTGAGCAGGATCAACTCGATCTCTTCCGGGTCGATCTTCAACGCCTGTAACTGCCGCTGAAAAGAAGGGAAGCCACCCATCGCGCCGCCGTCGATCAGAATAGTCCGCTCGCCGCGTAAAAGGAAGCAATTGCAAATGCCAATAGGGATGCGATAAAACGTGAATGCCATTTATTTGCCATACCCATGCGGGTGAGATTTATGCCATTCCCACGCGCTCGAGAGAATATCTTGCATGTTCGTGTTTTTCGGCTCCCAACCCAATTCTTTTTTGATTTTTGTCGGCGAGGCAACCAACCTTGCGGAGTCACCAGCACGGCGCGGCTGTTCTGCTGCCGGAATCTTGTGTCCCGTCACCTTGCGAGCCGTCTCGATCACTTCACGCACCGAAAAACCATTGCCGCTGCCCACGTTGTAGATCATCTTATCGCGTTTATCCAATGCACTTAAAGCAAGGGTGTGTGCTGAAACCAAATCGGCAATATGAATGTAGTCGCGGATGCAGGTCCCATCGGGCGTGGGGTAATCGGTACCGTAGATCGTGGCAGACTCTGCCTGACCCAGCGCAATTTGCAGCACACGCGGAATCAAATGGGATTCAGGTTGGTGCGCCTCTCCGCGCCCAGGCAATGCACCACAAGCATTGAAGTAACGCAACACCGCATAATGCAGCCCGAAAATGGAGCGATACCACTCCAGCGCCTGTTCGGTCATCAGTTTGGTATGACCATACACGTTGGTCGGTCCGATGGGTGAATCTTCCATCAGCGGTTCTTCGCTCGATTGGTACACCGCCGCCGTGGAAGAAAAGACGAATTTACGAACGCCTGCCTGAACTGCCGTCTCCATCAATTGTAAGGAGTTGCCGAAGTTGTTGCGGAAAAACCTGCCGGGGTCCTTCATGCTCTCACCGGCTTCGATGAAGGCGGCGAAGTGCATCACGGCATCATATTTTTGCGAGGTCAATGCTTCGGCAAGCGCGTGAGAATCATCCAACGAAGCGTGGATGAACTCAGCCCCAACCGGGACCGCTTCTCGATGCCCGGTGACCAGTGAATCATAGACGGTGACGGAATGTCCCGCCTTGACGAGCGCTTCCGCTGTCGCAGAACCGATATACCCCGCCCCGCCTGTAATAAAGATTTTCATTTATGCTCCTGTAACGTAGTGCGCCGCACCAGCCCGGGCAAATAAGCTCCAATGTGGGTTTATACTCTTTCGAAGACGAATCTACCCGTGTGGTGCGACGCACCCTTTTTAGAAAATTATACCCGCGACGGACATACCGCTTCTTACTCGCCTTCCGGCTTTTCATTCCATGCCTCGGCATACCAGCGCAAATACTCGCGGACGTGCGCTCCCCAATAGATCTCAGAATGGTCGCCAAGATAACGTTGAAATTCATGTGGATAACCAAAGTAGGTGAGCATCTCTTCAAATTCGATGATGCTTTTCCATTCACGGTCAACATCCCCCATATCCAGCCACAAACGCGGACGAGATTCATCTGGCACATTTTGTACTAGTTTCTCGATAGCGTAGCCATCTCCTTTGAAGATGGCAGGCGAATGCAAGCCAATCGAACCGAACATGCCGGGGTTCTCAAGACCAAGCTGGGCTGCCCAGCCACCGCCGCGGGATAGCCCGCCAATGGCGCGGTGGTCACGGTCTGGGATGGTACGATAGGTCGTGTCAACGTATGGAACAAGCGCATTGACAAGCCGTTCACCAAAACGCCAGCCCGCGCTTAAATTCCACAGGCTGTCATCGGGGAAGACGACGATGAAGGGAATGCTCGCGTCTGAGAAGAACATCTCGTCCATGATCCGCGGCACACCCAACCTCACCCATTGATCCATGGTGTAGGTTTGTCCATGTAAGAGATAGAGGACAGGGTAACGTTGGTTCGTCAGTTCGTTGTAACAGGGCGGCAGGTAGATGAGATATTCCTGCTGTGGATTGGTTGTGATGACAACTCCCTGCTCGACTCTGCCCGGCTGAGTGAGACAACCCAACGGAGTCGCCGTTGCTGTGGGCGGGATGGGAGTAGGAGTCGCCGTCACAGTTGGTGGAGGGGCGGTGACGGTGGCAGTGGGGGGAACTTCTTGAAAGGTGGAACAAGCTGAGGGTCCAAAAAGAAGCGTAAAAAAGGCTGCAATGAGAATGGCTTGACGGGTATTCATCCTTCGCATTATACTCGGCAGGCTTAGATGACATCGGGGCGTGGTGGCGCTCAAGCGCCATCGGCTAGCGCGTGGCGCTGAGGCGCCAAGGTCGCAAGTTTGAACCGTCGCTGGTGTAAAATCAAGAAATCGCAATCAATATCGGGGCGTGGCGCAGTCCGGCTAGCGCGCTTGCTTTGGGAGCAAGAGGTCGCAGGTTCGAATCCTGTCGCCCCGACTTGTTTTACATATATATCCTCTACAGTCAAAGCCTACGCCGATATTATGTAGGGTCTACTGAAAATGTAACGAGACGTCTGCAAGAACATAATGCAGGAAAGTCCAAATCTACACGCGCAGGTGCATCTTGGGAGTTGGTTCATACCGAACCATTCGAGACCCGCGCAGACGCGATGTTGCGCGAGCGAAAAATCAAAGCACGCGGTATTGAGCGTTATCTTTCGGATATGAGACAAAACCAGTCCGGCTAGCGCGTGGCGCTGAGGTGCCAAGGTCGCAGGTTCGAATCCTGTTGCCCCGACAAAATGGTTGTCTTTTAATTTTTGCAGAGGCACGGAGACACAGACGTTACAGTTGTGTGATGCGTGTCTCTCTTAATTTAAGCTGTGTTAAAATCAATTTCAGAGGAAATCTCATGGCAAAACAGATCGACGGTGTGATTGAAGCTGTACGATACAAGAATGGTCAGATCGTGGCGGTGCGCGGATATGAAAGGCGCGGGTTCACATTTTCAGACCGGGTTATGATCGACCGCAAAACATTGTTGGAGCGCCTGCAAAAAGGACAGCAATTCGTCTCCGGTTCGCGGCAGGACTTGATGGCGAGCACCTTCTCGCTTTCCAAGCCCATCCTGGTCGTCAAGACGGATGACCGAGAATATATCGCCACCAAAGAAACCGCAACGAAGGATGAGTTGGAGAACGTGCCACTCTTTTAATCATGAAAGTTTTTGACAAGACCCCATTCGCAGACCGACAAGGGAATATCAATATCATCTCCCGTATTCAGGGCACACTGAAATACGGGTTGAACTGGTATAACGAGTTAGAGGCGCAAAAGTCCGTCGTTGCTCAATTGGACCGTCTGTTGGATAAGGGGTTTGTGCTGATCCGAAACTTCACCTTGCCAGGCAGTGACATTGTCATTCCGCTGATCCTGATCGGACCCGGTTCGTTTTCGGTTATTTTTGTAACGCCGCTGAGGGGGCATTTCGAAGCCAAGGGCACCGAATGGAATACGGTCAATAATGGCGTCTCCGTTCCCGCCGGCAGGAACCTGATCGACCTGCTCTCGAAGCTGGCGCGCGCATTCCAACGCTATTTGCAGATCAACAATATCAATATCCCCATGCAGGTGGAACCGGTCTTGATCGCCAGCGACCCCGGCTCAAACGTCGAGTCGGTGAGACCCGCCGTCCGCGTGGTGCGCAGCGATGCCATCAAGCAGTTTGCAAATACTCTCAATCAATCCAGCCCGGTCTTGCGGGTGGAACAGGTGCTCGTCTCTGCCGACTTGATTATCGAGCCGCAGCCCAAATCCACAGAAAAACCGCCCGAACCGGAGATGCCTGTGGAAAGACCCGTCTCTCGCGCGCAGGCTATTTTCAATGCCTCTGAATCCGCCGAGCCTGCTGCGAAACCTGCACCTGGCATTCAGCAACGTCCCACCCCGGCATCACAAGCACAACCTGTTAAAAAAGCCCCCGCCATATCGCGCAACCAGATCCTGTTGCTGGCCGTTCTCGGTCTGGCGGAATGCTGCATCCTTTTTGGGGGCATATACCTCCTGTTCTTTCTAAACTAACAACGCTTTGAACACACCGTTCCTATCCATCATCATTCCCGCCCATAACGAAGCGAACCGTCTGCCGCGGACGCTCGAGCAAATATTTTCGTTCCTAAAAATGCAGGCATATACCAGCGAAGTTATCGTCGTCGAGAACGGAAGTTCAGATAACACACTGGAACTTGCCACGCAATTCGTAAAAGAGCATTCCAACCTGGTCGTCATTCAGGAGCACCATAAAGGGAAGGGCAATGCCGTCCGGCGCGGAATGTTTGCGGCGCGCGGCGAATATCACTTCATCTGCGATGCCGACCTTTCCATGCCCATCGAAGACTTGACAAAATTCCTGCCGCCCGCGATCAGCGGCTTCGACATTGCGATTGGGTCGCGCGAAGCGCCGGGCGCCATCCGCTACAACGAGCCGCCGTATCGGCACATCGGCGGGCGCGCCATCAATTTGGCGATCCGCACTTTGATCCTGCCGGGCTTGAACGATACGCAGTGTGGCTTCAAATGCTTTCGCGCCGAAACCACGCAAGATCTCTTCCAGAAACAGACCCTGACGGGCTGGTCCTTCGACATCGAATTACTCTATCTTGCTCGTCGAAAAAAATTACGCATCCGCGAGATTCCCATTCACTGGTATTACGACCCCGATAGCAAAGTGAGCGCAGTCCGCGATGCCCTGCGTATGATCGGCGACATCTTCCGCATTCACCTCAACGCAATGCGCGGCATGTATGATTCCCAAGCCTGACCTGACCTACGAAAAAGTAATCTGGTCTTCGTATCCATCCATTGCCGGGTTAGACGAAGCCGGGCGCGGCGCCCTCGCCGGACCAGTCAGCGTTGGCGCAGTCATCCTCCCCCACGATCATCCGCATCTTCTCCGCGCCTTGAACGGAGTGCATGACTCCAAGCAGTTGACTCCCCGCAAGCGCTCCGAACTCGTCCCGCGCATTAAGGCAACCGTCCTCGCCTGGGGAATCGGATTCGCCGGCGCCGAAGAAATAGACTCACTGGGAATCGTGCCCGCCACCCGTCTCGCCGCGAGCCGTGCGCTGGAAGCGCTTCTTCAATATCCCGAATACCTGCTCACCGACTTCCGCCTCGAACTCCCCGAATTAGACATCCCCCAAACCGCCATCGTTAAAGGCGACCAGCGCTCGCTAAGCATCGCCTGTGCCTCCATCCTCGCCAAGACCGCGCGCGACGAATTGATGCATAAACTCAGCGAAGATTACCCCGAATATCACTTCGCCCAGCACAAGGGTTATGGCACACTGCTGCATCGAAAAAAGATGGAACAACTAGGTCATTCCCCCATTCACCGAAAAACATTTAAACTTCAGAACCAAACTCGCCTGCCGAAGTAACGCTCAGGTCGCCAAGTTTTATTTGCTCTTCTTAGCGTACTTCGCGCACTTCGCGGTTAAATAAAAACGGAGCAAGATTTGAATCTCGCGCCGTTTCGTTTACTTCCTCAAGATCCCGCCGCCGGATAATTTACTCTCCGGCTTATTCGAGCGCCAGGCATAATACCCCAAGCCTGCTCCGCCCAACAACAGCAACGCGCCAAATATACCAAGCACCACAGACGTACCCCCGCCGCCATTGCCTTCTTCCGCGCCGGGGTCCACCACCACATCTTGAGACTGTGCGCCGAAATCCACGAACGCGCGGTCACCGGCTTTGACCTTGAGCGAATAGCTCAATTCCATGGTCGGGTTGTAATTATCAGGGATGGCAACCGTGACGTTATACGTCCCTTCGGGGATGTTTGTAAAACATACGCCTTGATAGACCGTCGGGTCAGATGGTATGACAGTATCCTGTGAACCAGAATACTTGCCGTTTATCTCGGTAAGACTCACTGCGCCACCCGCCACCGCGGGCTCATCCTCCTGTCGCAGCGAATCGCCATTCCGGTCATTGAACAAGAGCACACACACTTCGGTCAACCCGGAAAGCGGAGTCGGCGTGACCGTCGGCGTACCAACCACAACATTGGCAGGAGCAGTTGGCGTTGCTGCTGCGGCAATACCAATCAACAATTCCTGTCCCTCGGTCAGTGTGCAGTTCTCATCCAACTTCGAGTTCAACTGGCGGAGCTGGTCAACCGTAATGCCGTGCAACGCCGCCACGCGAAAACAATTATCGCCAGGCTGCACGATATACAAAATACGACCATCTGTACCAGGGGTAGAGGTAGGGATTTCTTGCTGTGCCTTTGGCGCTGCGCCCGCAGGCAGCCACAACCCGAAGAGAAGCAATCCGACAAGGGTCAATAACACAAAAAAGCGTTTTGGATTCATCGGCGAAAATTATATCACTCCCCAAGTATGTCACTCTGAGCGCAGCGAAGGGTCTCTAACATAATGTCAGAGATGCTTCGCTGCCGCTACTAAGAAACTAACTGGAGGCGGCCTCTAAGCGAAAGCCCAAAGTGGCGGCCCTGCGCTGCAAAGAACGAACAACCTTGTCACGATGCTCTTTTTCATAATAATCAGCAGCCAAAGGACGATAGGCTTGGCGACGT
>JACPVC010000310.1 GCA_016191955.1 Chloroflexota bacterium
ATCTTTTGCGCAGGAAGCCATGTCTACGATGACAGCAAATCCCGCGGAAGACTCTACACGCATCATGGAAACGCAGTCGGCGAAGGAAGGGGCTACTGAAACGGCAAACCAGCCCGGGGTCCAGCCTGAACCGTCCGCACCCTTCAATTGGACACTCCTCTTCCTCATCATCACCATCGCAGGCGGGGTCATCTTGTGGTCGATGCGGTTATTCGCAAAACGCAAGTGGCGCTAGGCATGTCGAGCTATTCGTTCGTAAAATTTTGCCCGCGCTGTGGGTCGCCGGTGGAGTATAAGGAAAAATTCGGTGTAGTACGGCCTGTTTGCCCGCAATGCAATTACATCCATTTTCAAGACCCAAAGGTTGCAGCGGCTGTCCTTATAGAAGAAGACAGCCGTGTTTTGTTGGTTCAACGTGCCAACGAGCCCTTTCGCGGGTTGTGGACCCTGCCTGCCGGTTTCGTCAACGGTGGCGAGGACCCTGCTGAAGCGGCGGCGCGCGAATGTTTGGAAGAGACCGGTTTGACCGTACAGATCAAACAAGTTTACGACGTAATCTCCGGGCGCGAGCATGAGCGCGGCGCAGATTTTATCATCGTGTATGTAGCTGAAGTCTTAAGCGGAACGATGGCTCCCGCCGATGATGCGGATGCAGTCGAATGGTTCGAGCGAAACAACCTGCCTCCGCTGGCATTCAAAGCGACGCAGAAAGTGTTGATTGCCTAATCATCAATTGAATAAAAAAATAATCTCCAGGAATTCCCTCCTGGAGATTATTTCATTAATTGATATTCGATTTTCTAAGGGACATAGTATTGAATAATCAACTGGGGGCGGTTTGCAGTGGATGCGTTACCGCTATAGAACTTCATGTAATCTGCGATCTTGTCGTTATCATCATCCAGCTCAAAATAAATCCGGAATTGGGTTGTGCTGTTCAGGTTGACTTCAACGAATCCATTATTTAAGGCAGCGGAATACCAATTGTCCGTAGGCGTATTTCCAAAGCTGCCAGCGGATGCAACGCCTGCAGGTGCCTGGAAATCATCAACAGCCAGGTTTACGTTGGAGCCAAAGAACGAACTCTTAATATCCGCCATTAAGTTGCCATGGGTTGTAAACGGATTCGTTCCTGTAATTCCATTTTGTTTTATTTTGAGAGTGACCGAGAGGATGTTCGCGGTATCGGGCAGGGTGGACGTATCAAAACTTAGAATCGTCACATACTGTTTATTGGATTTATCGTCACCCAGGTTGAACGTATTCGAGTTGTAATTCAATGTTCCGCCAACACCGCTGGTCTCGCTCGATTCTAGAACCCAACCGTCGGTTGTCCCAGCTGAACCGAGGCTGAGTGTTTGGACAACGGGAATGGTATAAGACTCGCCCTGAGTAAAGTCTCCATTGTCAACGCCGACCCCACCCAGCGGCTCAAGTGCAGCGTTCAAAATGGAATCATTATCCGTCAGATCCAGTCGGATGGTACCGCTCCCGCTTCCTCTGCTGACGGTCACTGTGTAGACACTGCCCATCCCTGTCACACCGCTGACAAGGGCGCCGCTCACACCGCTTGTAACCAGTTGGAAATCGTCTGCATCCACACCAGTTACAGATTCAGAGAAAGTGACCGTAAAGTTAACATTGGCTGCAACGGTTGGGTTGGGATCTGCGCGAACAATCGAGGTCACAGAAGGAAACGCAACAGGGATATATTCGACTGCGCCGATCTCGCAAGCAGTTCCCTGCGGACGCGCCGTGCCTTGCTGGTCGGTGGATGGGCATCCAGACGAGGTCCCAGCATCAATGGCTGGACTCCCTGAGAGCAGGGTATGAACCGACATGGTACCCGTCAAATTCGGGGAAGTGTTGGGGTCAACATTCAGATTACCAATTCCATTTGTTATTGAACAGCCAGCCATGTTCTCAACGATATTGTTGTTCGCCGTTGCAAGGGTTCCAAGGCAGTCAGGACTTGAATTCGTGGCTGAGTTATTCGCAATAATCGTATTGGCCACATTGTATGTACTGACAGATTGAGCAACACCGCCGCCCTGATAGGCAGTATTATAGGCAATCGTGGAATTCTGAATATTGGCAACGCCGCCGCTGCTGCCAGATACGTATATGCCACCACCCTTATCAAAAGCTTGATTTCCACTGATGGTGCTATTGATAACATTTACAACGCCATTTGCCAGGAAAATACCAGCCCCCCTACTGGTGGCAAGGTTGTTGTTCAATGTACTCTTACTAAGCGTGAAAATTCCATTGACGATGTAGATCGCGCCGCTATCGCTCGACCTGGAATTCCTGATGTTAAAGTTTTCGACAAGGATGTTCCCCGAGACCGCCAAAAGTCCATTATTTACATTCGCGCCGTCAATAATGGATTGACCCGCCTGCGAGGAGAAATCGGAATTCCAACCGCCGGAAAGCGCAAGGTCCTTGTTGATGATGACAACGTTGGGGCTTGGATTTGTCGAGAATAAATACGTCCCGTTTGCCACATAAATAATATCGCCCGCCTTTGCCTTGTTGACAGTTTCTTGAATGTCATGGCATGGGGTCGCAACAGCAGTGCAGGAATTCCCGTTATTCCCTGCTGCAACATCAACATAATAAGTGATCGCATCAGTCCCTTCGGCAGAATAGCCCTGGCTGTATTGGTCGCCTTGCACGTCTGAGTATGACCTGCTTGCAGGGGTAAACACATAGGTGCCGGTCTTCGAAGGGATAATGGTGCCCGTCCAATGATTGGATACTAACAGGAAGTAGTTTCCATAACTATCGGTTTGAACGGTTTTGGCAATCCCATCTATATAACTTAACGTTACATTTCCCGTCCCGGCATTCCCTGAAATGATGTGCATATCTGTCTGGCAGGCATAGGATGGATACAATGCCATTCCGGGGTTTCCAAGATATGACCACCAATCGGTGGAGACGTTATCGGGTCCACAACCGGGGTTGAACGGCACATGGTTATACCAATAATCATAGTAATCCAGCCCCAAACATCCCCAGTCTGAACATGTAACAGGCTGAGAGATCACAAGGGGATCGCCTAAATTCGGATAATTTGCAAAATCTGCGCAGTTCGAAGGAACAGAAGATACATTCCCATAGTCGTAATCGCTGGTCCCGTTTGGAGGGTAATGCGAACTGCCGCAACCGCTGTAAGAATAATCAGGGGATTGTGCCTTGACCAAACCGAATCGGTCCCAATTGTGGTCGGTGCGATTCTGCGCCCAGCCACCGTACACTTGCGACATAGTCGATTCGGTACGGTGAGTGAAATTGTGGACGGCTTCTGACACCGTGCGCTCGACACTGGGTCCCATGATCGGGAGGATCTTGTTGCAATTATGTGACCCGGTCACTGGACCGGAGTTCATGTAATAGGCGCCAGGCCCCACCAGCCTGGATTCGTAAAAGCCAAACCAGGGTCCGTTATAGATCCAAACTTCGTCTATCTCACCACGATTGAGCCGCCCACAGATGTCAAAATCGGGGGAATTCACGATCTTGTTATAGTTCACGGTCGTTGGCTCATGATGTAAACTGGGGTTATTCCAAACCGCCATATATTCCGATTCGGTGTATGAAAAACCATCTATTAATTCGGGCCAGCCGCTGGTGACAACCGTCGTATCAACGATGTTGTAACTGATTCGGTTATTTGAATTCTGAGCAAAGAAATTAACAGTTTGCAGAGTCAGAAGCGAATGGTCGCTCCAGTTCATATATTCACTCAACTTCTGTCCGTTGCTTAATAACGGATCGTATGCGATCACGTATACGTTTTTAACCACCGCAGTCAATGTGGTTTCAGTGGACGCCGATTCCGCAGAGAGTGATGGGTACAAATCCACAGGAATAACCTCTCTCAGAGAGGTGACAAAATTTACTTTTCCCAGGTTTGGCTTCCCATGTTCAACCAGAACCGGTACAACGTTTTCGGCAAACTCCTGTTGGGCTCTTGGGTTCATATGCTCTATTGCCGGGAAAGTAATTGTGAAATCCACCCCGTGGCGGCTGTAGGTTCCGCAACTATCGGTCTCGCCGTAGCTTTGTGCAGAAACAACCACATTCATTCCCTTCCCCTTCAATTCATGTTCTGCCCGGGCGGCAACATCCGGCTCAAGCGGACCGTTTGTCCACATCCATCCATCCCCCGGCCGACAATCATTTGGCTGATCACTCGGTGCAGCAAGTGAGTCATCGGTCTTATGAATAGGGTTTGTGCCGGCAGAAACTGGCGTCACACCTATTGTTACAACCAACAGCAATAACGCACAAAACAAACTTGAACTTGATTTTTTCTTGAACATTGCGTATCTCCCTGGGAGTTTTCCTCCCTAAATAAATTCCTATTGCCCTATCAGCTTACTTGTAAGGCATTATATATGAATACTTCACAAAAAAACAAGGCTCTTTTCATAGCGTACATGTTGCAGTTCAAGCGTGATTAGGAGTGGCAAATATGGAACATCTTCAGCGAGATTTTTGCCGTAAAGCAATCTCATAGGATCGTCTGAGTAATGCGATTGCCTTTTCCACATCCTCCTCTTCTTTCAAGTAAAAACTGACCCAGCCGGTATCGGGCAAAATATGGTGCGGACTTGCCTCCCCTGCCGCAACGATCTCATCGCGAATCTTTTTCGGGAAGGGAATATCCACCAGCGAGTCGCCATGCAGGTGACCGATCTCGCGTCTGCCGATGCGAAATTCCGTGCCGCCGAAACGGTGCGGATGGGATTCGATCCCGTCCCAAGAGAGTAATGTTTCGATAATACGTTTTGAAGCGCCGCGAATAGTCATGTTTCTCCAATATTGTAGGGTCACCCTACAAAGAATGATTGTGTAACAGAACGCATGGCAAATGGGGCTTCTTACCTTGCCGGGCAGAGCATCTATTTCAGGTCAGCGATGGAATATAATCCGACCACTTGGGCGTTTTTGCCAAGGAAATTTATTGACTGAGGAGCTACTTCATGTCTGACACAACACGCTGGGTACTCGTCATTTTATTTATCGGTTTGGGGATCATAGCGGCGATATTTTCACTTGGCATCCTGGGATTCTTCACCTGGGGCTGTTATGGTCCGTCGAACGCCACGGCATATAACATTCTATATGTGGCATCCTTTATCACTCTTGTTGCAGGCATCGTGCCTGCGGTGATGTTGATCCGCAAAGCGGCGGGTAAGTACGTGTGGATCGCTATCGCGCTGGGTGTCATTGCTACAATAGCAAGTAATGGCGTATTTGTTTTTTACACCACGAATATTTGCCAATAGGAGCGGATATGGACCAACATCTTCATCTGATTACATTGGGCGTGAAGGATTTCAAAAAGTCATATAAATTTTATAGCGAGACTTTGGGATGGAAACCCGCCAGCGCAAGTCAGGATGATGTCGCGTTCTTTCAGACGGGCGGGGTTGTCTTCGCCATCTATCCGCGTGAAAAGCTGGCGGAGGATGTGTTGGTCTCTCCCGAAGGAAACGGATTTCCCGGAATCACACTGGCATATAACGCTCAAAGCGAAACGGAAGTGGACGAGATCATTCGCGACTTGAAATCTAAAGGCGTGAAGATCATCAAAGAACCACAAAAGGCGTTTTGGGGCGGGTACAGTTCTTATTTTGCAGACCCAGATGATTATCGCTGGGAAGTGGCG
>JACPVC010000028.1 GCA_016191955.1 Chloroflexota bacterium
GAATTTGGGCGTTCGGCGGCTTGTCCTGCGCACGTCTGTGGTGCTGGCGAAAGAGAGTCCACTGGTTGCCTTGATGACTCTGCCAGTGAAATTATTCGTCGGTGGTCCCATCGGTTCCGGTAAACAAGCCTTCCCTTGGATTCACATCAAAGACTGGGTAAGTGCCGTCCGCTATTTGGTGGCAAATGACAATGCACGCGGCGCCTATAACATGATCGCCCCTATGCAAACCTCATTGGCAGACTTTACGAAAGTGCTTGCCAGTGTGCTTCACCGCCCATACTGGTTCCCCGTCCCTGCATTTTTGATGCGGAACGTTTTGGGCGAAATGAGCGTCTTGATCCTCGAAGGAAGGTTTTCCCAGCCCAAACGGTTGATCGAGTCTGGGTACCGGTTCCAGTTTCCAGGTCCGCGAGAGGCGTTGACCGATTTGTTTGGTTAATCTTCCTTGTGAGTGCAATTAGTTAAGTCAAAGGAGAAAAATTCCATGAAGAAAATTTATATCGTATTGCTGTTGCTGTTATCCGCCTGCGCTCCTGCGCAGGATCCTCAGGTCGTTTTGCCGCAGTTGTTACCGACCGCAACGGCATACATCGACCCGTCTTACCCGATGGCAGAAGCAAACGTTAGCACGTCGCAGCAAACCGCTGCGGGAATCGATGTTCGCATGAACCGCGCGTGGATGGAAGGCAAAAATGTCAATGCCGATGTGTGCTTTACTTTGCCCGATGCATCCGACTGGTCGATCTGGGCGGCGAGTTTGAGTTATAACGGCGTGGTGTTGCAGGAGTATGGCACGACGTTGGTCAGTTTGCAGGAAGCTGCAAATGGGCAACCCGGTTTACGTTGCGATACGTTGACCTTTGTTGTCCCGCCCGACGCCGACCTCACCAGCGCGACGATCATCATTGATGCCATCGCCGCGCCGCCGCAGCCCAGCGATTACTGTGACATTTACCTGCCGAAAATCCAGCAAGCGCTGCTCGAGCGGGGGACGGGTATCTCGATTGACTGTGTGGATGTCAACGGCGCGCTGACCATGCAGATCCTTGGCAAACCGGCAGAGATGAGCCAGGAGCAGGCGGAGCAACTCGTTTACAGCGACGAGTTTTACACCGTGCGCGGTCCGTGGAGTTTCCTGTTCAATTTGTCGCAATAAAATTCCTGATGTATAATACCGGGCATGTCTTGTAACTTTTTCACCAGTCGCTACTACTATTACCACCCGTAATTCTTTGCGATGGTGTGATTTGAACGCGCCCCATCATCGCGGGCGCGTTTTTGTTTGCAAAGTGCCCGCGATAGGTATAAATTACGACCCAATGGGTATGACCCTGCGGGTCTGGCATTAGGAGAAAAGAATGAACATCGAGGAACAGGTCGAGCTATTGATGCAGGGGACCGACTATGGCGACGAGGAGTTGCAGAAAGCCATGGCGACTGAATTGCGCGAGCGGTTGAAACTTGCGGAAAAAGAAAAACGTCCTTTGCGAGTGTATTGCGGTTACGACCCCACATCTACAGATTTGCACCTGGGTCATACCATTTCGATGCGCAAGCTGCGCCAGTTTCAAGATTTAGGTCATGAAGTGACTTTCTTGATCGGTAATTACACTGCCTTGGTAGGTGACCCCTCTGATAAAAATAAGGCGCGTCCGATTCTGACGCAGGAAAAAGTTGCTGAGAATGCCAAGACCTATGCTGAGCAGGCTTTCCGTGTCTTGGATAAGACAAAGACCAAAGTCCGCTACAACAGTGAATGGCTCTCTGAGCTGAACTTGGTGGACCTCATCCGCTTGGGGCAGAACTTCACAGTTCAACAGTTCCTCGCACGTGAGAACTTTGCCAAACGTCTCGACAAAGGCGAACCGATTTACTTGCACGAAACCTTCTACGCCTTGATGCAAGGCTACGACGCCGCTGCGATGGAAACCGATATTCAGGTCGGCGGCTCTGACCAGTTGTTCAACATCATCGTGGCAGGGCGCAAACTTCAAGAAGCGTTGGGTCAGAAACCGTTGGTCGGTATTATCACGGGTATTCTGCCGGGCACGGATGGGGCACAGAGAATGTCCAAGTCCACGGGCAATATCGTTCCCATCAATACTGGTGCTGACGATATGTTCGGCAAGTTGATGTCTGTCCCTGATTCAGCGATGGGCACCTACATGCGTCTTGTAACTCGTTTCAGTCCGCATGAGATCGCGCAGATCGAAAAGGATGTGGCATCCGGAGCATTGCATCCGCGTGACGCGAAGATGAAGATGGCGAAGGAAATTGTCAGCATCTTCTACAGCGAGTCAGAAGCACAGTCTGGACAGGATAATTTCATCAAGATGTTCCAGCAGAAAGAAATCCCTGATGAGATGCCCGAGTATGC
>JACPVC010000311.1 GCA_016191955.1 Chloroflexota bacterium
CGGGTTTAGCGTGGTTACTTCAGCGGCGCTGATCGTTATGTTATTCGTTATTTCTCCTTCTTCATGGGGCAGATATGGCGAAACCATTCGCACGGGCGGTGAATACATTGACCCGGTTTCCGCCTATGTCCGCGATAACAGTAGACCCGAAGACCGCCTGCTGACGTGGTACCCTGAAATGGGAGTCAATTTCATGTCTGGGCGGGCATCGCCAGTGAAATACCTGTACTATCCGCTCTTCCTCGAAGGCTCGCTCACCAAAGAGATCGAAGATCGATATTACGACGACCTGACCGCGAATCCTCCTGAACTGATTTTGGATTGTTCCCGCACCGTGGACGCCATCCCTTCGTTGGATGCCGCCACGCGTGAAGCACAATATGCCACGCCCGGCGTCAAGAAGAAAATGTATATCCAACCGAATATGAATGACATCTTCGAGTTCGTGGAACAGAATTATCAACTTGAAAATACAATTGATACTTGTTTATTCTTCCGTTTGAGGACAGATTGATTCTTAGTACACGGATTAGACGGCAAACAAAAGACTCAACGCAAAGACACAAAGACGCTAAGGCACGAGGAATGAATATGACTTTCTTTGCGCCCTGGCGTCTTTACGTTAAAAATAATGTTTTCAAGACCTCGGGCACAAAGCCGAATTTCGACGTAAAATTATCCCATGACCAAAACAATCCTCATCACCGGCGCGGCGGGCGGTATTGGACGTGCCTCCGTTGCCCTATTTGCTGAAAAAGGCTGGCGAGTCATCGGCGTGGATCGTAACGAGTTTGGTGATTTTCCAAAAAACGGACTCTTCATCCGCTCCGACATCTCCCGCCCCGAAGATATGGAATCCATTTTCGAGCAAGCCAAAGCCTTCACTGACTCGCTGGATGCGCTCGTCAACAATGCTGCACTGCAAGTTGCCAAACCGCTTGTCCAAACCACCGTCGAAGAGTGGGATGCGGTCATGTCGGCAAACCTGCGCTCGGTGTTTCTTGGAGTCAAACTCGCACATCCCCTGCTCAAGGCAGGAAATGGCGGCGCAATCGTGAATGTCTCCTCCGTCCATGCGGTGCAGACCTCTGCCAACATCGCTGCTTACGCCGCCTCCAAAGGCGGACTCCTCGCCCTGACCCGCGCCATGGCAATCGAATTCGCGCCGGAAAACATCCGCGTCAACGCCATACTGCCCGGCGCAGTGGATACACCCATGCTGCGTGCCGGTCTTGGGCGCGGACATGTTGGCGGCACCGATGTGCAGGAACGGCTCGATAACCTCGCTCGCAAAACCGTCAACGGACGCGTGGGCACACCTGAAGAAATTGCCCACGCTATTTACTTCCTCGCTGATAACGAACAATCCTCCTTTATGACCGGTCAAGCCATGATCGTGGATGGCGGCGCAACAGCACGTCTGAGTACCGAATAAACATGAAACCTTCTCAACTAGCTCGTTATCTGATCCTTTTGATTTCAACCGTGCTCACGTACTTTGGGCTTGGCACATTGATGAATCTTGGAAGCCATCCCGAATTGATGGGCTGGTTTGCTTTCTACTCCTTTGCCATGTTTATCGAGGCGGCGGTTCTATTGTTATGCTATTTTCGCTTGAATAAGCGCAGTAGAAAAATTTTTGGGTTGAGCATTATTCTGCTTGCCCTGAACGCCATCCTCGTCATTTTTGACCAAATCGGCGTCATCGATATTCTCTATGTGCTTCTAAATCTTGCCGCGCTCGCAACCCTCTACTTCTCCAGAAAAGATTTCCTCCCTGAATGAAACAAACCATCAAGTCCATCATCCCAGTTCCACTCTGGCAATTCACGCGCGACACCTACGACGGCTTTCGCCGCATCCCACAACTGCCCGCCGCCTATTTTCACCCGTGGCGGCGTGAGAGCATCAGACGTCTCGCTGCGCTCAAAGACATTCACAAGGGCAAACGTGCCTTCATCATCGGCAACGGACCATCCCTAAAGCAGACCGATCTCAGCAAGCTCAAGAACGAGATCACCTTTGGCATGAACCGCTTCTATCTTGCCTTCCCCGAACTTGGTTTCACCACCTCCTACATCTGCGTTACCAACGACCTTGTCATCGAGCAATTCGTGGAAGACTTCCTTGCCTTGCAAGTCCCACAATTTATCGCCTGGCGTTCACGCCGTCATTACAATCCCCAATTGCCAATCACCAATCTCCCCACCTTTATCTACACCTCCTATACCGGACCCAAATTCTCCACCGACGTCCGCGGGCGCGTGTGGGAAGGCGCGACCGTCACGAACCTTGCATTGCAAATGGCATATCACATGGGCATTGAGCAAGCCATCATGATCGGTGTTGACCACAACTTCGCATCCAAAGGTGACGCCAACAAGACCATCGTCTCCGAAGGCGATGACCCGAATCATTTCATGCCCAACTATTTCGGCAAAGGCGTCAAATGGCAATTGCCTGATCTCGATACTTCCGAAGTCGGTTACATTATGGCGCGCGAAGCCTACGCCAAAGCCGGTCGCCAAGTCGTGGATGCAACTGTTGGCGGCAAACTGACCGTCTTCCCCAAAGTGGACTACAATTCGCTCTTCTAATTTGACCTTCGACTTTCGACCTTTGACTCATCAATGACCCTTTCGCCTCTTTCCCGTACCAATACTTGGTCCATCCTCTTCATCCTCCTCCTCGCCCTGGGCGGACTCCTGCGACTCCTTGACCTGACCGATCCTCCCCTCGACTTTCACACTTCGCGCCAGCTTCGCAATTCGCTTGTTGCGCGCGAGAATTATTACAACGCCCTACCCTCCGCCACGGATGAACAACGTCAACTTGCTACTTCGTTTGCAAATGCAGTCGGCAAATACGAACCACCCGTCATTGAAACCATTGTTGGCTATAGCTACTTTCTAACTGGTGGCGAGAATATCGCCGTCGCCCGCATCTGGGAGACTTTCTTCTGGCTCGCGGCGGGAATTGCTTTGTTTGACCTCATGCGTCGCGTCGCATCTCCTTGGGCGGCGCTGATCGCGATGGCGTATTATTTCGTCCTGCCCTTCTCCGTCGAAGTCAGCCGTTCCTTCCAACCCGACCCCTTGATGACTTCAGCCTTCGTCATCGGTGTTTATTTCCTTTATCGCTGGAGTGAAGATCACTCTCCGCTCATCGCAGGCGAAAAGCTTGGAGACAACTCCACATGGAAGTGGGCACTCCTCGCCGCGGTCTTCCTCGGATTCGCTACTTTTGTAAAAGTTGTCATTGCATTCTTTGTAGGTGCTGCTGCGATCTCTTTAGTGCTCTTCACCCTCGGCAGGGACTTCTGGAAGTCCAAACAAGTTTGGGTGATGGCTGTCATTATGGTCGTCCCTGCCTTGTTGTATTACGTGGTTCTTAATCAAGGACGTTCCACTGAATACTTCTTCTCATGGACCGTCGCGCTGATGAAGCTCATCACCAACACCGACTTCTACACCAAATGGCTGGCGTTCCTCGGCACACTCTTTGGTCTAACCATCGTCTTCCTCAGCATCGCGGGCGCGCTCATCGCCCCGTCACGAATGCGTTGGCTGCTCATCGGCTTGTGGATCGGCTATCTGCTGTATGGACTTACACTGCCTTTCCAGATGTATACCCACAGTTACTATCACATTCAACTCATCCCGCTCATTGCACTGGGGCTGGCTGTGGCGTTGAATCCGCTCGTGGAATATGTATCAACTATCGGCGGAGTCGGATGCGTGGGTTTCATCGCCTTGGTGGTGGCTGTGATCGGATATCAAGCCTATGCCGCACGTTCCGTTCTCGTTGCTGAAAGTTTCCGCCACGAGCCCGCGTTTTGGAATGAAGTCGGCGAAGCCTTCCCATCGGATGCAAAAGTCATCGCGTTGACGCAGGATTATGGCTACCGCCTGATGCTTTACGGCTGGCGTAAAGTGGACTTGTGGCCCCTCGCCACCGAGTTGAGCGCCACTCGCAACCCCGATAAAGATAACGCCGCGCAGTTCGACGAATTGACTGCAGGCGAGGATTATTTTCTCGTGACCGCGTTCGGACAATTGGACAAGCAGCCCGGCTTGAAAAAGATTCTCGATACCTATCCCATTGCCATTCAAGGCGAAGGGTATGTATTGTATGATTTGAGAAAGTAAACCCATGTCGTTGCGAGGAGGGCGCCCTCGCAATGACATAACCGTCCATGACACTCGTCTCCATCATCACCCCCTCGTACAACCAAGCCAAATATCTTGAGCGGACGATTCTCTCTGTCTTGAATCAAGATTATCCGCGCATCGAATATATCGTCATGGACGGCGCGTCCACGGATGGGAGTGTGGAGATCATCAAGAAGTATGCTGAGAGACTGGCGTATTGGACGAGCGAAAAAGATAAGGGACAGGCAGCCGCCATCAATAAAGGATTTGCTCGCGCAACGGGTGAGATCATTGCCTGGTTGAATTCCGATGATTATTATCTGCCGGGCACGGTCGGCGTGGCAGTGAAAGTGTTTGAGGAAAACCCTGATGCTGTTTTAGTTTATGGGAACATGCTCGCCGTGGATGAAAACGGCGCAACCTTTAATACTTTAAATTACAAGCAGTTAACTCTCGACGATTTGCTTTGCTTTCAGATTATCGGTCAACCCGCCGTGTTCATGCGCCGCTCTGCCCTGCAAAAGACAAACGGACTGGACCCCACGTTCCACTTTCTACTCGACCATCTCTTGTGGATTCAAATTGCCAAACACGGCGAACTTTTGCACGTAGACCAAACCTGGTCTGCGGCGCGCTACCATGCCGAGGCGAAGAACATCGCCAAAGCCGCCGAGTTCGGGCGTGAAGCCTTTCGTATTTTAGAAACCGTAGCGCAAGATAAAAATCTTGCGCAAACCCTCGCAAATGTAGACCGTCGCGCCCGCGCCTCCGCTCACCGCGTGGACGCGCGTTACCTGCTCGACGGTGGGCTTCCTGCCAGGGCGTTGGGAGCCTGGTTCCGCGCGTTGTTTATTTATCCACCCGTTGCTTTGAAACGGATGAATATTTTCGTATCATCAATTTTGAATCTACTGGGCTTGGGAAAATTGCGCGAAGCCGTGTTGGCGCGCAGAAAAAAGAACCTAACGGGTTAAGTCTTCTTTTGGGGGATCGAAGCGCTTTAATATCCACTCTTTTTCAATGACCTTCAAAATATGCTGGACGGTTTTTGCCTGCTTTTGTCTACCTTTGACTTCCAGTTGCTTTGAAGTGAATGAATCGATCTCGACCTTGTCGTCTTCCAAATGGACCCAGATCCAGTCGTCACCCTGTCTGCCGAACTGAATTGATGGGTAGTACTTCATCAGCCTATCCAGAATATCTTCAAATTTATCTCGGCTCAATTCGGCGAAAATGACGAAGGTATTTTTGTCCATGGCGGTTAATCCTCTGGGATCGTCAGACCTGCTTTGGGCGGTTTCTCACCCTTCAAATAAAACTCACGATTCTTTTTGACGTAATTTGGGAAGTCTTCTTTCCATGCCTTGCGCGGGTCGCAGCCGAAGAGCTCCACATATGCATCGAATAGGTCTTGATTTTGTGAAGCAATGTAATTTGGGTTGCGGAAGAATGCCTCAAAATATCCTGCCACGAATTCACCGTTGTTTTGGAACACATAAGGACTTCCGATCGGTATCGGCTGGGAAAAATCTCCGTTGTGGCGAGCCAGGTATCGGTCCAGTTCGAGGCGTTTGCCTTTGATGAACAAATCCCGCGCTTTGGGATTGAAGACTTCGCCGTCGCGTGGACTTAATCCCGGATACAAGCCCTCGGTTCGCCCCATCGACCCGGAGCCTGCGTCGAAGTGATCGAGCATGTGCCCCAGCTCATGCAGGAACGGACACACTCCCGGCGTTGCGCCGTTGAAACCCTCGAAGAGACGCGCCAGCACGAGTTGGATGCATTCGCGATTCGGGTTGTAACATCCGCCTTTCACGCCGCCATCCTGATGAAAGGCTTCGAAGGTGGTGTAAAGTTGAAAATGACGCGGCATGCTAAGAAAACGTTGGAGCATGTTTTGCCGAAAGAAAAAAGTCTCAGCGAGATGACCCGCCACGAGATAACAGGCTGCGATGGGTAAGCGGCTTGTGAGGTCTTCCCTGTTGCTGCCGATGAGTTGAATGTCGAAGTTGGGATGTTCCGCGATGTGCTGCACGAGTTGGTAAAACGACTCGATCTCTGGTTCAGATAACATCTTCACGATGGGAAAGTAATGGTCAAGCGCGCGCGAATTTTCGGTGACCATGAAGTTCAGCGCCCCCAATTGCGGCTGGCACTGGTTGCTCGTTAATTCCTCGAACTGTTTATGCGCCTCTTCCACCGATTTGGGCGGCTCCGGCTTTTTATATTCCCTGCGCGGAGCGGTATTGACAGGAACCTTCCAGGGGAAGAAAAAATATGCCAGCACCGCCGCCCCCGAAATGACCAGCCCGGAGATGAGTGTCAGCCCCGGCAAGGAAACAGACACCGTCCAAAACGCGGCAAGCGCGATGAGCAAAAGTATGGGGATTTTATACCTGTAAGACATGACAGACTCCCGTTGGCGAGAAGGCTTGATTTAGAATAGCATAAAACAAGTCTCATCTCAACTCCCCGAATCATGTCATGCTGAGTAGGGCCACAGCGAAAGCATCGCAGTTCCAAGTGTAAGAAACAATCGGGCATACAATAAGTTACATGGACAGACAGTGAGACCGCCGCCGCACTGGTGCGAAAGA
>JACPVC010000312.1 GCA_016191955.1 Chloroflexota bacterium
CAAACGCTGGGCGTATCCTTTCTTGAAGCACTAACCGACATCCATCCCCCATTCCTGTCGGTTTCCACACACTTTTTGTCAGCACTTACCTGTCGGTACTTTGGAGCTTTTTTATGTCAGCTATGTGCTGTCGGTTCGCAAGTTATTTAATCCGCTGCGGCTGGGGCTTGGATGGGCTCGATGGTTCGCCGCCAGAAGAATGCCCAGTACATGATGACCGAGATGGTGTAGAGTGTGATGGTTCCCATAAAAGCTGGAGCGAAACCGTATTTGACTTGCAGCCATCCGCTGATGGTGGGGCTGAACGCCCAGCCGAAGTTCCATGCCATGCTGGTGAGGCTGGCAACGGTGGCGCGACCGGATGGCTCGACGTGTTCCATGACGAAGGTCTGGTAGACGGGACTGCTCATGTTCATCAGCGCGAGGCGGATGTAATAGCTGGCGGCTCCGATCCAAAAGATGGGAGAGAATCCGAGCAGGATGAGGAAGGGGATCGAAAGTGCCTGGGTAATGACGACAAGTTGAATTTTGCCGGTGCGGTCTGCGAGCGGCGGCGCGATAAGTAGTCCGATGCCCATTGCCAATGAACCCCATGCAAATAATGTTCCGATGACGGGGTCGGGTTGGTGATGAACCACGCGAAAGAAGACGTTCATGAATGGCATGATGAGCCCTGCGCCAATGGAGGTGAGCAGCATGGGCAGAACCAGTTTGGTAAGCAGACCGGGATTCTTCGCCGCATATTGGAAGGGAGCGAAAACGGCGCGTTGACTGCGGGTGATGTTCGGTGACTTGATAAATACCAATGGCAGGATGGCAATTGCCGCGCCAATGCCGGAAATGAGAACTGAATTACCGTAGGCAGTGCTGCTGGTGGCAGAGACGTTCTGCGCTTGACTGATCCATGTGGGCAGGTAGCCGCCAACCCAACTGCCAACGGATGCCATCGTCATTTGAAGTCCCTGACCGAAACTGAAAAGGTAGGTGCGTTCTTTTTCGTCGCTGTTTTCCATCAGGAAGGGCGACATGGTGACGCCTGCCAGACTTTGCGCCAGACCCGAAACAACGTTCATGGCGTAAAGCGAAGTTTCCGATTGCCAGAGCGCCATGGCAATGACTGCAACCGCCAATAGAATGCCCGAAAGAACGAGCGAACTTTTGCGCCCGATCATATCTGCCAGGTAGCCCATGGGCAGGGCGGCGATCAACGCGACGAAACTGCTGGTGGTGATGAGGTTGCCGAGCACAGATTCGTCGTAGCCGAGGCTGAGGGCGTAGAAGTTGAAAATGAGACGGAAGACGCCCATCACCGCGCCGGTGATGATGACGTTAAGAAGATAAAGCCGCGCATTCGGTTTGAATGCGCGGATGTGGGAGCTGTATTCTCCCAGAATGCGGAATGGTGTAAAAGTTGTCATAGTATTTATGCGGGTTCTTTGGTCTCTTCACCTTGGAGGAAAGCGTTTAGATTTTCATACACGGCTTCGAGCGCTTGCTTGCGGGCGGTGTAACGATTCTCTTCGTGCATCAGGGAGAGTTCCACCAAGCCGGCGAGACGAAGCTCTTTGAGGTGGTGCGTCACTGTGGGAGGGCGGAGCTGCAACCTGCGCGCGATCTCGGAGGGGGTGAGGCTTTCGTGGGTGAGGTAGCGCATGATCTTTAAACGAGTCGGGTCGGCGAGCGCTTTGAGCGAACGGACGAGGGCATCGGGCACGATCTCACCGGGGATGACGGACATATCCGCGGGGCGCGCGCCGAAGGTGAGGAACATGGTGTCTTGATCGAACTTTTCGAAGAAAACCAGTGGCGTGACCCAGAAGGCGGGAGCGATGATAAAGGTGGAAGCGTTGAACTCGTCGCCGAGTTGGAGACCCTGCGAGAGGTCGGTGAACAGTTCTTCGAAACTCACAGTGGGGGCTAAGGCTTGGGCACGTTCCAACCCAGCCCGAAGTACCGGTTCGATGCGCTTTTCTTCTTCCTCGAAAAATTCATGATAGTAGGATTGAAACGCCGTCAGAAATGCTTCGCCAAGTTCTTCGGGTCTACTCCACCAATTCAGCGCGGACTCGACGGCTTCGCGTTTCATGTTGCCGTGTTTTTTGGAAAAGAGTTTTTGGAAGAAGTCCACATCTGTGGAGAGCACGTTGCCTTCGGCAGCAATGCGCAAAAGAATATCCCTGAAGGTTTTATGCTTTTCGACCTCTTCGGGGTTATCGCTTTTATAGGGTTCACGGACGCCGTATATTTCAACCATTCGCTCTGCAGGCGGAATTTGCTTGAGCGCCCAGAGCGCGCTGATGGCGTCTTTGGGCGCGGGCAGGGTATTGAGCCATTTGAGCGGAACGCCCAAGAGCGGGTACAACTCCTCTAAAAGTTTTCTTTCCGCCGCCGGTATTCTTGCGCGGGCGCTTGCCGCGTACGACGGACGGATGCCGAAATATTCGGGTTCGAGCAGAACGTGCAGGCTGATAAAAAGTTCGTAGGCGGTGCCGAAATCCCAAATGATTTTCGGGGAGGAGGTTGTATTGGTCATGGTTATCTTTTCGCTCCACATTCAAAATTCAGGTGACAGCCCGTTTCGCGGAACCGTCACCTGAGTGTGGTCGTTATTTTTTTCCTTTCAATTTTTTGCCGATGGAGATCAAGGTGTCCCCAGTGCTCTTGTCTATGCTTTCATTGAAAGGGGGGATGTGCTTGAAGAGCGTCCCAAGCGTGATGAGCGCCTGCCCGGTTTGGCTGGTGAAGAGGCTCCGGGCGGGAGATTCAGCCAAGGCGGAGTCTGAAGCGGTGGTTGTTTCGCAATTTTCCATTGTTTTCTCTAAGGTCTGTATAGACATGGTGTCCTCTCTCTCCTGCTTGGGGGGAAGGTTAGGCAAATGACTGTGTTAGATAAATGTCTAATTAGATAATAGTCTAACTTAGACGGTTTGTCAAGTATTTTTTGAGAAATGTGTGCAAGCAAAGCCAATTCGCTCCCTGCGCCGTCCCCGGCGCAGGATATCCTCGCAGACCTGCCCTGGCGGGCGGTGCCAGGGAAACGCCGCCAGGGACGGCGGCTTGAGCCGTAGCGGTGACAACCTTTGCTTGCACACTGAGAAATTCTTCCAAATAGGCGCTTTGGGTCATTCTGATTTGGGGATGGCAGGGTTCTACCTAGTGAAAGGACGGAACCATGAAACGAAAAATTCTGGCGGGGGTGTTGGTTGGTCTCAGTTCCATTGTTTTGCTGGCAAGCCTGGCGGGCATGGTGCTGGCTTGGGTGTATAACGAGCCGCTTAGCCTTAAAGCCACAAACCGGCTGGACGAGATCGATGCGGAACTCGAACAAGTGGAAATTACTTTGAAAAACTCCAAGTTGGAGCTTGAGCGCACCCTCCGGATCGTCGATTCTACGGAAGAGGCGCTCAATAAGTTCACCCTCAACGACCCCAAGGCTTTTTTTGAGGATGTTCAGTCTACTTTGGATGAAGGACTCATCCCTGAGCTGGCAACTGCGCGTGAAAGGCTCATTGCCGCGCGGGATATGCTCGAAAACCTACGAGTCACTCTCTTTGGTCTAAACCTGGTCCCATTCCTGCAAATTAATATTCCAGATAAAACTCTGACCGACTTGATCGATTCGGCAGACGCTATGCAAACACAGATCGAGGATGTTGGCGCTCTTGCTAAACAGGCATCCACCTTCCTTGATGATGCGTCCTATTTACTGGGCGGTGATTTTGGCGAAGCCCGCGAAAGCCTGGAATATTTTCTATTTGAGATCGATGTGTATCAGGAAAAGGTGGCTGATTGGCGTGCCCAAGTTGCGTATCTGACCGAGTTCATTCCCGTGTGGCTAGACCGCGCCTCATTCTTCCTGACAGTTGCCCTGCTCTGGTCAGCCTTTTCTCAGTTTGGGCTGCTCCTGCACGGACTGAGCATCTGGTACGGCGAGAATCCTTGGGAGGTGTTGAAGAGATTGAAGAAACCATCTTCTGAAGTTTTGGGTGTTTGATGGATTGTTGAAGTAAAAATGGTTAATGTCACCCTGAGCCGATGGGCGAAGGGTCTCTAAGATAATCGTAGAGATTCTTCGCTATCGCTACTAAGAAACTAAGCGGTGACGTTCTCCAAGCGAAAGCCCAAAGAAGCGGCTCTGCGTTGCAAAGAACGAACGATTTTGTCGCGATGCTCTTTTTCATAATAATCAGCAGCCAAAGGACGATAAGCTTGGCGGCGTTTGAGCATAAAGTAAAAGATTTTTGCCAACTTGTGAGCCGTGGCCGTAATGGCCGTTGGAGCATCATGAAGAGCGGCCATGCGACGACAATATGCACCCAGTGCGCTTTTGCTCTTCATCAAACTTTGTGCGGCAATCCGAAAAGCGTTGGAAGCGCGATTCTTCGTATGCGGCGTGTGACTGCTTTTCACTTTGCCGCCTGTGATTTTGTTATTTGGCGCTAAACACAACCAGGATGCAAAATGTTTGACCGTAGGCCATTTGCTCATGTCGGTTCCCGTTTCACTCAAGATTTCCTGTACGGTCAGGGATTCCAAGCCATCGATTTTTGTGAGATCAATACCACCTGTCATGCGG
>JACPVC010000313.1 GCA_016191955.1 Chloroflexota bacterium
CAAAAAAGGTAACACTATGTCCCGCATTGATATTGACGTCGACCCTTGTGACCACATCACCGCTGATGCCATTGGCAAACCCGGTCAGCGCGTTTTTTATCTGCACGCCTATCAAGACAAGCGCACCATCACCATCATCATTGAAAAGGCGCAATTGATCTCGCTCGCCATCGGCATCGAACAATTCCTCGGTCAACTCGGTCAGCAATACCCCGACCTTGAAGAAGCCTCCGGCGATTATGTCGAAGATGTGATGCGCATCAATCCGCCCGTCGACCCGCTCTTCCGCGCCGGTGAGATCGGTCTCGGCTACGACAAAGACCGCGACCGCGTGGTGGTCTTCGCCAAGGAACTGCTTACCGAAGAACAAGACCCCGAGCAGGCATCACAGATTCGCTTCTGGGCGACGCGCACGCAACTGCGTCAACTCGCCCGCTGGGGACAGGAAGTCTCCACGCGCGGACGCCCCATGTGCCCGCAGTGTGGTCAGCCGATGGAGCCGACCGGGCATTTCTGCCCGAAGAAGAACGGTCACCTACACTAAAACAGTCAAAGGTCGAAGGTCAAAGGTCAACGACTTTCGACTTTTGACTTTCGACCACTATGAACACTCCCTCTTCTCCAAAAATCCAGGCTGCTCTTAGGAATGGCAACTACGAACTTCGTGGTCAGTTCATGCTCGGCTCCAATTACACTTTCCTTGTGGATGTACATCACGAAGGCGCAACCTTCAAAGCCGTCTACAAACCCAGCAAGGGCGAACAACCGTTATGGGATTTCCCCGACAACACGCTTGCCTTGCGCGAAGTCGCCGCATATCAACTGAGCGAAGCGCTTGACTTTCATATCGTCCCCGTCACTGTGTATCGCGAAGACGGACCGCATGGTCCCGGCTCGCTTCAACAATATATCGAATACGATGTCGAATATCATTACTTCAACTTCACCGTCGCCGATAAGGAAAAGCTCCGCCCCGTCGTACTCTTCGATGTCATTGCCAACAATGCCGACCGCAAGGGCAGCCACGTTTTCTTCGAGGATGTGACCCGTCACCTTTTCGCCATCGATCACGGCATCTGCTTTCACGAGGAATCTAAACTTCGCACCGTGTTGTGGGACTTCGCCGGTCAAGCCATCCCGGATGAGTTACTCGCGCCTCTTTCCTCCGCCGGGAGCTGGTTCAGCCGCTTCGAGCCGTATCTCAGCCCAGGGGAGATCGAAGCCCTCCTGCTCCGCGCCGAAGAATTATGCTCATCGAAAGTTTTCCCTCGTCCATTGCAGGGGCGCAGGGCGTATCCGTATCCACCCGTATAATCATATGTAGGGGCGGGGTCACCCCGCCCCATGTGCATCAACGTAAGGATACAAAAAGGGGATTCTCTGGCATGATTGTGGTGTTGAAGCCCAAACATGACAAAAGGATCCCCATGGCGACTATAACACAAGTAGCAGAAAGC
>JACPVC010000073.1 GCA_016191955.1 Chloroflexota bacterium
CCCTTTTTTGCCGCGAATTTCGCGAATTCGCACTGATTTTAAAACCAATTCGCGAAAATTCGCGTAATCCGCGGCTGAAGCTCTTGTTTCTTTGGCTTGGAACGGCGATCCCTTTCCGTCGTGGCTTTACTCAGAATGACAACCAATTACACAAACCCATGCTCGATCAAACTATCTGCCATCGAAAGGACGGCGTCCTCCCCAGATCGCGGATTCCATCCGAGAATGCGTTTTGCCTGTTCGTTGGAGAGTTCATAATCCCAGTTTATGCCCCCGATGACTGTCGCCACTTTTTTATCGAACAGCGCGATGAGTTGCACGATCGGTTTGGGAAATTGTAAAGTGTTGACCCTGTATCCGCGCGCCGCGTAGTGTTTATTCAACAAGCGGGCAATGTCCCTGATCCACATCGCTTGGTCGGCCGCGACGAGGAAGCGTTGACCTGCCGCCTCGGGTATTTGCATGGCAAGGATGATTGCCGCGGCGACATCGCGCACATCCACCAATCCCATTTTGATGCGGGTTACGCCGGGGACTTGTCTGAGCATAAGGGTACGCACCAGTTCAATGGAAGTGCGCACATTTTTATTTGGCACAGGTCCCAGAATCAAGGGCGGGTTAATGGTGACCAATTCCATCTTCGTTGTGTTCTCCGCCCCATTGATGAAATCCCATGCGGCTTGTTCGGCGAGAGTCTTGCTTTTTACATACGCGCCCACGTTTTTTGTCAGGTCCGTCCAGTCGGCTTCGGTGAAGGTCCTGTTCTCGCCGTTGTGCCCGGACGAAACTGCCGCGTTCGACGACACCTGCACCATGCGTTTTACATCAGCTTTGTGCGCCGCGCGCAAGACTCGCAGTGTCCCTTGCACGGCGGGGATGATGAGATCGTCTTCTTTTTCAGGTTCATACAACGGAAAAGGCGACGCGACATGCAGGACGTATTCGACGCCGTTCATCGCCTCGTCCCAACCCGCGTCTTGCTCCAGGTCCGCGACTTTTAGTTCAAGCCGGTCATTTGCCTGCACAAACTTGGCAACCGCCTCACGGACTTCCGTTTCTTTGGCTAGTGAACGGATCGTTCCGCGCACGTTGTAACCTTGCTCAAGTAATTGGGCGATGGTGTGGATTCCGACAAAACTGCTCGCGCCGGTGACGAGGATGGGGGAGGATGAAATTGTCATGTTTCTTTCTTTTCACGATGTTATTTGGAAAGCGGCAGGTAAAGGATTTGCCCTGCCAGTTCGCCTTGTTCGCATGTTTCTGCGACAAACAGGATTTCTTCGATGGCAGTCCCAATCGGAACTTTGCGGTTGACTTCGATCACGCCGGGCATGTATTTACCGGCATCCACCCGTTCATAAGCATATTTTGTGATTGTGGCAACGTCATGGGTCAGCAGAATACGATTTTCTTTAGCCGCCCATTCCAAAACCGATGGGTCATCGGCAGAAAACAAGCCCACATCTTGAACACGGACGATGTCCAGATTGGACTTGATTCGCAACAACCCACGATAGATGGTGTTGTTGAAATTTTCGTCTGCAATGAGAAAGAGCATTTTATTTTTTACCCGCCCTGGAACGTGCCAGCAACCTTTCTCGAATACCAGAAGAACTCAATTTTTCTTCGTTGAGTTTTCGAACTTCTTTCGCTTGTTTTTCACGACGCTTCAAGTAGGCATTTACTTGTTTCTTTTGGCGCAGGTAATACCCAATGACCGAGTAAATATCCGCCAATGGAACGGACGGATATTGATAGGCAATTTCTTCCGCAGTAGCGCCATCATTGAATGCCCCAATAATGGTATCCAACGTCACCCGTGTTTTGCTGACAAGGAAAACCCCATCCTTGTTCATTTTTATTGGGATAATTTCTCTAACTGTTGTAGCTACCATACTTTTTACCTTTCTTAGACAAAGTATAGCATGAGCAATCCGACGATAACCCCAAACGCCCCACACGAGAAATTGACCCAGTCATTGTCCAGCCACGCCCAGCCGCGGATGTGAACTGTCTGTGTGCCGCAGGTGTGGAGGGGATGTTTCTCGGTCTCTTTATTATCTTTGGGACAATAATACATGGCTTGCACGGTTCCGCCAAGGAAGGAGTCAAAGAGCGAACCAGCCAACCCGGAGACAGTGACGACAGGGAACAGCGACCAGTTATCAGTTAGGAGAGAAGCGAGGAGGGCGATTAACGCTGACCCAGCTAGAGAGGCGAGCGTGCCCACCAGCGAGATTCCGCCTGAGGTGCCTTTTTCCACCACTTTGGTTAGGTTGGTAATCATGCGCGGGGGGTTGGGATTCAACACGCCGAGTTCGGTTGCCCAGGTGTCGGCATTGACGGCGGCTAGGGAAGCGGCGAAGGCAACCCATACCCAAACTTCGGTCGGATAGAAATAATGCAGGGCTGCAAAGAGGGTGGCTATGCCGCCGTTGCCAAAGACCTGACCCGCATCGCGTTCGTGACCTTTTGAGAATTTTTCTTCGAGCTTGGCTTTGCGTTTTTTGAAAGCGCGGCTCAACGCGGATGAGGTGATGAAGAAGGTGAGTAATAGGACCGCCCATTGCCAGCCTCCAACTCCGAAGATGATGGTACCGGTGATGGCGGCGGCGACGGCTCCGCTTTTGTTGAGGCTGCGGGCTTTGTAAGCGAGAAAGGCGATGAGGAGGGCGAGGAGAAAACCGAGGAGAAGTTGCATGTGAGTTGAAAGTTGAAGGTTGCAGGTTCAAGGTTGTAGGTTGAAAGGCTTTGAACTTGTAACCTTCTACCTTAAACCTTTAAACCGGTGTTGTGACGATGAACAGAACTGCGAGCAGGAACAAGAGACTGGTGAACGTGCTCGAACCCCAAACGATGAAGGCGAGCGTGCGTTCGCGGTCCCAACGGTAGAAGTAGAGACCGGCGATCCAACCAGCAATCGCGAGCAAAAAGCTGGCGACCGGGAAGATGAGCAGTTGGGAGGATGGCACAGTTTCAAGCGTGCTGTCTGCGGCTTGAACGGCAAGCGCCACTTCTGGCGCGGTGGGGATAATGAGACTTGCCCACACGAACAAGCCGATGTTGAGGAAGAGTGCTGAGAGCCAGAGATAACGCGCCATGCCGTTTTCCCATGCTTGTGAAACGATGAAGGATGGGTAAACGGATTTTGCTTCAGTAGGGGCGAGGCTGCCCATTTCGGTGGCGCGGGCGAAGGTTTGAGTCAGCCCGGCGGGGTTATCGGGTGAGATAACGAAGACGCGTTTGGCTGTGGCGATGAGCAAAAGCTTTTTGGGGTCGGAGGCGATGAATTCCACGTTGCCAAGGTCGGGGTGACGGCGGATGCCAAGCAATGCGCCGGGGATGGGCAAGGCGGGCATGGTAAGCGGATGAGTCAGGTCTTCGGCAGGGCGCATCCACTCAATATCGAAGAGGGGAATGTTTTCGACGCGTAAACCCCAGTTGATGGCGAGGCTGTCGCGGTCGATTTCGTAGCCTGCGCGATAGAGGGCGAAGATACGATAGCTGAAGAATGGAATTGGCGCAAAAGCTGCCAACGACACCAAAAGCCAAATGAGAAAGGCAGGTCCCACGTCGGCAGATGTGAGCTGGATAAACCCAATGATCGTCACTATCGTGAGAACGAACAGAACAATGCCGTGGATGAGAAGTCCGCGTTGTTTGGGTGGGGGGAATTTTCCGGTATTCATTGAAGGTCAGGCGAGGAGCTGCTGCAGGTGTTGGGTCAATTCATTCAATGGAACGACCGCGTTGTCTTTCTCCTTGCGCGGCTTCAATTCTACCATCCCGTCTTTCAATCCTTTTTCGCCAACGGTCACACGCACCGGGCAACCGATCAAGTCTGCATCGTTGAATTTGACTCCGGCGCGTTCATCGCGGTCATCGAATAACACTGAGATTCCTGCGCTTTGTAACGCGTTATAAATTTCTTCGGCTTTGGCTTTGGTGTCTAGCATCTTGCCGGGGACGTGCATCAGGTACACGTCGAAGGGGGCGGTGGAGATAGGCAGGGTCAAGCCTTTGTCGTCGTGATGAGTCTCGGCGAGGGCGAGCATCAGATTTGCAAGGTCAACTTCTCCGCCGCAAACAAGTTGAATCGCCGACAACACTTCCAGCGGATTACCGCAATTTACACAGGCATCCCCGGCTTTGGCTTGCACCAGGTCCGCAACGATCTCCGCTGCATAATCGCGCGGATAATTCGTGTTGAGCAGGTGATAGCCTTTCTCGTTCGCGCCTGCCACCAGATTTTGTGATCGGGGGATCAAGTCGTCGACGAGGACGAGTGCATCTTTCAAGCCAATGGGCGACGCATACCCCGCCTCAGCCCCGGACTTTGAAATTGATTTAGCATCTGCAAGCCCCACCTCGCCGACGAGTTTTTTCAGCTTCGCTTCGCTCAGTTGCATATCTCCGCGCACGGCGATGAAGATAAATTTTCCATCCATCTTGCGGACGTACATCAGCGCCTTGGCAGTTTTCTCTTTTGGAATGTTCAGCAGATTTGCCAAAGCTTCGATGGTATTGCAATCCGGCGTGGACACTTTCTCCAACGGATGTTCCTCTTCGTGTGGCAAGGGAGTCTTTTGGAATTGCGCCAGTTCGAGCCGTTCGGTGTAATGACAAGCTGGGCAATGAGCGATCTCAGTGTTGCCAGTGGAAAGTGGAAAGTAGGTTTCCAGTTCGTTCTTTAAGAGCGATAAACTAAGCGAATCGATTGAAGATGTTTTCAGCCGTTCGTTCATCTTCTCACCAAGCGCAAGGATTTGATTCTCGCGGGTCAAATACCCCGCGCGCACGAGCCAGCCCCAGCCTTGGGTGCGGGCGTTGTTGGGAAATTCGCGTTGGGTTTGAATGGAGAGGGAGGTGTATTTCATAGGGTACAAATTCCCCTCTCCTTTTTAGGAGAGGGGTAAGGGCATCGGTCACAAGTTAAGCACATTAATAACCTGTCAAGCAAGAAAGTGGAGTGATTCGGGTAAACTTTGCTGGATGAGCGAAGAAAAACAACCCCGAAAAGCCAGCAGCGTTCGGCACACACGAGCCATCCAACGCGA
>JACPVC010000305.1 GCA_016191955.1 Chloroflexota bacterium
AAGTTAGAGTCGAAGATGTACATATCCAGGTCATCGTCGCCGTCGGTGAAGTCATCGAACAGCGAGAAGCGGGCGTATGTTGTGCCAACAGGGATGTTGACCGTATGCATCGTAATACCCACGCCGCTTGCCAGAGCGGTGTTGATGTCATTGGAAGGATCATCCACAACAAAACCGTTCTCTGTGTTTGCCGGGACCAAGCCGTTGACCGTGGTATAG
Source organism: Chloroflexota bacterium (assembly GCA_016191955.1). GTDB lineage: Bacteria > Chloroflexota > Anaerolineae > Anaerolineales > Villigracilaceae > Villigracilis. The sequence continues at coordinate 220 of JACPVC010000305.1, forward strand.
AAGTCGCCGGTGTATCCGAACACGACATTGAAATTGAGCGCAGCGCCAGTGCCAAATACTTCAGCGGGGGCAGCCAGTGCAACCGGCTTGACAGCGACCGGGCTGCGAACAATATGCCCCTGATCACCGTTCCAGTAGACGAAACCAGTGGCGTAGGTGTTCAACGCCGCACTCGTGACCGTGAAGGTCACAGTAAAGATCTGGGAGGCTCCCGGAGCCAGCGTAAAGGAAGATGGATTCGCAACCACATCCACCCCACTCAGACCGGAGTAGGAGAAGTTGTAGGTCTCTTCATCATCGCCGACATTGGTTACTGTGCGGGTAATGGTTTGATTACCAGCCAAACCACCGATCGCCATGGAAGCCAGATTCAAGTCACTGGGATCAATTCCAATGGACGAGCAGTAGCTGGCTTGCAGTTGACCGGTGCCGCAAAGGAAACCAAGCCAATCTATAAAGCCATTATCGTATACCAAGCCAGGGTCAGCCATGCTGTTTGGCTGAACATGACCCGCACCCTGCGCGAAGGGATCTGCGCCGGAAACCAAGTCATATGCAGTTGTCATCATCGCAGATTTGATCATAGCGGGCGTCCAATCTGGATGGGCATCTTTCATGAGCGCGCCCAAACCAGCGATGTGCGGGCTGGACATGGAAGTGCCACTTAACAAATCAAATGAGCGTCCGTGGTTTCCTGGGGGAGATACGGCAGCCAGAACATCCACACCGGGGGCGGAGATATCAGGCTTGATCTGATCTTCGCTGGCAGAGCTTGGTCCGCGCGAAGAGAATTCAGCAATGGCGGGTACGGCTGCGCCGGGGAAGGCAGCGCTGAGAGTAGCTGTTGCAGCGGCACCCTGGCTGCTGATATAAGCAAGAATCGCTGCGCGGTCTGTATCCTGAACATGGACTGTCGGCACAAAGTGCAGGTCTGAATTCAAGGAATTCGGGCTGGGATTCATGAGGATCATGCCAATGCCGCCGGCCTGCTGAACGGCATAGCTTTTATCCACGCGGGCGTACACGCCTCGGTCGCAGGCTACGATCTTTCCGGTAACCAGCGCAGGGTTGAGCGAGCCAGGAGCACACAGCGCATCCCCAACATTGCCAGCATAGACCAACGGGGCGGGACCAACACCTACGCCGCTACTCGTTACACCAACATACACGGAGCTATCGCCCAGTGTCGCGCTGCCAGCGGTGGAGCGATGAGTGCTGGCTGCAACCGTCGTCAGCCATGGGCTGGGATGAGCCACAGTGGAGTCACCCGGCCCTGAATTACCGGCGGAGGCGGCAACGAACACGCCCGCATCGGCAGCGAACAAGAAGGCAACTTCCACCGGAGAGAGGAAGTCGGTCGTCGTACCGCTGATCGAGAAGTTGATTACATCGACACCGTCTGCCACAGCCTGATCGATTGCCGCTACACTGTCGGAGGTGACACAACCACCGTCATCACCGTTCCAACAAACCTTGTAGACAGCAATGCGGGCACGCGGGGCCATTCCACTCAGAGTGCCCAATGAAGCGGCTTCACCGCTTGCAGGAACGCCGTAGTTACCAGCCGCAGTACCAGACGTGTGGCTACCATGTCCATCTGAATCACGGGCAGATTTGTAGTCGTTCTGAACGATCCCATAGTGGCCGTATCCGGCAAGATAGTAACGCGCACCGATGACCTTGTTATTGCAGTCATCTTGAGACCATTGTTCACCAGACTGGCAGAGACCATACCAGTCGGCTGGCGCGGGTCCATACGCTTGTGTCCTCTTACCGCTACTTCCTGTTCGATCCGCCAAGTCAGTCTGGTCGGAGAAGCTGGGGTTTTCAGGCCACAGACCTGAATCGACTATACCCACCACTACGTCTTCACCGGCATTTGCAGCACCGCCAACCTGGTCCCATATGCCGCCGGAGTTGTCCATTCCCATGAAGCCGGGTGAATTGGATGTGTCAATATGCAAGACCTCATCGGGCCGCACCGAAACCACGTTCGGAAGAGCCGCCACTTTGGACGCCTGTGCGCCTGTCAGTTTTGCCGCAAAACCATTGAATGAGTAGGTGTAATCGTAAAACTTTTCTCCCCCACCTGCTTTTGCCAAAGCATCGTTATGGCTGTTGATCAAGCGATTGACATACTTGACGACCTTGCCATCTTTCGGGTTAATCTTCTGTCCCTTTTCAGGCTTGGTAGCTTGAAATCCGTTGATACTGCCATCATAAGCGATGACCGGATCATCGATCATCTGGACGATATAAATTCCATCACTGAACGCTTCCTGAACCTTGGCTTTTCCATTGCCATTGCCCTGATTAGCGGATGCAGGTACAACAGCGGTCAACGCCAAAACTAACACAAGCACGATCGAAAGTACGTTGAAAGTCTTTCTTAGCATGGTCCTATCTCCTCTGTAGGAATTCGTGTTGTAGTACGGGTGGAAGTCTTTTTATAACTTTGGTCTGCGTCCTCCAATCAATGGTATTTAACGCAATGCCGCCGAAGAAAATAACTTCGGCGGTCTGGCGGTCCCGCCTTGGCGGGATCCATGACTTTGCGTCCCCACCTCACGATGAGTTTGCCATTTCGAGTTTGCGTTTTTGTAATGCAAATATAATTATCCACAAATCGGGGAATAGCGCAACAGGCAATTTCCGAATCTCCAAAGCGGTCATTTATAATAGACGTTATCGGTAATTAGAAAAAAAACGTCCCGAAGGTTGTTATTCGGCATTAAATTTACTCGCTCAAACCTTCGGGACGGTGGCATATAAGTTATTTCCGATAACGTCTAATCCTATGAATGTCTAAAAAGTTATTTCCCTTCATTGCCATCCCTGTGGCGATCGCGGTAGCAGGGATCTTTTTGTACTTTACCTACGGAAGCGGGAAAGCTGCTGCCCGTACATCTCAGGTATTGGGCTGGCTCCACGACCCCGCCTCGCGCCCGGAATTGATGATGACCCACGAAATGGAATGTGGCGACTCCCCGTTCATTTTCCCCACAGATGGCTTGGTCGGCTTCATCTGGGACGATTCTTTCCGCCCCGGTCACCGCCACAGCGGATTGGACATTTTCGCCGGGACAGATGTTGGCGTGGCACCCATTGTGGCGGCCTATCCCGGTTATCTCACACGCGAGGCGGATTGGATATCCACTGTTATTATTCGCGTGCCGGAGGACCCGCTGGAACCCTCCCGCCAGATTTGGGTGTATTACACGCACATGGCAGACCCGAACGGTAATTCATTTGTCTCGAGGGAATTCCCGCAAGGGACAAAAGAAATGTTCGTAGAAGCGGGAACTTTTCTAGGCTATCAAGGAAATTACTCCGGCGACCCGGCGAACCCCGTCGGTGTGCATTTGCATATTTCGATTGTCAAAGACGATGGGTTCGGAAAATACCTGAACGAGCTTGAGATCAAGAACACCTACGACCCGTCGCCTTATTTTGGGATGCCCTTGAATGCGAATGAAAATACGGATACGATTCCAGTGTGTAATTAAGTATCAAGTTAGTTGAAAGGATGGATATGTTGAAGAATAAGGTGGTTTTGATTACCGGGGCAGGGAAAGGCATTGGACGCAAATTAGCCGAGGAACTTGCGGCGCGTGGTGCGATCATTGCGGCAAATGACATCTCCCCCATCAATGTGGAGGCGGTGGTGGATGGAATCCGCGCGAAGGGTGGGCAGGCGAAGGCATACCTTGAAGATGTCGCGAAAAAAGTCGGTGCGCAAATGATCTTGAAAAGCGTGGAAGATGATTTTGGAACGATTGACGTGCTGATCAACCACGCGGCGGTGGAACCGCACATGTCCCTGCTGGATATGGACGAATGGGATTGGCACCGCACCATCGACGTGAACCTGACGGGCGCATTTCTCATGGCTCAGACCGCGGGACGGGTGATGAGAGCAAAAGGCTCCGGCGTAATCGTCAACCTGGTTGCAGGAACAGGCGAAAAGGAGAAAGAGGCGGGAGCGTATCGCGCGGGCAAGGCGGGGCTGGCGGAATTGTCCCATCAACTGGCGCGGGAATTGAATCCGCAGGGTGTGAAGGTGGTTGCGGCTTTAAATTTCGAAGAGGCGCTCAAGACGCTGGAGGAAGTATGAAGGAATTGATCGAGTACCGCGAAAAATTATTGGCGCGCATCCGTGAAGCGACAGGGGAGTTTTGCGATGCATGCCGCTCGTTCGCCGACCCATTCGCAAATGCCGACGGTGAATGGACAACGCATCAGATCGCATTTCATGTGCGCGAGAACGACCGCGAAGTATATGGCTTACGCATCCGCCGCACGTTGAACGAGGATAACCCCGAGTTCAAAAACTTCGACCCCGAAGCCTGGATGGCAGCGCATTACAACCGCGATGAGCCGCTCGAAAGTATATTGAATGAATTTTCGGCAAGCATGAATGAAGTCTGTGATCTGTTGAGCGTTATGCCACAAGCGGGCTGGTCGCGCCTGAGCCGCCATGAGGCGTTGGGCAACGAGCTGACCTTGCAGTTATGGACGGAGCGAGGGCTTGCTCATCTTGAAGAGCATTTGGCGGCGTTGAAAAAAGCCCAAAACATGTAATTTTTGCCCGCTTTTCGGGTGTACTGCGGTAAAATAGTGCTCATGAAGAAACAAAGAATCATCCTGGTTGACGATCACGAAGTTGTGCGGCTTGGGCTAAAGTCCCTGTTGGAACGACATCCCCACTTTGATGTTGTCGGCGAAGCGGGGTCGGCGCGCGAGGCGTTGGAACAAACCGCCTCTCTCAAGCCTGATGTGGTGGTGATGGATATCCGCCTGCCGGGTACGTCTGGTATTGAAGCCTGCGAGCAGATCATCAATCAATTCCCCGGCACGAAGGTCATCATGTTGACCTCATATGCCGAGGATGAGATGCTCTTCTCCGCCATCCGCGCGGGAGCTTCGGGCTACATCCTCAAGCAGATCGGCAGCGAAGATCTGATCAAGGCACTTGAGTCTGTCGGACGCGGCGAAGCCCTGCTCGACCCTGCCGTAACCCAGCGTGTCTTCCAGGAAGTACGTCGCGCCGTGAAGGAAGAGGAAGCCTCCGCCTTCGCGCACCTGAGCCAGCAGGAAAAGCATGTGCTTCTGCTTGTTTCGGAAGGCAAGACCAACCGTGAGATCGCCAAGAACCTGTTCCTCGGCGAGGGCACGGTGCGCAATTACGTTTCGAGCATTCTCTCGAAGTTGAACGTGAACAACCGCGCCGAAGCGGCAGCCTACGCGGTGGAACACAATTTGAGAGATTACATTTCCTGATATCGTTTCGTTCTTGAGAGATTATGAAGAGGCACTTTCACACCCCACGTGAAGTTGTGTCTCTTTTTTTGTTTAATTCACCTTATGTACCTACGCTTCGACTACGAGCGGGAGGAGCACCCCGCTCTCCGCTCAGCGTGGCAACCGCCCTGAGCGACGAGTGAACGCCGAGAGCGCAGTCGAAGGGTGAGGGATGCAAGAAAGTAAAATCGCGTAAGGTGAGTGTTTAATTCACCATAGTAGTATTCCCGCCGCCTTGGGTAGATAAACCATGTTCCCATTTGCAAAACTGACCGATGGTGTTGTGACATTACGACCTTATGAATTCGGCGAGGAAGGCGCCCTGCATACCGCCATTCAAGAATCCCTGCCCGAACTCAAACCATGGATGAGTTGGGCAACCGAGCGCTACACCGTCAACGTGGCGCGCGACTTCATTGCCATCACCCGCGCCGAATGGTCGCGCGGCACAATGTATTCCTTCTCCATCACCGACGCAGAGACGGGCGAATTCCTTGGCGGCTGCGGGTTGAGTCATTTTCACCCGATCTATAAATTCTGCAACCTCGGGTATTGGGTGCGCACACCAAGACACGGCAACGGCATCGCGGTGCATGCGGCAAAGCTGGCTGCCAGGTTTGCATTCGAAAGGACGAACGCCATCCGCGCCGAGATCGTCATCGCCGTGGGGAACGACGCCAGCAAACGCGTTGCTGAAAAAGTCGGCGCACATTACGAGGGGATATTGCACAACCGTATGACCGTCCGCGAGAGTATTTACGATGCGCACATGTTTTCGCTTCTCCCCGCAGATTTTGGGCTGACAGCCCAGCTTTGATCTTTCCCTTCGCCCAAGCCGCCACCCCCCATTGGTAACCCGCGTCTATTGACTTGCGCTCATGTTTTCACTATGATGAGATTACTACGTCGCCTTACGCAATGTCATTCTGCCTGCACCATGCACCGGCACGCGTGAGCGAAGAATCTCTTAGATTTAGGACCTACGCAAAACCCCAAGAACAAGCCACGAATTTCGCGAATTCACGCTAATTGTTTTAAAAATTCGTGGCAATTCGCGTAATTCGCGGCAAAAGATTTTGAACTGCGTAAGTCCTAAGATTATCGTAGAGACCCTCATCGCACTGCATCCTCATCACGGTGCATGTGTCGCTAGCGCTCAGGGTGACACTCGCCAAGACGGGCAAACTGCGTAAAGTAATTTATTGCAACTAAAGGAGAGAGAATTCCATGAATGAATCCAAAGCAATTCATGAACGGAAGCATATCTGGCGTGATGAATTTCTGCTCATCATCGGCTTGTGTGTTTTCGTCGGCATCGTCTACGCACTGGATAATGCCCTGCACCCGGTCTTCACCCCCGCCACCTTATTATTGACAGGCGTTTTTCTTGCGCTTGTCCCTGCCTTCATTTGGATGATCTTCTTTTACATGCAGGACAGCGCCGAACCCGAGCCGAAAGGTTTTGTGATCGGCGTGTTCGTGCTGGGCGGCCTACTCGCAGCGGCGGTCGGCATTCCCGTCGTCGAGAACCTCTTCCGCGTTTCCCATTGGGTCTACAACGATACCCTGACCACCATCCTGGGCGGCATCCTCGTGGTTGGCTTCACGCAGGAGTTCCTGAAGTATGCCGCCGTCCGCTACAGTATTTATCATTCGGATGAATTCGATGAACCCACCGATGGTGTGGTCTACGCCACAGCTGCGGGGTTGGGATATGCCACCGTTTTGAATATCCAATTCGTCGTCTCGAACGGAGGCGTGGACCTTGGCACAGGCATCCTCCGCATGGCGGTAGTCGCGCTGGCGCAGGCGGCGTTCTCCGGCATCACAGGCTATTTCCTCGGGCGCGCAAAATTCGAATCCGAACAAGTTTGGTGGATGCCTCTCGGCATTTCGCTGGCTGCCATCTTCAATGGCTTATTCAACTGGCTGCTGGGAATCGTCAACCAACCCACCATCACCCTGAGCGGATCGACCAGCAACACCTGGATGGGACTCGTGCTGGCGGCGGTTGTTGCGCTGGTCACCACGGGCGTCATCCTCATGCTGGTGCGCCGCAATATCAAATCCCTGCAGGCTGGGAAGTAGGAGAGCAGACATGGCAAACAAACAAGGTTCCCTCGGCGACCGCTTCGCGGAGATCACCGTCCTGCTCGTGACCATCGTTGCGCTCACGGCGGGATGGTTCTATAAATCGAGCGTCGAAAATGCCTCAGTACCTTTTGAGGCGGAAGGTATCACAGCCGATGCGCCCAAAGGCTGGCTGCGAGCTACCAGCGCAAGTGAATTGCTGCGCACAGTCGATATCAATTCAAGCGGCTTCGGCGCAACCTATGTCGTCCGTCAGATCGCCATCTCGTCCGAAGCGACCACTTCCGAAGTGGCAAGCCTGGTCACGTTGGACCATGCCCAAAGCCTGCTCGCCTTCAAAATGCTGAACCAGCAGGAAGTAGTCGACATCAACGGGCGTAACGCCTACATGATCGATTACGTCTATGTCGAATCCAATCCCGATGTGACCCATGCCTCCGTCCCCAGCGTGGTGCATGGCACGGATTTCGTCTATCTGAACGGTGACCGCGCTGTTGTAGTGTCCTTCCAGGCGGATGAGAAAAATTACGAACGCGACCTTGGAAGGTTCTATCGCTTCCTTGAGTCCATCAAGTTTTAGTGAAACGAGGCGAACATGAAACCAAATTTCAACAAATATTTATGGGCGTTCCTCTCCATCCTCGCCATTGTCAGCCTGGCGTGTAAGGCAATGTCCCCCGCCGTGGAACCGGTCACACCGATCACCCCCGTGGATGAACCCGTCGCCGACGGACAATTATCCTCCACGACCCGCGCTAATCTGATCTCTGCCACCGTGCAGATCTTTGGCTTGTTCAATGAAAACGGCGAACTGGTTCCAGGGTACGTCGGATCGGGAACGATCCTCTCTCCCTCCGGTTTGATCCTGACTAATGCGCATGTCGCCAGCCCCGCCTCGCAGGGCGAACCGGAAAGCGAACCTGATGCGTTGGGTATTGCCATGATCGTCTCCGAAGACAAACCCGCCGTGCCGTCCTACATCGCCAAAGTCCTCGCGGTAGATGGCTTCCTCGACCTCGCCATCATCCAGATCACTTCGACCATCAATGGCACAGCCGTCGACCCCAATACTTTGAACCTGCCCTACGTTCAAATCGGCAATTCAGACTCCGTTCACGTCGGTGACGATATCAACATCTTCGGCTTCCCTGCCATCGGCGGAAATACCATTACCTTTACCCGAGGAATCGTTTCCGGCTTTTCCGCTGAAGATCAATTAGGTGACCGCGCCTGGATCAAGACCGACACCACCATCTCTGGCGGGAACTCCGGCGGTCTCGCCGCAGACGGCAACGGTCACATCATCGGCGTGCCCACCATCGCCGCTGCCAGCCGCGACTCGGAAACATCCGACTGCCGCCAGGTGCAGGATACGAACGGTGACGGTGTTGTAGATCAAAACGATAGCTGTGTGCCCATCGGCGGCTTCTTGAACGGCATCCGCCCGGTGAATCTTGCCCTGCCGTTGATCGAAGCGGCTCAAGCAGGCAAGCAATATACCAGCCCGTATGCTCAGACGGGCGTGGCGAGTAACCCCGGCGGCGGCGGCGAATCCGCGACTGGGTTCGTCTGGCTGGACACATCCAACAGCTCCACGCAGGGGTGCGATTGGTCTGATGCCACGGTCAATTCGTACAGCGATTCTGTGCTGTGCATCGCCGCCGGGTTCGATTACTCTGGTATGACCGACGGCGAACTGCTCGTGGAACACTGGTTCCTGAACAATGAACAAGTCGCTGAATACAGCTACACCTGGGAATGGGGCGAGAGCGGTCTCTTCGGCACCTTCCTGCCGAATGAAGGCAACCCCATGCCCGCCGGGACCTATCGCGTCGAGCTATTAGCTGGTGACGCTCAGACCCCAATGGGCACCTCGCCGGATGTGACCGTTGCAAGCGGCAGTGGCAATGCCAACCAACAGCCGCAACAACAACCCTCTTCGGGTGGGGACACGATCACTGTGTATGGACAGATCTACGATGCCTCCACGAACAATCCCATCTCTGGCGCGTATGTGTTCGTGCTGACACCCGGCACCACCTATGATGAGTGGGCGGCGACCAATTACGATGACAGCTACGTCAACACCTATTTGGAGACGGATGCCAGCGGCAACTACAAGATCACGGACATTCCACGCAACACGGAATTCACCCTCGTCTTCTCCGCGCAAGGCTACTACGACTCCTATGCCGATAATTTAAGCGCCGGTGCGAACGACCCGGAGATGAATGAGATCAATGTGGGGTTGAGCAAGTAGAAAGTAGAAAGTGGAAAGTAATAAGTGGTAAGTGGTAATTGAAAAGCGCCTCTGAGAGATCAGGGGCGCTTTTTGTATAGAAACGCGCTATTAGATTCCAATAACATAAAATATTAAATTAAAAACCTCCTCGATTGCCAAAGATGCAATTATTACAAACATAAGTAAAACAGCCGTTCTTTTTACGAATAATGGTAGATGCAAAGGCTCATCAAATGTTCCACCTTGATTTGTGTGCGCCACATAATAGGCTATCAACAGCAAAACAACAAGACCCAAAACTCCCCTAACTACAATTTCGTACTTAGAGACAGCGGATGCCAACCAAACACCTAGTAAAGCAAAAAGAATTGTTGTTGAATAATATAATATTTTTATCCCAGTTGGTTTATTTTTTTTCATAAGCCCCTACTTTTCCTTCTCTCCACTGACCTTCATCCATGCCTTTTGCATATTCAGGGCATCTTCTTCCATGATGGGGCTTTCGCAGAGGATGCGACCGCCGCAGCCAAATTCGTGCAAGGCTTTGAAGAGGGCTTTCAGGTCAAGGTCTGCTTCTTTGAGCGGAAGGTGATTCTTCTCCCCCTTCGGTCCGTACTCGATGCCGGAGAGATGGATGTGCAGTTTCTTCAAGGCTTTGCTTCCCAATGCCTTGCCGTATTTTTCCAACAAACGCGACCATTCGTCATAGCTATTCATCGAACCATCGCCGGGGCGGGCGTGGAGGTGGGCAAAGTCGATGCATGGCTGGACCATGTCCATTGCCTTGCTCATCGCAAGCGCATCTTCGAAGGAGCCAAGCATGGCAGACTTCCCCATCGTCTCGGGGCGGAGGGTGACCTTATCGCCGTTTTTCTGCAATTCCTTCACACAGCCTTCGAGGCGCGGAATAGCGATCTTCAATACATCGGCGGGGTCGTTGCCGAAATATGAGCCGGGGTGAAAGATAATGTCCGTCACACCGGCGAGGTAGCCGTAATGCGCCGCATCCATCAGGCGCTTGCGCGATTTGGGCCACTCGTCGCTCAGGGCATTCAGGTTGATGAAATACGGAGCATGGACGCTCAACACCATCTTGTGTTCGTCTCTTGCGGCTTTTATCAAGGCGCAGGTTTCTTCGCTCACGCGCACCGACTGCACCCAGCCGAGTTCGAGCGTCTCCAAGCCGATGGATTTGCTAAAGGCAATTGCGCCAATCGTCCCGCCGGGTTTCTTGGGCGTGCCTGTGGGCGAACCGACAGTGCCGAATTTGAAGGATAGAGTCATGGGGGTCTCCGGTAAAAGTAATGAGATATGAGTAATGAGTAATGAGTGAAACGTGATGCGTAAAATCGAAAATTGTCAATCAGAAATCGTAAATCGAACTGAGTTTTTGTAATAACGGCGGTCCGAGGATGAGCAAGCCAACGAATACCGCAGCAAGGGCAGCCACTAAAACCGCTGCCGCACCTACATCCTTGCCGATCTTGGCAAGCGGATGATGTTCTTCGGTGGCAAGGTCCACGACGGCTTCGATGGAGGTGTTGATGAATTCGGCAGAGAATACAAGCGCGGCGGTGAGGATGACGACCGCCCAATCACGCGCGGGAAGCCGCAGCCACAAACCGACAAAAAAAACGGCGGTTGCGATGGCGCTGTGAATCCACACATTGCGTTGGGTGCGCATCACATACCCCCAGCCGTGAAAAGCAAATCGAAACGACCTGGCGCGTGAGAGCAAAAATTCTTTCACAGCTATTCCTGAATTTGGATGCGGGACAACCCGAGTCTTTCCAAGACTTTGGCTTGCTCTGCCCACATGACGGCTTTTTCTTCGTCCGTGCTGTGGTCGTAGCCAAGCAAATGCAGCGTGCCATGGACAACGAGCAACTGCGCCTCTGCTTCCACAGGATGACCGCCGGTCTGCGCCTGCTGCATCGCGCGCGGAATCGAGATGGCGATGTCACCCAGGTAAAGCGCTTCGGTCTCCGGGTCCACTTCCCCGGCGGGGAAGGAGAGCACGTCGGTGGGAGCATCTACGTTGAGGTAGTCGAGGTTCAGTTCGTGGAGTTGGCGGTCGTCGGTCAGGACGATGGTCATGTCTGCATGGGCAGAGTCAGGCCCGAGGTCCGGGTTAAGAGGCGGGACAGATTCCAAGGTAATGAGCGCCGCCCGTTCAAGCAGGGCGGTATCGCGAAAGTCCATTTGATTTTCAATATTTATCATTTTCTTTTCTCTATATATAAATGTTCACGCCGTAGTCCCCGGCGGCGTCCACAGGGTGCTCTGCAAAGGACGCTGCCTTAAGCAAAGAGTTGTCAAGATTTGTCATTTTCTTTTCTTGCAACGAGCATGGTCGTATCCTGGTCGGGCACGGCGGCTTTGGGGTATTGAATGCGCGGATGATACGTGCCGCGCAAGGTGGTGACGAACGACTCAGTGATGAGTTTGAGGTCACGCAGGGTCAGCAGGGTGTCGTCAAGCTGGTTGTATTTTTGCACGGTCTGGATGACGCTGGTGACGAGGGCGCGAATATCATCGTCACTGTCGGGGCGTTCGGCGCGGGCGCGGGCTTCGGAGGCGTCGGCAAGCATGAGCAGAGCCGTCTCACGCGAAGCCGGGCGCGGACCCGGGTAACGGAATTTTTCGATATCCACTTTGGAAACGTCGCCGCCTGCGACTTCCATGGCTTGATTGTATTGATAATGCGTGATGAGCGTACCATGATGTTCGAGGATGAAATCATGCAACCGGCGCGGGAGGCGGTGCTTCTTCGCAAGCTGAATGCCATCGGTGACGTGGCGGATGATGGTGGCAGAGACTTCTTCAGGGTTGGCATCTTTGTGCGCGTTGAGGTTACCCTGCACTTGATTCTCGATGAAGAAGTTCGGGTTGAGCGCCTTGCCAATGTCATGGAAGAGCGCGCCCACGCGGGTGAGCAAGGGGTCAGCGCCGATCTTTTCGGCGGCTTGCTCGGCAAGGTTGGCAACTTGCAAGCTGTGTTGATAGGTGCCGGGCGCATTACGCAAAAAGAATTGCAGGAGCGGATAATCTGGGCGGGAAATATCGAGCAGTTGCAGGGCGGTGGTCAGCCCAAGGATTTGAGCGAAGATGTATTGAAGCAGAAGCGCGATACTCGCCGAGGAAAAACCGGCGAAGGCGATCACGCCGATGTATTGAAGAATGCCAAGCCAATCGAGCGTGATGAGCGGAATGCGGAATGCCAGCAGCGCCGCCGCACCCGAAAGAGAGATGGCAATGCCCGCGCGCAGGAAACCCCAGAAGCGGCGGGCAGGTCCAAGCGCGAGCAAACCCATCAACGACGAGAGCATGTAATAGGGAATCAAGTCGTAAGAGTTGGGCAAGCCGAAGGCGGCGAGCATGGAAAGCGGAATGGCGAAGACCAGTCCCACTTCAAGGCTGAACAGTCCGGTTAGTAAAAGCGCTGCTGCTTGAATGGGATAACCGTATGGGGCGAGAGTCCGTTCGGCAAACAGGCGCGCACCCGCAAGAAAGAAGATGAAGATCAACGAAATGATGATGAGGTTCTTGGAGTCGTTCAAGAAGACAGAGCGCGGTCTGCGATAGAAGTAAAGGGGCACGAAGACTGAACACAACACAACCATGGCAGCCGCAGCGGCAATATCCTCCCAGCGTTGACCGGGGCGAATCATGCCCAACTGTTGGAAGGCTTCCATATCTGCCGGGGTGATGATCTCCCCCGCCGGGACGATGGTCTCGCCTGCCTTGTAAGTTTGCACAATCGGCAGCACATCCTCACGCGCCACCTTTTTAGCGGCATCGGTCAACTCCTGGCTGAAGAAGCTATTCGGCACCACAAAAGGCGTGACGAGTTCCGTCACCAATTCGGTTTGCTGCTCATTAAACGTCAGGCTGACGGAAGAGGAAATGCCAGCCTGCGCGACTTCGAGCTTGTCTTCATAGATCGCGCGGCGCATCACCTGTTCCAGCACGCGCACCGCCTCCACTTGAACGGCGTCCCAGCGCGTATCGGATATGCCCAACAAATAATCCACAGTTTCGGCTTTCAGGCGCAGGTCACTGAGGGCGAGCAGGCTGCCACGAGATTCGTCGGGGGTTAGTTCACCGTTGCCGCGAATGGAGGTGATATTTTGCAGGGACGTGCGCAGGCGGTCGATCTGTCCGCGGGCGATGGCGGGGTCTGGCGAGCTATACACCGGCTGGACGGCGCTCTCCGCCGCTTTGCGCGCTTCCTCCGTACGGATCTCGCTGACGTATTCGATGTCGCGCGGTGATTGGATGGTGGACTGGGCTACATCCCCTTCCCTCACAGTCTGAAAGGTGGGGCGTAATCCCGTTGGTGAGATTAGGATGCCAAAAGAAGCCAGCCCAACCAGCACAATCAGGCTGACTTGTAATATCCGGGTACGGCGTGGAACGGGGGTGCGCGTGGACATATCGCTTATCTTCTTATCGCTTGTCTCATCATTCAGTAAATTTTTTACGAAAAATCGTGAGCGAAAATCGAATTTTTTGTTTACTAAATTATGCGATACTTTGTAATTTCGTAAACCTATCGTTGAAAATTACGAGGAGAAAAGGCATATTCGGTTTACTACGTTATGCGATACTCTGTAAAATAACCGCAAAGAGACAATCGCCTCCTTGCGGTGAAATTTACTTCGTCAGTAATTCCTTGACCGCGGCGCTGATCGCGTCGTTGGGGGCGCGTCCTGCGACCTTGGGCATGACGACCTTCATCACCTTGCCCATATCGCTCGGGGCGGCTGCGCCCGTCTCTGCGATGGCAGCTTGCACCAGGGCACGCAGTTCGTTGGCATCCATGGCTTTGGGAAGGAATTCCTCCAGCACCTTGATCTCCGCTTCGTTCCCGGCGACCAGGTCATCACGATTGGCTTTCTTCGCCTCTTCCAGCGCCTCGCGTCGGTTCTTGACCTCTTTCTGGATCAATCCATTGATCGCCATTTCATCCAGCTCGGTGCGTTTATCCACTTCCACTTGCTTGATAGCAGCCAGCACCATGCGGATGGTGCGCTTGCGGAGGTCGTCTCCGCTCTTCATGGCTTCTTTCATTGATTCGTTTAGTTTTGCTTTTGTATCCATAAGTTGATTATACCTTTTCCTGTAGCGCGACATTCATGTCGCGCATTCACCTGCGACTTAAAAGTCGCAGTACTTGATTACTTATCCGTAAACCGCGCGAACATTTCGGGAGCGAGCAGGTTGCGCAGCAAATCGAATTCGTGCGCGGTGCGCTTCGTGGCGGCGGCGATGGCGTAAGGGAATTTCGGTCCCTGTTCGGGGGCGTCGAGGTTCATCCAGCCGTGCGAGTCTTTGGGCAGCAGTTTCAACGTCAGCGGGCGCAGGGGTTTGACGTAATATAAGGCATCCAATGGAAGATAAATCTTACCGGAGTGCAGGCTTGGGCTTTGCACCAACTCCTTCTTTAGCGGGTCAATTTCGGGCGGGGGCGGAGGCGCGCCGTCAAATTGATCCAACCACAAGGTGACGTAATTGGTATGGGCGTAGAAATCCTGCGCGGTGTGCAGCATCCGTCCAAACGCAACCCATGTGCCGAGGATGCCCGGCGAAAGCAGAGTGGCAAGGATGTGCCCGCGCTGTTCGTTGATGTAACGATCACCCTCGTCGATGGCGTTGTTATCGTAGTGGATCTCATCGTGCCCGAACTGATTCCGAAACGAATCCTGTTTGAGGTTGGCGGCGATGATGATCTGCAACGCCCGTTCGCTGAAATGCAAAGCGAGCGCCTCGCGGGTCATTTCGATGTGATATTGTGCAATCATGGGCGAGATTATACCCGCCGCCATAAAGTGGTTATAATGCCCGCATGACATTTTATACAGCCAAAGGTGACGACGGCACGACCGGGCTTCTCGGTGAGGGACGCGTGCCAAAATATCATGTACGGATGGAAGCGGTCGGCACGCTCGATGAAGCCTCTGCCGCGCTGGGACTCGCCCGCGCCCAATGTGAAGCGCCTCAGACTCCCCGCATCCTGTTGACTGCTCAACGAGATTTATACAAGCTGATGGCGGAAGTCGCCGCCACGCCGGAGAACGCAGAGACCTTCCGCTCCATCGACGAAGCACGGGTGAAATGGATCGAGCACGAGACGGACGAGTTGAGCAAAGTAGTGTCGATGCCGCATGAGTTCATCATCCCAGGCGACACGCTCGGCGGCGCAGCGCTCTCGCTGGCGAGGGCGGTCATCCGCCGGGCAGAGCGGCACGTAGTAGAACTCTTCGACGGCGAAGTGGTGGTCAACCCGCATTTGCAGCGTTATCTCAACCGCTTGTCTTCGTTATGCTTCGTGTTGGAGTTGCTGGAAAACCAGCACGCAGGCAGGAAGACTTCGCTGGCGAAGTCGGAATAGTTATCAGACTTCGGAAGTCGGTGAGGCTTCCGAAGTTTATTTATTCTCTACAATAAGTGCGTCGCACCACACGGGTAGATTTATCTGCAATAGCAGACGACTCCACACTGTAGGCTTATCCTGACCAGAATGGTGCGACGCACTCTACAAAAGGAAATCATGACTGGAACGATCATCAACGTAGTTGCTATTTTGGTCGGGGGGACGATTGGTTTGTTATTTGGCTCGCGCATCCCGGAGCGCTTCAAGTCCACGATCATTGCAGGCATGGGTTTGTTCACGGCAGTGATGGGCATGCAGATGTTCTTCAAGAGCGAAAACCAGTTGATTGTGTTGGGCGCGATGCTCATCGGCACTATCATCGGCGAGTGGCTCGGCATCGAAGACCGCTTGCAGTCATTTGGACTTACCCTCGAAAAGCGCTTCTCCAGCGACTCGGAAAGCGGCACAGGCTCACGCTTCGTACGCGGATTTATGGTCTCCTCGCTGCTGTTTTGTATCGGTCCCATGGCGATCCTCGGCTCGATCCAGGATGGGCTGACCGGCGATTACAACCTGCTGGCGGTAAAGTCCACGTTGGATGGGTTCGCATCGGTCGCGTTTGCCTCCACACTGGGAATTGGTGTGATGTTCTCGTCCATCATCATTCTCGTCTACCAGGGTGGGATCAGTCTGCTCGCCGGGGCGCTCAGTTCCATCATCAGTGACCCGATGATGAACGAAATGACCGCCACCGGTGGGGTGATTTTGGTCGGGCTGGCGGTTAGTAACTTGTTGGAGCTCAAGAAAATCCGCGTGGGGAACTTCCTGCCCGCGCTGATTGTCGCGCCGTTGATTGTTTGGGTGTTGGGGAAGATATAGCGAGCCTAGAATTTGTCAGGCTTAAAGCCTGACCTACATTAGACGTTATCGGTAATTAGAAAAAAACGTCCCGAAGGTTGTTATTCGGCATTAAATTTACTCGCTCAAACCTTCGGGACGGTGGCATATAAGTTATTTCCGATAACGTCTATTGAAATTACAAAAAAACATCCCCGAATGGGGATGTTTTTTTGTTGGTGACTCCGACAGGATTTGAACCTGTAACCAATTGCTTAAGAGGCAACTGCTCTGCCATTGAGCTACGGAGCCAAACCGTGCGGGCGGTATTATACCG
>JACPVC010000306.1 GCA_016191955.1 Chloroflexota bacterium
CTCTCCTGTTTGAAATTGATAAAATTATTATACAAAGGAAAGGAGCAGATGGATATAAAAACCATCTGCTCCTTTTGTCCTATAAGATGTTGAACGAGATACTATCTCGCTTTATCATTACTTATCGTTCAAAGCCGCCACACCCGGCAATTCTTTTCCTTCGAGAAATTCGAGCGAAGCGCCGCCGCCAGTGGAGACGTGCGTCATCTGTTTGGCAACACCCGCTTTCTTGACTGCACTCGCTGAGTCACCGCCGCCGATCACTGTGACTGCTTTGGATTCAGCCAACATCTTCGCCAGAGCGAACGTCCCTTCGGCGAACTTCGGCATTTCGAAGACGCCCACCGGTCCATTCCAAACGATCAATTTGGCTCCGTCCAGTGTGGCTTTATACAAGCTGACGGTTTTCGGTCCAACGTCCAACATGCGCCAGCCTGCGGGGATCGCGTTCACGTCCACGGTTTGGGTGTTGGCTTCGGCATCGAACTTGTCTGCAATAATTGCATCCACTGGCAGGACGAGTTTATCGCTGAGTTTGCCAAGCAGGGTCTTGGCGGTTTCGAGTGATTCCGCTTCGACGAGACTGTCTTGCATATTCAGTCCCTTCGCGGCGAGGAAGGTATTCGCCATGCCGCCGCCGATGATGAGCTTGTCGCATTTCGCGGCGAGGGTTTCGACAACCAAAATCTTGTCGCTGATCTTCGCGCCGCCGAGAATGGCGATATAAGGATGCTCAGGGTTGGCAACGGCTTTACCGAGATATTCAAGCTCTTGTTCCATCAGGAAGCCGGAGACGGCGGGCAAGAAACGCGCAATACCTTCGGTGGACGAGTGAGCACGATGTGCAGAACCAAACGCATCGTTGACATACACGTCACCGAGTGCTGCCATTTTTTTGGCAAGGTCAAGGTCGTTCTTCTCTTCGCCTTTGTGAAAGCGTGTGTTTTCGAGCATCACCACGTCGCCGGGTTTGAGAGACTTGGCAATCGCTTCCACTTCCGCGCCGACGCAATCGGGCGCCATGGTCACAGGACGATTCAACAGCGAGGCTAAAGTTTCGGAAGCGGCATGCAGGCTGAATTCCGGGTCTGAGCCGCCTTTGGGGCGTCCCAAATGGCTCATCAAAAGGAGCGAGGCTTCCTGATCCAAAACATATTGAATGGTGGGCAGCGCAGCTCTGATGCGCTTGTCATCGGTCACTTTGCCGTCTGCCATGGGCACGTTAAAGTCCACACGCATCAGCACGCGTTTGCCTTTGAGGTCGATGTCTTTTACAGTTTTCTTGTTCATGGTTACTCCACATGTAAACAAGTAGACAAGGAAACAGGTACACAAGTCAATTGGTTTGCTTGTGTACCTGTCTCATGTTTACGTGTCTACTTTCTTACAGGCTCTTCGCCATCAATGCCGCGAGATCGGCTGTGCGGCTGGCGTAGCCCCATTCGTTATCGTACCAGGCAACGACCTTGATCATGTTGCCCATGACGATCGTATCCATGGCGCTGAACACGCTGGAGAACTGCGTGCCGCGCAGATCGGTGGAGACGAGCGGTTCATCAGTGACATCGAGAATGCCCTTCATCGAACCGTTCGCATACTCAAGCATCGCAGCGCGGATCTCTTCAGCGGTAGCTTCTTTGTTCAAGATGGCGGTAAAGTCAACCACAGAGACGGTGGGAGTGGGCACGCGGAAAGCCATGCCAGTGAACTTGCCCTTAAGCTCAGGGATGACGAGACCGACGGCTTTTGCAGCGCCAGTTGAAGAAGGAACGATATTCTGTGCCGCGGCGCGCGCATCACGCAGATCCTTCGCGCCCAAGTCTTGCAGTTTCTGTGAGTTGGTGTAGGCGTGAATGGTGGTGAGGAAGCCCTTATCAATGCCGAATTTATCATTCAACACTTTGGCAACCGGAGCCAGACCGTTGGTGGTACAGGAAGCGTTCGAGACGATATTGTGTTTGGCGGGATCATATTTATCGCCGTTCACACCGAGGACCACAGTGATGTCTTCGTTCTTCGCGGGAGCGGAAATAATGATCTTCTTCGCGCCGCCCGATTCGATGTGGGCTTTAGCTTTGGTTGCATCGGTGAAGAAACCAGTGGACTCGATCACAATGTCCACACCCATGTCCTTCCACTTGATCGCGCCGGGGTCTTTCTCCGCGGTGACCTTCACGGTCTTACCGTCAATTACGAGGTTGCCGTCTTTAACATCCACGGTGCCGTTGTAAGCGCCATAGGTTGAATCATATTTCAACAAATGCGCATTGGTAACTGGGTCGAACAAGTCGTTGATCGCAACCACTTCAACCTGATCCGCAGCGCGTTGTTTGATGGTGCGATATACGAGTCGTCCGATACGACCAAATCCATTAATACCTACTTTAATTGCCATGGGAAAATCCTCCAATGAAATATGTCAGGGACACAAGCGTGTGCCTCTGGTATGGTCCTTCATACGACCTGAATTTTACTTCTTTTGGGCAAATTTGTGAATTTTCGTACGTCTCGGTTTTTAGAGACAAATGTAATCGATTACTTCTCGGTTTTTCAGCCCGTTTGCGTCACTCGTTGATTAAAGACGTTCAAAATCGCCTGCGCCAGTTTCGCCGAGTCATGCCGCCAGGAATGGGCATTATCAACGAGGTCAGCGGTGTAAGTACGTTCGTCAGATAGAGTCTTTTCATCGGCTCGCACCCACACGGATGAAGCTCCCAGATCGCCTTCGTAATTATCATTGCATAAAATCACATCAAAAAGGCTATCGCCAACGTGCCCTTCCAACGCGCGGACGTGGTCGTAACACGTGAATGAATCCGTCTCGCCAGCCTGGGTGGCGATATTGCATACATAAACCTTGAGCGCACGGCTGGCATGCAGTCCATCCAACAGGTCGCGTACCAGGAGGTTGGGCAGGATGCTTGTATAAAGACTGCCGGGTCCCACGACGATGACATCGGCGGTGAGCAGTTCCTTTATCACTGGAGGAAACGCTGGCGCGTCATCCGGCTCAAGCCAGACGCGGCGGACTCTTCCTGCCATTTCGGGAATCTTGCTCTCCCCTTCCACACGGACCTCGTTCAGGGTATGCGGCAATTCCATACTGGCGACCAGTTTTACATTGTGCAGTGTGGAGGGCAGAACACGTCCGTTCACGGAAAGCACGCGACCCGATTCGACAACGGCGCTTTCAAAACTCCCGGTGATGTCGGCAAGGGCAGTGATGAAGAGATTGCCGAAGGAATGCCCGTCCAAATCTGGCGAGCCGCTGAAGCGGTATTGAAATAGCTGAGTCAACATGGCTTCGTCGTTGGAAAGCGCGGCGAGGCAGTTGCGAATGTCGCCAGGTGGCAGGATGCCAAAACTTTCGCGCAGCCTGCCCGATGAGCCGCCATCGTCTGCCACGGTGACAACGGCGGTCAGGTTTCGCGTACGGGTTTTTAATCCGCGCAATAGGGTTGAAAGTCCATGCCCGCCGCCGATAGCGACGATGCGTGGTCCGCGGTTGAGGCGTTGGAACTCTGCCAGCGTAGTCACCACGTCTGAGCCGGGTTGCAGGAACGGGCGCAGCAGGGAGCGGTTCAGCTTGTACATCCCATAAACGATCAGCATCACGCCCAGCCCGCCAAAGATCATCGCACGCAAGAGACGCGGCAAAAAACGCAGGGAGGCATACGAGAGGAAAGTCAGCACCGCCGGGTCCGATGTATCGGTGCGGTAGATGTCGATCAGGATCACGGCAATCCCCAGCCCAAGCAGGGTGATGCCGCCCATCACAAATAAAAGCCAGCGCTTCACCCCCAACCCCGGGCGAAGCCAGCGGGGAATATCTCGTATGATCTCAAAAATTCGGCGAAAAAAATGACTCATAAAAGGGATAATAGCAGGGATGATAGGTTGAGTCAAACAACAGGAGCTGAAATAGCCTTACGGTATAATCGTGCATATGCCCACAATCGTCGCCGTTGATATTGGCGGAACGCAAATGCGAGCCGCTGCCTATACGCAAGATAAAATCCAACCCATCAAACAAAAGAAAATTCCCACACTTGCCTCAAAACCAGGCGGATTAGAGCGCCTCATCCAGGTTATCGAGGATGTGTGGCCCCAAGACGGCGATGTTGCTGCTATTGGGCTTGGCTCGCCCGGTCCGCTGGACCCACACACGGGTTATCTGCTTGCCCCCCCAAACAACCCCGAATGGCATAATTTTCCGCTTTCGCCCAGCGTTGAAAAGCACTTTGGGGTGAAAACCTTTCTCGATAATGATGCCAACCTTGCCGGGTTAGCCGAATATCGTTTCGGTGCTGGAAAGGGACATCACCATGTGCTGTATATCACGGTCAGTACCGGGATTGGCGCGGGCGTCATCATCGAAGACCGGCTGCTGCAAGGCTTTCACGGTCTCGCCGCCGAACTGGGTCACAGCATCATCGACCCGGATGGTCCGCCTTGCTCGTGCGGGTTCCAGGGGCACCTCGAGTCTTTTTCGTCGGGTCCGGCCATCGTGAAATACGTGCTTGGGGAACTGGAAGCAGGCGCGAGGTCCGTTTTGAAGCGGGATGTTAATATGTCGGCGCGCGATGTTTCAGAGGCGGCTCAACAAGGCGATGAGCTTGCAATCGAAGCCTATCAACGCGCGGGGGAATATCTTGGCATCGGTGTGGCGACCTTCCTGCATGCGTTCGACCCATCCGTTGTCATTTTTGGCGGCGGAGTTTCGCAGGTGGGGAAGTTATTGTTCGACCCGTTCGAGGCGAGTTTGA
>JACPVC010000307.1 GCA_016191955.1 Chloroflexota bacterium
CGCCCAAAGCGACCGTGTCGTCTTCGCCGTCATCGGCGATTATGGGAAAGCGGGGCAGCCGCTTCTGGATGTTTCAACTCTCATCAAAACCTGGAATCCCGATTTCATTGTGACAGTGGGCGATAACAATTATCCAGACGGCGCGGCTTTCACAATCGACGACAATATTGGGCAATATTTTCACGAATACATTTTCAAATACAAAGGAAAGTATGGGAGCGGCTCGCCAACACGACGCTTCTATCCATCATTGGGGAATCACGATTGGACGACGGGGGCAAAGGCATACTTTGACTTTTTCGGATACTACAACCCAGTCACCTATTACGACTTCATCCAGGGACCCGTTCACTTCTTTGTTCTAGATAGCGACCGCAATGAACCGGATGGCATATCGTCTGACTCTGCACAGGGAAGATGGCTTCGCAAAACGATGCCTGTTTCCACTTCGCCGTTCAATGTGGTGGTATTCCACCATGCGGCGTATTCATCTGGGCGGCATGGCTCCACCGAATATATGCGCTGGCCCTTCAAGGAATGGGGCGCAGATGCCATATTGACCGGGCATGACCATATCTATGAACGTTTACTGGTCAATGGCATCCCCTATTTCGTCAACGGTGTTGGCGGGGCAGAAATCTACAACTTCAACAACATCCTGCCGGAAAGCCAGGTGCGGTTCAATCAGGATTTCGGCGCCATGCGTGTGGAAGCCACCAGCATAACCATGAAATTCCAAATGTTTACTCGCGCAGGCGTGCTCGTGGATGAGTATATTATCGGCGGCAGCACGCCAACTGTCTCTTCAATTATGCGCCTCAACCCCAACCCAACCAACGCAATCGAGGTGAACTTCCAAGTCAATTTCTCCGAAGCCGTCACCGGTGTGGATATTTCTGATTTCACCCTCACCACCAACCTCACCGGAGCCAGCATCACCAACATCAGCGGATCAGGGAATTCGCCCATCATTACCGTCAACACAGGCAACGGGGATGGAACCCTGCGCCTCGACCTAGCCGATAACGACACTATCTTAAGCAGCCTCGGCATCCCCGTAGGCGGGGCTGGCGCTGCGAACGGAAATTTCACGGCAGGCGAAACCTACACGGTGGATAAAACAACGCCTTCGGTCATTTCCATCTCACCTGTAAATTTGAATCCCACTAATGCCGCAGCAGTGGAGTTTGCCGTGGTCTTCGCTGAACCCGTCTCTGGTGTAGACCTCGCGGACTTTTCGCTCGTCACATCGAATGGAGCGACATTGACGGGCATCACTGGTTCAGGGACGAACTACACAGTTTCAGTTGCGACAGGAATTGGGAACGACAATTTACGACTCGATTTTATCGACAACGATTCGGTCCTTGACCTGGCTGGGAATGTCACCAGCGCAGGTTTCACAAGCGGAGATTCATATACCGTTGACCGTGCCGCGCCCATTGTCACATCCATCACACCGCTGGGACAGACGAACACTTCCAGCGTGGATTACATCGTCAGCTTTTCAGAACCAGTCACCGGTGTGGACGGAGGCGATTTCTTCCTGTCTACGATCAATGGCGCGGCGATTGTGAATGTATCCGGCACGGGAAGTCAATATCTCGTATCCGTTTCTGTGAGGCCCGGCAGCGACAGCATCCGACTGGACGTGAACGACAACGACAGCATTATGGACGGAGTCGGCAACATGTTGGGCGGCGCGGGCATAAGCAACGGTAATTT
Source organism: Chloroflexota bacterium (assembly GCA_016191955.1). Classification (GTDB taxonomy): domain Bacteria; phylum Chloroflexota; class Anaerolineae; order Anaerolineales; family Villigracilaceae; genus Villigracilis. The sequence continues at coordinate 1,726 of JACPVC010000307.1, forward strand.
CATCGGCGAAATTTTCAACATTGCCATCGATACGCCCATCGTCACGTCGATCATCCGCGCCAGCCCGAACCCGACGAATGCCGCGAGTGTGGATTTCATCGTCACCTTTTCTGAATCTGTAGAAGGTGTAGATACGAGCGATCTCATCCTTACGAACGGCGCGGTCATTACCAATATTCAGAATACAGGTCCGTTTTATCTTGTGTCGGTCAACCCCAGTGTGAACGACGGCGAGTTGAAACTTGAATTGATGGATGATGACAGCATTCATAATGCGCAAGGGGTGGCGCTTGGCGGAAGTTTCAGCAATGGCGAAACCTACACCATCGATAGAACTCCACCGCAGGTGACCTCGATCATTCGCGCGGGCGGGAACCCCGCCATCAACCCGACGGCAGATTTCATCGTTACTTTTTCAGAGCCGGTAAATGGTGTAGAGATAAGTGACTTTATGACAACAGGTTCGAACGTCATCAAGTCTGCTGTGCTCAACCTGCAAAATGCAGACCCGTTCTATTGGGTGACGATTAGCACGGGTGTTGGGTCGGGCACGGTGCGGCTGGATATGCTCGACAACGGAAACATCACAGACCATGCTGGAAATCTGCTCGCAAGCGGCAGCTTCACCGGCGAGAGTTTCACTCTCGCCAAAACGACAGTGGATTTTGCCGCACCCAATATTACACCATTGCCCAACAACATTACGAAGAATCCATTCGTTGCGCTCTCCTGGTCTTCCGTAAGAAATGCGCAAGCCTACGAAATCTTCATCGCACAGGATAGCGGTTTTTCACAAGTCGTTTTCGCTCAAACCACCACAGAGACGACCTTCTCATCTCAAACCATGCTTGCAGACGGAACATACTACGCGCGCGTCCGTGCCTACAACTCAGATTTGAACCCGGGAAAATTCAGCAAGACCTACACCTTCACTGTGGACTCCACGCCTCCCTCCGCGCCGACGATTGTCAGCCCTGCCAATGGCGCGCCCACGCCGCGACGCCCGTGGTTGAAGTGGTCTGCTGTGAGCGGCGCTGTGAAATACCAGATCGAAGTGGATAACAACGCCGATTTTTCCAGCCCTGAGTTTTCCACATCCACGAACAAAGCAACCATACAGGTGAAGAACTTGCTGGCAAGGCTTTATTATTGGCGGGTGCGAGCAAGCGATGCTGCCGGGAACTGGAGTAGTTGGTCGGCGGTGTCCACATTCACGCCACGGTAAAAGCGTCTCCTTAATAATTTTTATGATATTTATATAGAATATTGACAGGAAAATACAGGGCAGTTATACTGCCCTGTATGAAATCGACGCGAGACAAGATTTTACAAAGTTTGCTGAAAAAGCCGAAATCCACCATCAATGACCTGGCAGAAGCGGTGGGCATCAACCCGATCTCAGTGCGCCACCACCTAACCAACCTCCAAATGGAGGGGCTGGTCGAATCTCAGGAAGAACGGCATGGGGTGGGACGTCCGCGTCTGGTGTATGTGCTGACCGACGAGGGCATGGAGCACTTCCCCACCCGCTACCTGCGTCTGACTACACGCCTCATCTCCCAGATGAAGGAAACCATTCCCGGACCCATGGTCAGCAAACTTTTTGGGCAGATCGCCGAAGACCTCGCGAACGAATACGTCAACGACATCAAGGGTCTAAGTATGGAAGAACGCCTTGACTTCGTCAAAGAAATGTTGGCACAGGAAGGCTTTACCGTGGAATGGGAAAAGAAAGATGGACAGTACCAAATCCACGAGATCTCCTGCCCGTATTATCAGATCGGCGTGGCACACCCTGAAGTTTGCACCGTTGACCAGACGTTGATCTCTAAAATGCTGGCGCTCCCTGCCAATAAAGTTCAGTGCATCCTTAGCGGCGGCGCGTACTGCACATATGTGGTACAGCCCATCGAAAAAACAAAATAATAAAGAGGACCTTATGAGCGAAACTCAAATTAACGAAATCCAGTGGACGATCCATTCGACAAATCCAGACCTGGTGAAATCTGCACGTGCAAGCCTTTCCGAGGTCGTGGACCCTGAAATTGGCATGAACATCATCCAGTTGGGATTGGTGCGCGACATCGAGGTCGAGAACGGCATGGCGCGCCTCAAGATGATTCTGACCACACCCTTCTGCCCGTACGGACCTGCCATGATCGAAATGACCAAAGCCAAAGCCACCGAAGGTTTGAACATGCCCGTCACTGTGGAAATGGGCATGGACATGTGGGACTTCTCCATGATGGAAGACCCCTCCGCGCTCGATTGGGGTATGTACGCGTAGGGAGTCTAAATAGTCAGTTAGTCGAGTAGCTTGATAATCAAAAAGAACGCCGCCCGTACGGGCGGCGTTCTTTTTGATTCCTTCTTTATCACTTATCCCTTTTTCCAATGCATCACGTGAGGCTCTTCGCCTTCTGCAAAGCCGGAAATGATGATAAGCGCATTGGTAACGGTGTTGGTGGGATTCTTCCAGCGATGGCGAAGCTTGGAAGCGAAGAGCAGGCTATCCCCCGCTTCGAGGCGGAAGGTCTCCTTTTCGACGGTGTACTCCAAATGTCCACGCAGGCAGAAGACGAATTCGTGTCCTGAGTGGACGATGTCATGCGGACCGCACGAAGCGCCGCTTTCCATCGTCAGCATGAAGGGCTCGACCCGCCCCACAAAATTCTCCCCACCTAATGCCTCGAACACACCGCGGGTAAACGAGAGACGGGTGCGCTCGTCATGTTTCAGGAATACCACCTGTTTCTTCTCATTCTCCACGCCGAAAAAGGCAGTGATCGAAACCCCCAACGCCCCCGCCAGCTTGTACAAGGTGCTCACCGATGGTGAGGTCTTGCCGCGTTCGATCATCGAAAGTGCATTGGCAGAAAGCCCGCTGCGAGTAGCAAGGGTACGCATCGATATGCCGCGCGCCTCGCGTAATTCCCGCAGGCGGGAAGAAACATCCACCGAAATTGCATCCCTCTGAAATGATTCCATAAAATATCTCCAAAATCAGGCTGAAAATAAATAAATTTCGTCCAAGATTATACACTCATTTTTGTGACATTAAACGAAACTTAATATGACACACTCCACTATTGTACAATTCGTCACAATATTATGATGGGGCTGTAAATATTCGTTTATACGCATATAAGAAGGTTTTTATGGTTACTCCCAGTCTAAAACAGGAAATTTCTCAGCTTGAAGCCAATTTCTGCGCCGCGCTTTCAGATCCGCTCCGCCTTCTCATCTTATACACCCTCAATGATGGACCGCACAACGTCACCGAGCTGGCGACCGAACTCGGCGTGAACCAGCCGACCACGTCGCGCCATCTCAAGGTCCTACGCGAGCGCGGATTAGTGGAAACCCTCCGCAGTGGAACCACCATCACCTACCGCTTGTCTGACCCACGTTTAATTCAGGCACTTGACCTGTTACGAAGCATCATGCGCGAACGCCTCGCTTATCAAGCGAACCTGATAAATGAATCTGTACAGGAGTCTCTATGAAAAAACGCTTCCCATCCTGGACTTTGGGACTGGTCGGCATACTTTTGCTGATCCTCGTCCCTGTCTTGTACTTTCTCCCACGCGCGCAAGCAAAGAACGACCCGGCTTCCTATATCCCGGAAAAGCCCGTGCATGTGGACCACACAGACATCGTCCAAGGCGAATTCAAAACCGGGCAAGATGTGACCCGCGCCTGCCTCGAATGCCATGAAGATGCCGCAGCCCAAATGATGGCAACCACCCACTGGACGTGGGAATCAAAAGAATTCAATGTCCCCTGGCGAGACGAACCCGTTACCATCGGCAAAGCCAACCAGATCAATAACTTCTGCATCGGATCGCAGGGTAACGAAGTGACTTGCACATCCTGCCATGCAGGCTATGGCTGGGAACAGGGCCGTGAAACCCAGCAAGCGAACCCCGAAAATGTAGACTGCCTCGCCTGCCACGCCGACATGGGCGTGTACGGAAAAAGTAAATACGGCAACCCCGCAGAAAGTGTAGACCTACTCGCGGCGGCGCGTTCTGTTCGTACGCCTACCCGTGAGAACTGCGGCAAATGCCACTTCGACGGCGGCGGCGGTAACGGCGTTAAGCACGGTGACCTCGATGAAAGCCTGTACTTCCCCTCCGAGTCTCTCGACGTTCACATGGGCGGCGAAAACGACATGCAGTGCGTCGATTGCCACTGGACGGAAGACCACCAGATCCTTGGGCGCATGGTCGCAGATAACTACACCATCGACCCCAAAGAACAAGTCTCCTGCGAAGAGTGCCACATAAACCAGCAGCACGAAGATGAGCGCATCAATACACACCTCGCTTCCGTCGCCTGCCAGACCTGTCACGTCCCGGCGCTTGCGCTTGAAGACCCCACCAAGATCACATGGGACTGGTCGCAAGCCGGTCAGGAAGGACGCGAAGACGACCACTTCACCTACCTCAAGATCAAAGGTGAATTCGTCTACGATAAGGATTTCGCGCCCACCTATCTCTGGTTCAACGGGAACAACGAATACCGCTACATCCTCGGCGACCCGCTGGGCAAAGACGGCGTCACCTATATCAACAAACCCGCCGGAAGCATCGACGACCAGAATGCCAAAATATTCCCCTTCAAACTTCACGTCGCCAAGCAGCCTTACGATGTAAAGAATAACTACCTGCTCCAACCCGTCACCTCCGGTGAAGGCGGCTTCTGGACGACCTTCGACTGGAACAGCGCCTTCGAGCTCGCGCAGGAGAAAATCGGTTTGGACTACAGCGGTGAATACGGCTTCGCCACCACCTACATGTACTGGCCCACCACCCACATGGTCCAACCCGCCAATGAAGCCCTGCAATGCGAATCCTGCCACGGCGAAAATGGGCGCATGGATTGGGAAGTCCTCGGCTACCCCGGTGACCCAATCGAATGGGGCGGAAGATAAGCCATGAAAAAATACACACTCATCACACTTGTTGGATTAACCATCCTCGCCCTCGCCTTCGGAATTAACGCGGTTCTTGCCGCGCCCGAGCCTGTCCCTGCCTCTCAAGCCTCCGTCCTTCACCCAGACTTTGCCCTACTCGATGCAAACGGCGTGAACGTTCTCGAAAGCAATGGCGCAGTCTCCACCATACAAACTTGCGGACAGTGCCACGATACCGAATTCATCGTTTCGCATGCCTTCCACTCCGACCTTGGCTTGAATGCCTATAACGGAAATAGCGAAACGCTCAACTCAAGCAGCGGCTTGTTCGGCGAATGGGACCCGATGACCTATCGCTTCCTCTCCCCCGCCGGAGATGAACGCCTCGACCTGAGTACCGCCGAATGGTTGATGCTCAATGGCGCACGCATTGTCGGTGGCGGACCCGCTGAAACCTCCCGCAATGGCAAAGACCTTACCAACCTCAGCCCAAACAAAGCCGACCCTGAAACTGCCATCTTGAACGAAGACAGCAGCGTCTCCGCATGGCAGTGGGACGAATCCGGCACGATGGAAATGAACTGCTTCCTCTGCCATCTCGAAACGCCAAACAATGAAGCCCGTGTGGAAGCGATTCAATCGGGCGAGTTCGGTAACGCCACCACCGCCACCTTGCTTGGGCTGAATATCGTCAGCGAGGCGGATGGTGCCTGGTCTTACAACACCGAAGCCTTCAACGCAGAGACCGGCGAACTCAAGAACGATCTGCTTGGCATTCAAGACCCCACCAACCAAAACTGTGCCGCCTGTCACGGCGAAGTTCACGCAACGGAAGAGCCGCTAACTTTCAACGCCTGCGATTTGGACTACCCCCAAACCGCCACGACCGGGCAAGTCGTCTCTGCCCAGAGCATCAACGACTCTGGTGTGAACCTGGCGAACAAAAACGAACTCGACCGTTCATGGGACGTCCACGCTGAGCGCCAGTTGCAATGCACCGACTGTCACTACGCGTTGAACAATCCTTCACACGCCAGCGAATTACAAAGCAGCAATCCTGAGCATTTGGTCTATGACCCGCGTTCGCTTGAAATCGGTGAATACCTCGAACGCCCAGACCATAACTTTGCCCGCGGTGAAAGCGCCCAGTTCAACGTCGCGCCGGAATACAAAGGCACGATGCGCCGCTGTGAAAACTGCCACGACGCCAGCAAGGGACATGCCGACTGGCTCCCGTACATCGACACACACATGGAAGCCCTGGCATGCGAAACCTGTCACATCCCGCAGATGTATGCTCCCGCCATCCAGTCCTACGATTGGACGGTCATTACGACCGATGGTTCTGCGGTTGAAAATTGCCGCGGCATCGAAGGCACACCCAACGATGTGACCTCCCTCGTCACCGGCTACGAACCCGTCCTGCTCAACCGCACCAACGTGGACGGTGACACGATGCTGGCTCCGTACAACTTGATCACTTCCTTCTACTGGGTTTATGACGATGCCAGCGGCAATGCCCGCCCGGTTCGCCAAATCGACCTCGAAGCGGTCTACCTTGAAAACGGCAAATACGCTGCCGACATCGTCACCGCCTTCGACGCGAATGGCGATAGTCAATTGAGCAGCGACGAACTCACCATCGACTCTTCCGCCAAGGAAGAAGCCGTCAAAGCCAAGTTGACCGCGCTCGGGCTGGACAACGTCCGCATCGAGGGCATGGTGCAGCCGTATAGCATCAACCATAACGTGACCAAGGGCGAATACGCCGTCAACGACTGCAAAGCCTGTCACGGCGCAGACTCGCGCGTTGCGCAGTCCATCAAGCTGGCGGACTCCGCGCCCGTCATGCCCGTTTTCGATGGCAATAACAATGTCAACGGAACCGGCGAGATCGTCAAAGGCGAAGATGGCGCGCTGTATTATCAACCTGCTCCTGCCAATGACAAGATGTATGTCTTCGGCTCCAGCCGCGTGAACTGGATCGACTGGTTCGGTGCGCTGGCTTTCGCCGGGTCGCTTTTAGGTGTGATCGGGCACGGGACGATGAGAATGTTCGCAGCGCGCAAACAGCCCAAAGGCGCGGTAAGAACCGAACGCGTTTATATGTACGAACCGTATCGCCGCTTCTGGCATTGGCTCCAGACCTTCACCATCGTCCTGCTCCTGTTCACCGGTTTGATTATCCACAGAGCGGATATCTTCGGTGCGTTCTCGTTCCGAGGAATTGTGACGGTGCATAATGTGCTCGGGATCATTCTGGTGATAAACGCCGCGCTCTCGCTGTTCTATCACATCACGACCGACAAAATCCGTGAGTTCATCCCGCATCCGTATGGCTTCTTCGACGATGCGATCGTGCAGGCAAAATACTACATCAACGGTATCTTCAAAGGAGAAGGACACCCCTTTGAAAAATTACCTACCAGCCGCATGAACCCGATCCAAAAGGCTACGTACTTCGCCATTTTGAACGTACTTCTGCCTTTGCAGATCATCACCGGTGTATTGATGTGGGCTGTGCAAAAATGGCCCGAAATCGCCGGCGGACTTCCCTTCCTCGCTCCGTTCCATTCCCTCGTTGCCTGGCTGTTCGGTACGTTCATCGTCGTGCATGTGTATATGACGACGACCGGCGCAACCCCGCTTGAAGCGATGCGCGCCATGGTGACCGGCTATGAAGAAGTGGAAAAGCACGAGCCGCACGAGGAAGCAAAGAAAGTGAAGAAAGAAAAGAAGTAACGAGCAATAAGTAACAAGTGACGAGTCTTGTTTCTCGTTACCCGTCACTTGTTACTTTGCAAAAGGAGATCCATATGACTGCTCAAACCAAAAAACCGCTCTTCCCCACATCGCCAAAGCCTTTTGTACACCCCTACTTTGGCGGCATGGTTCTGGGAATTGTGCTCTTCCTTGCCCTCTTACTGACCGGCAACGGATTGGGCTCCTCCGGCGCAACCACCCGTTTCGTCACGGCTGTGACAGATGTCTTCGCTCCCGAGCACGTTGACCGCACTCCCTACCTGCTCAAATTGGCAGGCGGTGATAAGAATCCACTCGACGACTGGATCGTTCCGGTATACATCGGCGCATTACTTGGTGGTTTTGCCTCCGGCTTGTTCAACGGACGCCTGAAATTTGAAACCACCAAAGGTCCCAATATTTCGAACCGCACCCGCTGGCTGATGTCCTTCCTTGGCGGGGTTGTCTTCCTCTATGGCGCGCGCATGGCTCGCGGATGTACCTCCGGGCAGGCGCTCACAGGCGGAACGACACTCTCGGCTGGCTCGTGGGTCGTGATGTTCGCCATCTTCGGCGGCGCATATGGGGTGGCGTATTTCGTTAGGAAACTTTGGAATTAAATTCCTCGTCCTTGCGAGGAGGGCGATAGCCCGACGAAGCAATCTCGTGTTTTAGTGATGAGATTGCTTCGGGCGAAAAAGCATCGCCCTCGCAATGACGGAGAATAGGAGATTTACAATGAACTTCCCTCTCCCTGAATTTGTAACTGTCAGCGCTGCCAACCCGTGGACGTACGTGGTCTTTGGGCTGATTGGTTTTGCCTTCGGTTTTTCTCTCGAAATGTCCGGCTTCGGCGACTCGCGCAAACTTGCGGCGCAGTTCTACTTCACCGAAATGACCGTGATCAAAGTGATGTTCACTGCCATCGTTACCGCTATGGTGCTGCTTTTCGGCGCGGTGGGTTTGGGCATCTTGAACTTCAACCAGGTTTGGGTCAACCCCACTTATCTTTCCTCCGGCATCCTCGGTGGTTTGATTATGGGCGTCGGCTTCATAGTCGGCGGGTTCTGCCCCACCACCTCACTCGCCTCTGCTTCCACCGGCAAGATCGACGGCATACTCTTCATGCTTGGCGGCTTTGTGGGCGCATTTCTTTTCGGCGAAAGTGAAAGCCTTTTCGATAACTGGTACACCAACTCCGGTTACTTTGGACGCGTCACACTCGACCAGGTTTTCGGCCTGCCGATTGGCGTGGTTGTACTGCTTGTCGTATTGATGGCGCTCTTTATGTTCTGGGGTTCAGAACAACTCGAACGCATCTTCGGCAAACGCGATCTGACCAAGGAACCCAAACTCCGCATCGCAGGCGCAGGCGTCTTGCTCGCCGCCGCCGTTGCTGTAGTCCTCATCGGCTCGCCCACCCTCAAAGATAAATACAATAATCTCAAGTTCACCCGCACCGAAACCGTCGAGCAGTTGAACGCGGATCCCATTGTCAATACCTACACGTACACCGCCGATGAAATGCTCGCCAACCGGCTTGTCTTCATCACCCCGGCAGAAGCCTTCAAGGCAAGATACAACCAGGCAATGAAACCGGTCTATCTCGATGTGCGCTCCGAAGCGGATTACAACCTCTATCACATCGAAGATGCCCTCAATGTGCCGCTCGACCGCATCGAAGAAGTCATCCCCGTCCTGCTAACCGAGCCGCCCGCCAACACCGTCTTCATCGTGATGAGCAACGACGAAACTGCCGCGGTGGAAGCATGGAAAATCCTCTCTGCCTCCAGCGTTGGGAACGTCTACATCCTCGAAGGCGGAGTCAACAACTGGATCGCATTCTTCGGTAAGGATGACAAAACCCTCGCGGTTCAACCCAAGCCGAATGCTGGTGACGACGAATTGGGCTTTATCTTCCCCGCAGCTTTAGGCAGCGACTACGAATCCTGCTCGCCCAACCCGGTCGAATACGAGAAACTGGAATTCGAAGCCAAGATCAAGTTGCAGTTGAAACGCGATAAATCCGGCGGCGGATGCGGATAGTGCAGTTTTCAGTAATCAGTAAACAGAATCAAAAGGACTCTCTAGCGAGAGTCCTTTTGATTCGATCAATTTAGTGCATCGACGCTTTTTCCTGAGTCGAAAGAATCGGCTCGACCAGCGGCTTGAGCTCCCATTGCATCAAGCCCTTGCGCAAGGCGAGCATAAGGATTCCACCCGCAGCGAGGCAGACCGCATTGACAAGGATGATAGTCTGCGTACCAAAGGACTCAGCGGCGTATCCGATAAAGAGGGAAGACAAAGGTTGAAGCCCGAAGGAGACCATCGTGAATAGGCTGATGATCCTCGCGCGCATATCGCCGGGAGCCATCAACTGCATGACGCCCAACCCCGTGGTCAACACTAATGGCGCGCCGAGGCTGACGAGGAAAATGGACAGCATGGACAACGGCAGGTACATGGACCGTGAAAGCAGAAGGTAGGACACGCCCATCCAAATGGCTGAACCGCCGACGATGCGCCCGATCTGTTTGGCATGTTGGGAGATTGGCAACAGGAACAGAGTGGAGATCAATGCGCCCGCGCCGGAGGAGCCCATTAGCAAACCAAAGGTTTGCGAGTCGCCTTTCAGCACGTCATCGGCTACGGCGGGGAGAATGTTCATGATGGAGAGACCGAAAAAGGTCACGAGAGAGGCGAAGATCAATAAGTCCAGCATGCGCGGCTGCGAGCGGACATAGTCCAGCACCTCACGGAATTGACCGCGTCCGTTTTCGCGTTTATTGATCTCCTGTTGGTGCGATTTGACCATAAAGATACTGAGCAGCACCACCATGAAGCTCACGCCATTGATCCAGAACGCGGCGGCAGAACCCACGGCTTTGAGCAAAATTCCCGCCGTGGCAGGACCGAGCATGCGCGCCACCTGCAAGCCCATGATGTTGAGCGTCACAGCCTGACGTACCTGCTTCATGCCGGAAAGGTCGCCGATGAAGGCTTGCTGGGCGGGGAAATCCAGCGCAGTGATCGTGCCGAGAATAAACGCGAAAACATAGATGTGCCAAATTTGTACGAGGTTGGTTTGCACAAGGAAGGCAAGCGCAAACGCCAACAGCATCGCAATGGACTGTGTCACGAGCAGGATCATGCGGCGATTGAAACGGTCTGCAAACCCGCCAGCCCAGGGGGCGAGCAAAAAGAGCGGCAAACTGTTGAGCATCACCACGATGCCAAGCGAGCTTTCGGATTGGGTCAACTCCCACACTACCCAGCTCTGCGCCGTGGCTTGCATCCATGTGCCGAGCAGGGAAATGGCCTGACCACCAAGATACATGCGCAGGTTGCGGTTCTTGAGCGGCTCGAAACTGCGGGTATAGGTATTGATAAGAGTAGGTCGTTCGATGGGTTTTTCCAAAAAAGAACTCCGTTGTTTCTTTTGATTTAATATCTGGTGTTACACGATTTCTACTTTCTTGCATCCCTCGCCTTCGACTGCGCTCAGGGCGGCTGCCGCGCTGAGCGGAGAGCGGGTACTCCTCCCGCTCGTAGTCGAAGCGCAAGTGCGTAACATCAGTTAAGTTAATATGACAGTATCTCCGATGGACAGCCCGGACAAATTCTTACCACGCGCCAGTAAACAAAGGTAAAATTCGGGCAATCCCTTCGATCTTGCCGAACAAAGCTGCCAAACAGCAAGCCGCGAAATTCGCAAATTGTTTAAAAATTCGTGACAATTTGTGTAACACCTGCACTTGCGTGCTGGTGCAAGTGTTCGCGGCAAAAGATTTTGAACTGCGTAAGTCCTAAACAGCATAAAATGCTGAAAAACCAGTCCAACAGGAATGGATCACAGGTTGGTTCGAGAGCGCGCTTCAGTCCATTCATGAACGGGAAGTTGAACTTAAAATTTCTCCGGCTGAACTTGAGAACCAGTTAAGAAAAGAGCAAGGTGGGTAGCCCAAATGGGTGAAAGCCAAATGTTTCACCCGTGCTAAAATCTAAAAAGGTATATCCATGACCACGCTACGCACCCCGGCAAGGATCATCCCGCGCGCTTTTCCCGGTATCAAGCCCGATGAAGTGCAGGAAATCATCGTCAACAGCCAGATCAAAAGTTATCCGGCTGGTATGGTGCTTTGTCAGGAAGATGCCATCGAACACACTTTTTACATGATCCTCGAAGGGGAATTTGAGGTCACCAAGACGATCAACAATAAAGAAAAGCGGTTATTGAAAACCCTCATCGCCGGGGACTTCTTCGGCGAAATGGCGCTGATCCACAATGCGCCTCGCGCTGCCACGGTTCAGTCGCTGACCCCGGCGGTCGTACTGGAATTGGATAAATATGGCTTCGACCGCGTTCTTAAACACAGTCCCAGCGTGGCGACGGCGATGGTCGCAGAGATCAGCAACCGGTTAAGAGCGAACGACCAGCTCGCCATCGAAGACCTGCGCCTGCGCGCGCGCGAGATCGCGGATGCGTATCAAAAACTTGCCGAGCAGGATATGGCGCGCAACGAATTCCTAACCAGCATCGCCCATGAACTGAGAACGCCGCTCATGGTCGCCAGCGGATATTTGCACACCCTGAAAAAAGGCGTGTTGAGCGGGGAGCAATTGAAATCCACCATCGACATTGTCAGCCGCAACGTGGACCAGATCGTCAATCTCACAAACGACTTGTTATTCCTCCAGGAACAGGAGCTTGTCCTGCGGGATTTCCAGCCTGTAAATTTATATACCATTGTAGAAACCGTGGTCGAAAAATATCAGGGCAAAGCGAAAGCCCGCGGCATCACCATCAAACTTCGCGGCAATGCCAATCTTGCGCCGGTGCAAGGCGATGAACCCTCGCTCGAACGCGCAATCACCGGGCTGGTGGATAACGCCATCAAGTTCAGCCCGCCTAACGGCACCGTGGATATCCGCTTTGCGGATTTGGGGCAGCACGTCAGTGTCAGCGTAGTGGATTACGGCATCGGCATCGACCCACAGATCCGCCCGCGCATCTTCGACCGTTTCTTCCATCTCGAAAAAAGCGACGATGAAATTTACGACGGTTTGGGCATCGGTCTTTCGATCACCCGCCAGGTCATTCAACAACACCGCGGCATGCTGGATGTAGACAGTCAGCCCGGCAAAGGCAGTACGTTCACGATCTCGCTCTTGAAATGGAAATAAACCTAGTGCGCCAGATACAACGCAACATCATCTCCCTCGCAATTCTGGTTTTGATAACGGCATGTAGCGGCAACGAAACTCCCAACGCACCTCTGCCAATGCTTTTGCCGCCGGGAGGCTCGTCTTCAAACGATGCCGTCCCAAACGAATATTGCGACAACCCGCTCTTCCCTGTAAAACAAAACGCCTCATGGACGCACTATAGCAACGGCGGACCCAACGGTGACTTCAGCTACACCGACACGATCACCGGGATTCTCCCAGACGGCTTTATACTCACCTCCCAATTCCCCACCCTCACTCTCACCCAAAATTGGATATGCTCGCCCGAAGGTTACATCGCCCAACAACTGGGCGGCGGCACAACTGCCAGCGTATCCATGCAAAACATGATCTCCGACTTTCAAACGCTGCAAGTCTCCGGGCTTAGCCTTCCACGGACGATCACGCCCGGCATGCAATGGCATTACGACCTCTCCATGCAAGGCTCTGTGGCAATGCCCGGCGAGCAAACGCAATCTCCCGGCACATTCTCGCTCAACATGCAGGAACTCGGCACTGAATCAGTCACTACCCTGGCAGGCACATTCGATGCCACAAAACTTCAAGCCGAATTCATCGCAAACATCGACGTGGACTTTCAAGGCAGTCCGATCCGATACACCATCAACGGCACGAGCATTTTATGGTACGCGCCGGGCGTCGGCTTCATCAAATCCATCGAGAATATTGATTTCAGCGGGACATCGTTCACATCCACAACCGAGCTACAATCGTACAACATCCCCTGACAAATCAAACGCCGCCCTGCAAGGCGGCGTTTTCATTCAGCAAATAAGACATGCAATTTATCGTCTTTGTAAAACGACCTCGCCGAAAAAGGCGGATCGCCGCGCTTCATTGGATGGATACGCCCTAACAGGATCGGCAAATCTTCGACGACGGGCAACCGACTCACCGTCTCTATCTGGACCCATTCCGGCGTGCCTTCCTTCGAGCCTTTCACTTCGCCTTGAGCGTTCTCCCCCACCACCACGAACAGACAGATTCCCACATCCCCGGCATCGACCACGACCGTGCCACACAACCACAAGTCGGCAATAATGCCAGCCTCTTCCATCAGCTCGCGCCGCGCCGAAGAGAGGACATCTTCTCCGCGATCCACATGACCGCCGAGGCAATTGTATTTGTCCGCCCACAGTCGTTTGGTGGGCGTGCCTTTCAATAATAAATACTCATCCCCGCGGCGGGCAAAGATCGCCGTGCGGGGGATGAGCATATATCTATCTTTTGTTACGCCCTGGTCGGAGGCAGGCATGTCAATTTACGATTGAAGATATTGGATTTACGGTTTTTGCTAATCCGACAGATCGCTGACGTCTTCCGCTGCAACCGCTTCCTTGACGTAGTCCGCGATCACGGGCGCAACTTTTGCCGACGTGATGAACTTGTCGGTAAATTGCTTGGTGTCTTTCAAGCCAAGTAAATCGAAGAGCTTATCGAATTGGGCTTCCCAGGCTGCCCCGAGTTTATTCAGAGATTCAGCAGGCAAAGCATAGGATTTTGCCTTGAACGGACCGATGGCATTCTTGCGGGTTTTGTAATAGAACTGTTCGTCGGTCATGCCAGCTTTGCGGTCTGCGACAGAGTTGACGTCCAGCCAGGCGTACATTTCCTTCTTGAAGTCGGCGGGAATATTATCGAAGAACATCGTGGCAAAGTTGGTGGCGAGATGCACTTCAATGGCTTCGTTCTGGACAAACTTGTTGAAGTTCTCTTCCGGCACGGTGGATGCGCCATGCTGAACCGTTCCGCCCATGCCGTAATCCTTGCGAGCAACACGGCTGAGGTCACGCAACACATCAAAGGCAATATGTACTTCGGCAATGGAACCGTCTGGCAGAACCGTGCCGCCGTGAGAGGTACCGGTCAGCACGCTGATCTTGCTCAAACCGGGTTTGCCGGGGGCAAGCTTCTTCAGATTCGCATTGTAGGCGTCCATGTAGGCGCGGAGTTCAGGTTCGGTGGAATTTTCGGTGCCAACTTCGCCAATCTCGCCGCCGATGGAAATGGTCACACCGGCAGGTTCGTGTTGGCGGATGAATGCGGAAAGTTCCGCAGAGAGCTTGCTGTTCAATGCCTGCTGTTCTGGAACCGTAGGCAGGCTGATATCCACCAGTGTCGAGGTATCCACGTCGATGTTGTAGAAACCAGCCGCCATCGCTTCGATGGAAAGGTCGCGCACGGCTTTCAACTCGGCTTCGGAATCTGCTTTGTATTTCTTTGCAGAGACCTGGAAGTGATCGCCCTGAATAAACACGGGACCGGCATATCCTTCGGCAACAGCCGCGCCGAGGATGTTGGTGGCATATTCAGACGGGCGCTGGTCGGTATAGCTCATTTCAGAACGAGCCAGCTCAAAGATGAACGCGCCGGCGTTGATCTTATTCGCTGCGCGGAACATGGCACGAGCCGCATGATATGAAAGGGCACGCAGGTTGAATGCGGGAGTGCTGAAGGTCATCGGAGCGTCGCCGCGTCCGCGAGCCATGTATAGCTCATGAATGGACGCGGGGTAGACACCCAACTCGAGCGCCGCAGCACGCACCAGAAAACGGGACCAGCCCGCGGTTGAGTCGGAGGCGAGCGCGGAGCGTTCCACCAATTTGCCAACATTCTTCCTGAACTTTGCCGCATCCAAAACGCGTACTGTTGTTCCTTCAACAGAAAGACTGTTCTCGACAAGGTCGAGTAGTTGTTTTATGTGATCGGACATGAAAAATCTCCTGAGTAATTAATATAGGCTTTCACTCGTTCGTTCCTTTTGTTTTACATGTCACCCTGAGCGACAGCGAAGGGTCTCTACGATAATCTAAGAGATTCTTCGCTTCGCTCAGAATGACAAGCGAAAGTCCTGTAATGATAACTTGATTATAACTGGAATTAAACGATATAATTGATTGACTCAGGAAACGAAACAAGATTATTGCACGTATACTTTGGCAGGAGGCTCACATGAGCGATTTTTTCGAAAAAGTTAGTAGTCAGGTCGACCCGTTCAAAAAATTGGGTTCATTCATCCCCGGCTTCAGCGGTTATGTGGAACGACAGAACCGCCGCGATGCAGATAAACTCCTGCGTGAGACCGTGGCGCGCCGCTTTGAAGAGCAGTGGAGCCGCGCGTCGAACTTGCAAGCCGAAATGGTCAGCAACGGCAAGATCGCCTTTGTAGACGATATGGAAAAGGCTTCGTTGGCGCTGCGCACATTTATCGACAAGATCAACACTGCCGCGCGTGGATATTCCGGTTTGTTCGACGCCGTCAAGATCAACGAGAAGGAATTGGAAGCCATTTATCAATTCGATGCCGCCTTCTTCGATCTGAGTGAACAGATCAAGAGCGGGCTGGACAATGTAGAAGCCAGCATGGGCGATGATGCCGCCCTGCCCGCCACCATTCGTAACATCACAACCCTCTCACGCATTGCAGTGGAAACGTTCGAACGCCGCTCCGAAGTTGTGACGGGAAGCCGGTAAATTCTCATGTAGGGGCGCAGCAATGCTGCGCCCCTACGGTTAATTCTATGTGGCGCAATTA
>JACPVC010000308.1 GCA_016191955.1 Chloroflexota bacterium
ACCGGCATCAGACCAGGCGGTCATTAGAGCGGCTGCCACGTCACCGTCTGGGATCTGACGAATGCGCGCGCCCGCCTTGCGAATCTCCGCGATCATCTCATCATGGCGCGGGCGGTCAAGGATGATCGTCGTGAGGTCTTCAACCGCTTTGCCCTTTGCCTTTGCAATGGCATGTAGATTTTCGGTAATGGATTTTTCGATATTGATCTTGCCCTTCGCTTCGGGTCCGACAGCGATTTTGTTCATATACAGAAAAGGTCCGGGGTCGAACATCGTCCCGCGCGGAGCCAATGCCACGGTGGCAAGCGAATTGGTGCGACCAAAAGCCAAAGGACGAGTCCCATCGATGGGGTCCACGGCAACGTCAACGTCGGGGGAAGAGCCGTTGCCCACTTTCTCGCCGTTGTATAACATTGGAGCCTTATCCTTCTCCCCTTCTCCGATGACGATGACTCCGTTCATATCCACTGTGCTGAGGATGAGACGCATCGCATTCACTGCGGCTTGGTCTGCCCCTTCTTTATCGCCCCGCCCCATGAAGCGACCTGCCATCATCGCCGCCGCTTCGGTCACGCGCGCAAGTTCGAGCGCAAGGTTGCGAGTAGGTGTAGCACCGAGAACTTCCATGAAATCCTCCAGAATTTAAAGTACGAACCAGGTGAGAAAATAGAAACCGATGACCGCGCCCCACAACCACGAGTCGATACGGTCGAAGAAGCCGCCGTGACCGGGGATGATATCGCTCGAGTCTTTGATGCCAGACTGACGCTTAATCATGCTTTCGCCCAGGTCACCCAGCGGAGGTAGAGAACCCAACAATAGCCCCATGATCGCGCCCTGCCAAATCGTAATATCGTGAATGTGGTTTCCAAATGTATGAAAGACCCAAACGTAAAATGCGCCGGTATGCGCGCCGGTGAAGACGCTTGCGACATAGCCTTCCCAACTTTTCTTGGGGCTGAGACGTGGCGCCATTTTGTGTTTGCCATACGCGCGACCAATGGAGTATGCGCCCGAGTCACCTGCCCATACGCAGAACATGACCAGCATGAACCACCAGCCGCCTTCGGGCAGGTTGCGCAAATCAAGCAGGTAGGCGCCAATCCAACCGATGTAAACGATGCCACCGACGGTGACACCAAAATCAAGCGCGGACTGGTCACGTCCGCGCTCGTAGGCTACAAGGTGAACCGCCATTGCCAACAAGATGGCGGCGGCAAAAACGGGATGGGCGTATTGCGGGAAGAACATCCTGACGAAGGTGACTGCCGTCACGCCGCCCACGGTGACGACCATGTTTGGTTCGAACTTCACGGCGCGGAATAAATGCACATATTCCCACGCCGCGCCGATCAAGAAGGTTCCCATCAATAAATAATAAAGGATGCCGCCAAAAAGAATGGCGGGCACCCCGATCAACGCCAAGCCGAGTGCTGTCAGTAACCTTCTACGCATTGGATTCCTGTAATTCCCCCGAAGATACCTTTCCATAGCGCCGGTCGCGGTTGGCGAATGCCTCCAGTGCGCGGCGATACTCTTCCTTGTCAAAATCGGGCCAGAACGTGGGCGTGATGTACCACTCGGAATAGGCTGCCTGCCAAATGAGGAAGTTGCTGACGCGCAACTCGCCGGAGGTGCGGATGATTAAGTCTGGGTCGGGCACACCGGCTGTGAACAGGTAACGATTGACCAATTCATCGGTCACTTCTTCGGCGGGGATGCCGTCCTTGATGATGTTTTGAATGGCGTTGACGATCTCGTCACGCCCGCCGTAATTGAAAGCGACGTTGAGAATAAGGCGGTCATTGTTCTTCGTCAATTCAATGGCGTGCAAGACCTTTTTCTGGATGGCAGGGTCGAGCCTTTCAAGACGCCCAATATGGCGAAGTTGCACTCCCTCTTTGTGAAGTTCATTCAACTCACGGTCGATCACATTTTGAAGGATGAGCATCAAGCCGTTGACTTCTTCAGCAGGGCGTCCCCAGTTCTCGGTGGAAAAGGCGTAAATGGTCAGGTATTTGACACCGAATTCAACGGTGGCGCGAATCACACGGCGAAGGTTCTCCGTCCCCGCTTTATGGCCCGCAAGGCGGTGAAGCCCGCGTTGCAGCGCCCAGCGTCCGTTGCCATCCATAATCATGGCAACGTGTTGAGGAATCTTTTCCGGTGGGATATTCAAGGGGTTGTCTGTCATAAGTTTGACCTTTTCGATGCCGGCAGCATCGAAAGCGGCAGGCTAGACTTCCATGATCTCTTTTTCTTTGTTCTGACCGAGCCTGGCGATCTCTTCAATATATTTATCGGTAAGTTTCTGCAAGTCTTCTTCGCCGCGTTTGAGATCGTCTTCGGTGATGAGTTTTTCCTTTTCATACTCGCGGATGTCGTTGTGCAGGTCACGGCGCACGTTGCGGACTGCGATGCGCGATTCTTCAAGGCGGTGGTGCATGTGCTTGACCAGGTCACGGCGGCGCTCTTCGGTGAGCGGAGGCAGGTTCAGGTGAATGACCTTACCGTCGGAATTGGGATTCAACCCAAGCTCTGAAACACGGATCGCTTTTTCAATATCCTTAAGGGAACCAGCATCGAAAGGTTTGATCGTCAGAGTGCGCGGTTCGGGCACACTGATCGAAGCCAGGTTCATAAGAGGGGTTGGGGTGCCATAGTATTCGACCGAAAGTTTTTCCACCAATGCCGGGCTGGCTCGCCCGGTGCGTATGCCGTTCAGGTCGTCAACAAGGGATTGGATCGCGCCGTGCATGCGGGTTTCGGCGTCTTTTAAAAGGCTCTTGATTTCGTCAGTACTCACGATCTTCCTCCAAAAAATGATTACATTACAAGGATACCTTAAAACGAGGATTTAGGCTATGGGATTGAAAAAACGTTGATAGTTAATGAAAAAAACAGAGAGCCTATCAATTAAAAAGCCTCTCCCCTTCCATTGAAAGGGAGAGGTTAAAAATTAGACGTTATCGGTAATTAGAAAAAAACGTCCCGAAGGTTGTTATTCGGCATTAAATTTACTCGCTCAAACCTTCGGGACGGTGGCATATAAGTTATTTCCGATAACGTCTATTATTTATTCTGCTTACATACCCACGCTTCGACTAGAACGGGATTACCCCGTTACCAATGTTCCAACGGCTTCACCATATAGAGCGCCGATCAGCGCCTTCGAGTCCCATAAGTTCACCACTAAGATGGGCAGGTTATTTTCCATGCACAGTGTGATGGCAGTGCTGTCCATCACTTCGAGACGGCGGTTAAGGACTTCGATGTAGCTGAGCTGGTCGAACTTCTTCGCATCGGGATTCTTCTTCGGGTCGGCATCGTACACGCCATCGACCTTGGTGGCTTTGATGACCACCTGTGCGTCGATCTCGGTGGCGCGTAAGGCGGCGGCGGTATCGGTCGAGAAGAAGGGATTGCCCGTCCCTGCGCCGAAGATGACCACGCGGCGCTTTTCGAGATGGCGGATGGCGCGTCGGCGGATGTAAGGCTCGGCGATGGCTCTCATATCAATGGCAGACATGACGCGTGTGAACACTCCCTGGCGTTCGAGGGCATCCATCAACGCCATCGCGTTCATGACCGTAGCAAGCATGCCCATATAATCTGCCGTGGAGCGGTCCATGCCGCGCTCCAAGCCTTGCTTGCCACGCCACAGATTCCCAGCGCCGATGACGACCGCCACATCAACACCCATCTCGTGGACTTCCTTGATACGGCTCGCAATCGCTTCCGCTTCGTTGACATCGATGCCATAGCCCATCGAACCGCCAAGCGCTTCGCCACTTAACTTGAGCAGGATTCTCTTGTATTTCAATTCAACCATTCATACCTCCAAATCCAAATAGAAAAAAAGCCAACCCGAAGGCTGGCTTTCTTGAAACTAATTATTGATGCTTTCGCCGAGTTCCCAACGCTGGAAGCGTCGGACGATGATATTTTCGCCAATGGCAGCCACATTTTGAAGAATGAGCTTTTCAATGGTGATGGACTCATCGCGGATATAGGTCTGGCGCAGAAGGCAGACTTCATCTTTAAACTTTTCGATGCGGCCCTCCACGATCTTGGGAAGGATGTTCTCGGGCTTGCCCTCTTCCTTGGCTCGGACACGGGCGATCTCTGATTCGTGTTCGATTTCCGAGGCAGGGATTTCTTCCGCGACGATGTACTTGGGGGCGCTGGCAGCGATCTGCAAAGCGATCTCGTGCGCCAGCTTGCGGAATTGTTCATTACGGGCGACGAAGTCGGTTTCACAGTTGATCTCGACCATCACACCCACGCGTCCACCGCCGTGAGTGTAGAGTTCCACAACGCCGTTGGAAGCGTCGCGGTCGGCGCGCTTGGCGGCGGTTGCCATGCCTTTTTCGCGCAGCCAGTCCACTGCTTTGTCAAAATTTCCATCTGCTTCCTGCAGCGCCTTGCGGCAATCCAACATGGGGGCATTGGTCGCGGCGCGCAGTTGCTTAATCATCTCAGTCGTAATTTCCATCGTGTCTATCCTTGAACTGTTGCTTCTTTATTATATTATTGAATTACCGGCTTATTCAGCGGCAGGAGTGGCAGGAGCAGCAGGAGCAGCAGGGGCTTCGGTGCCTTCATCTGTCTTTGCTATCTTGGCGAGCGTGGACTTGCCTAAGAGCGCATCGTCGCCCACTTCTTCCTCGGTCTCGACCACCTTGCGGGCAGCGCGGGACTTGGAAGGTTTGGCTTCGGCTTTCGCTTCAGCAGTCTGCTCGGGCTCCTCGTCCTTGCGGGAGGCTTTGCCTTCGAGCACGGCATCTGCCATCTTGGAGACGAGCAGCTTGATGGCGCGGATGGCATCGTCGTTGGAAGGAACAACATAGTCGATGCTCTGGGGATTGCAGTTGGTGTCCACCAGCGCAACGATCGGGATGTTCAACAGGTTGGCTTCGTCGACAGCTGCGTCTTCGCGTCCGACGTCAACGATGAAGAGCAGGTCGGGCACACGCTTCATGGAGCGGACACCGCTGAGGCGGGTCTGGAGGCGGGTGATCTCGCGTTCGATCAACAAGCCTTCCTTCTTGGTCAGGCGGTTGATGTCGCCGCTGTCACGTAATTTTTCCAAACGTTCCAATTCCTGGATACGCTTGAACATGGTCCCCCAGTTGGTGAGCATACCGCCCATCCAGCGTTCGGTGACGTAGGGCATACCGCAGCGGTTCGCCTCTTCCATCACGGTCTCCTGCGCCTGGCGTTTGGTGCCGACGAAGAGCACGGTTCCGCCGTTGGCGACGGTATCGCGGATGATCTGGTAGGCGTTGTTCGCCAGTTTGACGGTCTGCTGAAGGTCAAGGATATGAATGCCGTTGCGCTCGGTGAAGATGTACGGCTTCATACGGGGATCCCACTTGTTGGTGCGGTGACCGAAATGGACGCCGCTCTCAAGCAGGGCTTTCATGGAAATATTAGCCATGGTTCTCCTAAAATCCGCTCTCCAAACACGTGGCGTCATGGCGTTAGTGTGGAGCGGAATGAGTTTAGTGGGGATAAAACCCACTCAGGGACGCTTGTGCCCGTCCCAGGCAAGATGTTACCTTTTTCAAGGCGGCGGGATTATAACACAGGAATCCGACGATAGACCGCGGACGATAGACCGTTCTTTCCACCGTCCACAGTCTATCGTCCATCGTCTCTTATCCGACGTACTCGCACCAAGACTCATACTTCGCCACCTTGCCGCGGATCGCCTGGTGATACACCTCTTGAAGTTTGCGTGTGATCGGGCCGGTTCGCCCATCGCCGATCTTGCGGAAGTCGATCTCGCTCAGGCCGATCACCTCCGCCGCCGTACCGCAGACGAAGACTTCATCCGCGATGTAAAGCTGGTCGCGTGAAATCGGAACTTCTTTCACTTGATAACCGAGATCATTGGCAACGGTCGTAAGGGATGAACGTGTAATTCCCTCCAGCACCGGCGCCGTGGACGGGGTGTAAATGACGCCGTTGCGAACCACGAAAAGATTCTCGCCCGTGCATTCGGCGATGTAGCCTTGCGGGTCGAGCATGATGGCTTCCTGAAAACCGTTTCGCTCCGATTCGGTCTTCGCCAAAATACTGTTGGCATAATTCCCGGAGATCTTCGCCTTGGTCATCGTTACATTTGGATGATGCCGTGTGAATGAAGAAATGTTCGCGCGGATGCCCTTCACCAAGGCATCATCTCCAAGATAATTGTTCCATTCCCAGACGGCGATCATCAGAGACGGCTTGCCGTAATCTACATTTAAATTCCAACCGCCCTGGTCAAGATAGATCAACGGGCGGATGTAACAATCCGTGAATCCATTCGCACGCACAGTATCCTTGTGGGCTTTCACCAGGTCGTCAACATCCCATGGAAATTCGCGAAAGCCCAAAACACGCGCCGACGCAAACAAACGCTCCACGTGTTCGCGCAGGCGAAAGACGGCAGGTCCTTTCGGCGTGTTATACGAGCGGATGCCTTCAAAGACCGCCGCACCATAATGTAAAGCGGGCGTTAAAAAGTGCAGGGTCGCTTGCTCGAACGGCACCAGTTCACCATTTTTCCATATAAATTTGGATTCCATACCCATAACTCAATCTCCTTTTTTTTATTCGACCACAGACTGCTGACGACAGACCACATCGTGCCCGAAGGGTATCGTCCACGGTCTATCGTCTATAGTCTCTGAATAATTTCATCCGCCATCTGACGGGTCGTTAATTTTCCGCCGATGTCTGCGGTGCGTGCGTTAGCGGTGATGGTCTGCTCGACAGCCTTTTCAACCGCCACCGCTTCCGCTTCCAACTTGAATGAGTGACGCAGCATCATCGCCGTCGAAAGGATCGTGCCAATCGGATTTGCGATTCCTTTGCCCGCAATATCCGGTGCGGATCCGTGAATCGGCTCGTACAAGCCGACAGTTGATTCACCCAAACTGGCAGAGGGCAACATTCCCATTGATCCTGCCAAGACAGACGCTTCATCCGTGAGGATGTCGCCGAACATGTTCTCGGTGACGACCACATCAAATGATGCAGGACCCGTTATCAGTTTCATCGAGGCGGTGTCTACCAGGACGTGTTCCAACTCCACGTCGGGATTCTCCTTCCCCACCTGAGTTGCAATCTGCCGCCACAAGCGGGACGATTCAAGCACGTTGGCTTTATCCACCGAGGTGACCTTTTTCTTGCGTCCCTTTGCCAGATCAAACGCCAGCTTCATAATGCGCTTGATCTCGTAATCGTAGTATTCGAGCGTATCCACGGCGCGTTCACGTCCATCTTTGACGTCACGTCCCTTTGGAAAACCAAAATACAAACCGCCCGTTAACTCGCGCAGGACGAGAATATCCACACCCTTGAGTTTCTCCGGCTTGAGCGGCGAGCCATCGATCAACGCCGGGTGGACTTTGACCGGGCGCAGGTTGGCGAACACACCTAATCCCTTTCGTAGCGCAAGCAAGCCACGTTCGGGGCGATCTTTGGCGTTGGGGTCATCCCATTTCGGTCCGCCGACGGCGCCGAGTAAGACCGAGTCGGAAGCAACACAATCGGCGAGAGTCTCATCCGTAAGAGATGAGCCATACTTATCGATGGAACAGCCGCCCATCAAGCGTTCTTGAAATGTAAAAGTATGTTTATATTTACTGGCAATTATTTCCAGCACCCGTACGGCTTCACCAACCACTTCAGGTCCGATGCCGTCACCGGGGAGTAAAGTAATTTTGAAATTCATCTATGTATGTTCCAATCCGTAGGGGCGCGGTCTCCGCGCCCTGTTTTTTGTTATCAATCTTGGGCGGGAGGACCCCGCCCCTACATATCAATGCGCCACCATCAACCCATACTCCACCGAATCCGCGAGCGCGCGCCAACTGGCTTCGATGATGTTCGTGCCTGCGCCGACAGTGCTCCAGCGAGAGGTGGTGTTGCGCGTGTCTATCAGAACGCGGGTGATGGCTCCGGTGCCGTGATCTGAATCCAGAATGCGGACTTTGTAATCTGACAAATAGAAATTTGCGATTTGCGGATACGAACCGACAAGCGCCTTTCGCAAGGCAAGATCAAGCGCATTGACGGGTCCATTGCCTTCGGCGGCAGTGTGTAACACTTCGCCATGCACTTGTACTTTGACCATCGCCTCAGCGAAGATACCGCGTCCCTGGCGATGCTCGACATTGACGAAAAAGTCAATGAGTTCAAAGGGCGGTTTGTAGCCGTACTCCTGACGTTTGAGCATAATCGTTACGGAAGCTTCTGCCGCTTCAAAGGAAAAACCGCGCGCTTCAAGTTCCTTGATCTCGTTGAGGATGGGGACAACCTCGGTACCTTCCACTTCCACGCCGTGTTCTTCGGCTTTGCTAAGCAGGTTGCCGCGACCGGACAAATCCGAGACCACCACACGCATTTTATTACCGACACTCTCTGGCGTAACGTGTTGATAGGATTGAGCAGAACGTCGCATCGCAGCTACATGTACCCCACCTTTATGCGCGAAAGCGGACTTACCCACGAACGGCAAATGCTCGTCAGGCGTGATGTTCGCTACTTCCGCAACGAAGTGAGACAAATCATACAGATGCTGAATGTTTCCCTTGGGCAAACATTCGTATCCCATCTTCAATTCCAAGTCTGCCGTGATGGAAACGAGATTGGCGTTGCCGCAGCGTTCACCGACACCGTTGATGGTTCCCTGCACTTGAATGGCGCCCTGCCGGATGGCTGTCAACGAGTTGATAACGGCACATTCGGAGTCGTTATGCGTGTGGATTCCAAACGGATGATCGAGCGCGAGTTTCAATTCGCAAATAATGCGTTCCACATCCCAGGGCATGGTCCCGCCGTTGGTATCGCACAGCACGACCGTCTCTGCGCCGCCACGCACGGCAGCTTTCAAGGTTTCGAGCGCGTAGGATGAATCCGCTTTGTAGCCATCGAAGAAATGCTCGGCATCGTAGATGACTCGCTTGCCGTTGGCTTTGAGATATGCAACAGAGTCTTCGATGATGCGCAGATTATCTTCGTTGGTGGTCTGCAAAACCTCTCTGACATGTAACGTCCACGTCTTGCCGAAGATGGTGCAGACGGGCGTTTGCGAATCGAGTAACGCCTTAATGTTAGCATCGTCTTCGGGTCCGCCTTTGACACGGCAGGTGGAACCGAACGCAGCAATCAGCGCGTGCTTCCATTGCATATCGCGGGCGCGCTCGAAGAACTCCACATCCTTGGGGTTGGAGCCGGGCCAGCCACCTTCGATGAATGCAACGCCGAGTTCATCCAGCTTTTGCGCGATGCGGACTTTGTCATTCGCCGAAAGGTTGAAGCCTTCGGATTGCGTCCCATCGCGCAGGGTGGTGTCGTAGATTTGGATAAGGGGTAGTGTCATGTTTTGCCTTTTGGTAATTGGTAATTGGAGATTGGAGATTTTTAATTACCAATTACTAACTCACCTTACGCAGAAGTAGCGTAAACTGAGAGGATGAAGAGTGAAAAACTGCTTGATTTATACAGCGACTATCTAATCAGCGCGTTCGGACAAACGACTGCAACGGGGTTG
>JACPVC010000321.1 GCA_016191955.1 Chloroflexota bacterium
ACCGAAAATTGGGTTTGCAATTATCAGAAAACGCGACTATAATCTCGCTCGCTCATCTCGGGGCGTGGCGCAGCCCGGCTAGCGCACTTGCATGGGGTGCAAGGGGTCGGAGGTTCAAATCCTCTCGCCCCGACAGAGAGTACGAAAAACCGTCCTTGCCGGGGACGGTTTTGTTTTTAAACGGGGGCAACTGCTAATTTTGAAATCTTGCATATACCCTTATACTAGTTTATCCTTTTAAAAATAAGCAACAGGTAAATCTATATGTCAACCAACAAAAATAGAAGAAATCGGAAAGATTGGCGATTAATTCGCTGGAAAATCTGGTATCGTTTGACACTACCATTCGATTTAATCGCGAAATTTCTTTCGCGTGTTTTAAATATATATCGAATAGCTTTTCTGATGACAATCATTGCAACTGGTTTGTGGTATTTCAACGACATTAGCATTGAGGCTTTAATCCCAAATATTATTACGGATTTATTAGGCATTGCCTTAGCTGTCTTTATTGTCGATGCCATGTATAGATTAAGGTCCGATGCGGAAAGAAAGAAGGTCTTAATTTCGCAATTGGGCAGCAAAAATAACGCAGTAGCAACAAGCGCGCTTCACGAGCTTGATGCTCAGGGTTGGCTTTCAGACGGTTCTTTACAAAACGCGTTCTTGACTTCTTGCAATCTTGATGGGAACAAACTTAGTGGAGGAGATTTAAGACGCGCACATTTATCTTTTAGTTCGCTTCAAAACACATCTTGGTTTGAAACAGATCTACGAGGTGCTTTTCTCGATCATGCAAATTTAACAAATGCAACACTTTCTATTCACGCCACAGGGCCTCACTTTGCCGAAGCGGATTTAACAGATGCAACATTATTTAGAACAAACTTAAGTCTTGCAGCTGTTCGGCACGAACAATTATGTCGTGTGAAGACTCTTTGGGGAACTACAATGCCCGAGGGTAAATTGTATGATGGGCGTTACAACCTGAAGGATGATGTAGAAAATTTCTTGAAACATACACTTCCACCATACGTTCCTGAGAAGTGGGCTAGTTATTATGGGGTTTCTTTGTCGCAATACTTAGAAGGTCAGGAATGGGCAAATAAACACTTAAACCAAGTGAGACAATAGATTAACAAGCTAATCCCTACAAAAATATAGCTTCTAACCAAAATCATCCCCATTCAAAGAACGGTTTCATTTTATAAGACCCATTTATGGAATCAAACACCCCAATCCCTCCTTCCCCAAAAACAAATCGGCATTCCATCATCAGCCTCATCCTTGGCATTCTCACCCTCCTCGCGCTTTGCGGCGGTATGGTTCCAGTCCCTTTGACTGGGTTCATCTGTTTCCCGACCAGCTTTCTGCTTGGTCTTCTCGCATTGATCTACGGCGCGATCTCGCTCAACACCATCCGCAGAAATAATGAAAGAGGCGGCGTGATGGCATGGATGGGAATCGCCAGCGGCGGATTCATCTTCCTTTGCATGTTGTGCATGGTCATTGCCATTGTTTCGCTTTTCATTTTCGCGCCGGAGCATGTCCCACCGATCTTGCAAGGCTATCAAATCTAAGCACTTCTTAACATGCAACTTGCCAATCATCTCCCTCTCGGTTATGCTTGCCAGCGGGAGTGGTTAGGTCCCGGTGGGCTTCCTGGTCTTCAAAACCTGTGGCGGGTCGCGTTGCGGGTCGCGGTGGGTTCGACTCCCATCCACTCCCGCCTACGTTTGTAGGGGCGACCCTCCCTTTCGAGACAGTCGTCCCTACTTCTATTTTGGAGAGAACAATGACATTCCCCGAACCTGAAATCTTGAACAATATCATCGCGCGAGTCTTCCGCATTGAAGACGTCACCAGCCTCGACCCTATGCAACAACCAGGCTTTTTGATGCGCTACCGCGGTCAACTGCTGGATGAAGACTCCGCCTCTGCCTACGACGTTTTGGCTGGGCTGCTGGACCCATACGGAATCTCCCCCCACTTCCGCCTCGAAGACGGCAAGCACGTCATCTACCTCGCCCCGAAACAACCCGACCCCAAAGCGGACAAAATCTCCACCAACGTCATCCTCTTTGTGTTGACCGTGCTCAGCGTGATGCTGGCTGGCGCGCAGCCTGAAGGACCCATGCCGCAAGATGCACTCGGACAGATGTTGATGCTTGCAAAAAGTATCCTCACCGGCTGGCCCTTCGCCCTGAGTTTATTGGGTATCTTGTTGGCACATGAATTTGGTCACTATTTCATGAGCCGTTACCACAAGACACCCGCCACTTTGCCTTATTTCATTCCGTTTCTCCCTCCGCTTGGGACGATGGGCGCGGCAATTCTGATGCGCGGCACGCCCAAGAACAAGCGCGTGTTATTTGACATCGGCGTGGCAGGTCCCATTGCCGGACTCATCGTGGCAATTCCAGTGTTGATTTATGGCTTGTCTCTTTCCACTCTCGGAACCATCGACCCGAATCCCAACGGCTTCCTCGAAGGCAACTCGCTGATCTATCTGCTCGCCAAATTCGCCGTGTTCGGTCAATTGCTTCCCGCCCCTGTTGAACCACAAGGAATCTCGTACTGGCTGCAATACTTTTTCACCGGTCGCCCCGTGCCTTTCGGCGGCTTGGATGTCTTCATTCACCCCGTCGCATTTGCAGGTTGGGCAGGGATTCTCGTCACCGCGCTGAACCTCATCCCTGCCGGGACGCTCGACGGCGGGCACGTCATCTATTCGCTGTTCGGCGATAAGGCGAAGAAAGCCTTTCCGTATATCGTCGGTCTACTCGCCATCCTCGGCTTCTTCTGGAGCGGATGGTGGCTGTGGGCGGCTCTACTCTTCTGGCTCGGTCGCGTCAACGCGCAGCCGATGGACCAGATCACCGAGCTTGACCCCACGCGCAAACTGATCGCATACGCGATGATGGTTGTATTCATTTTGGTACTCACCCCTGTCCCATTCATGCTGCTGGCTCCTTAAATAAAATCTCGAAGGGATGATATAGCAATGTCACCCCTTCGGGGTTGAAATTTACCAAATGCAAAAGCTATAATCATTTGACCCCTTCGGGGTCACAAAAAACTCAATGAAAAAACTATTCCCATTATTCATCATCCTATCCATCCTTTTTTCTGCCTGTGGCGCAAATGAGACTGCCATCAGTCTTACAGAAGAACCGTCCGCAGGGCAGGGGACAGAAACAGCCCAAACGGAAGAATCAACCGTCGAAACGGCGAGCAGGCTCGAGGTCGATGTTGAGGCGCTGCGAGAATTGGAGATCACCGTCTGGACGCCGTGGTATGGCGTCGAGCAAAGTCTGTTCGAGACCTTCGTCAATGAGTTCAACACGAGCAACGAATGGGGCATCAAAGTCTCGGCACAGACCCAGATCAACTTCACGAATTTATACGAAGCGACCACCGCATCGCTGCCCACCGAAAATAAACCCGACCTTGTCATCGCCCTGCCCGAACATGCGCAGGGATGGTTTGCCGATGGCGTGACAAGCGACCTGACCGATTATGTCGAAGACCCCATGTATGGGCTCGATGCGGATGACATCCCCTTTGCATTTTGGAATCAGGATATTTCCGGCAAGGCGCGTGTGGCTGTGCCCGCGCAACGCACCGCACAGGTGATGTTGTGGAATCAGACCTGGGCAGATGAATTGAATATCAACTCCGCGCCTACTTCAGCAGATGCTTTTCGCAGTCAGGCTTGCCGCGCGCATGATTCAATGAAGAAAGATGAATTCGCCGAGAACGATGCAATGGGCGGCTGGATCGTAAACACCGAGCCGATGACCGCTTATTCATGGATACTCGCATTCGACGGCGGCGTTTTGGAGGAAGGCAATTATCGTTTTCTCACTCCGAACAATATCGACGCGTTCAAATTTCTGCGCGAGCTTGCCGAAGCCAGTTGTTCATGGCAGGGCGCGAGCGACCCGATCACATCGTTTGCGAATCGCGAGGCATTGTTCATCACCGTCAGCTTGAGTGAACTGCCCAGCGTGGCGCGCGCTTTTGTCCGCGCAGGAAACCGCGACACATGGACGGTGCTGCCCTTCCCCAACGGGGATGACGGCATCGTGGCGATATACGGCTCGTCATACGTCATCTTGAAATCGACCGACGAAGAACAACTGGCAGCCTGGCTGTTCGCGCGTTGGCTGTTGGACAATGAACAGGATGCCCGTTGGGTGGAGGCGACTCACAACTTCCCGCTTCGCACCTCGACTTTGAGCCTGCTCGGCGACTATGAGAAGACTCGCCCCGAATGGAAGCAAGCCGTGGAGTTAATCCCTCAAGGCGAGATGCAACCACAGTTGGGTTCGTGGCGTACAATTAAGGTGATGTTGGGCGACGGGTTCGACCACATGTACCGCGTCAACGTCTCGAGCGGACAAGTGGCGGCGATCCTCGCGCAGATGGAGTCGTTGGCAAAAGATTTGAGTAAATGACGATAGACCGTTGACGATGGACGACAGACGGTTCTTCGATCCGGTGATTGATGAAAGGAATTACATATGGCAACGTCTGAATATAAGGCACGGCAGGTGCGGGCGAAGACGGATGAAGTTTTCGAGTATGAGAACAACAACGAAAAGCCCGGCAAGCCTTTGCATATCCTCATCCCTGGCGGGTTGATCGCGCTGGCAACTCTGGCGCTGATCGTTTTCATCGCTTACCTGACCTGGTTCGACGGCAGCCTTGCTGAATCGACGGGGACATTCCTGTGCCTGATCCTCGCTCCGTTTTATGTGGGCGGCGTGTTCCTCTTTAGTTATGGCTACGAACTGTATAACATCCCGCGCGCCATCCGGTTGACGGCGATTATCGTGTTCGTCACATTGGCGGCGGTGGTGATCGTTGCTGTGCTTTTCCTTCTGCTAGGAAATATGAAGGGCGGCGGGTCGAGTTCTTCCAAGTCTTCCTCCCGTTCCAAATCGGGTTCATCGAAGAGCGGTAGTCCCTCTGCGCAAGGTTTGTTTGGCGGCATGGTCGCGGGCGGGATGGCAAAGAACCCCTCTTCAGGTTCCTCCGGCGGGCATTACCACTCCGGCGGTCCCGTTTTTATCGGAGGCATGGGTGGAACGCGTGTAGAGACCCGTGAAGTGACCAAGGAAGTGGTAAAGGAAGTCCCGAAGGAACCGATGCCCATCACCTGTCCATTCTGTACGCGGTCTTATATTCCTGTGGAGCACCATTACGTCTGTCCCAGTTGCGGAGCGGCGACACCAAAAGATTTGATCGAAGAGTCGCAGATGCCAGAGGAAGACTCAAACAAATAATAAAAAAGGCGGCGGATGTAAAAACGTCCGCCGCCTTTTTTGTTTATGCTATCGAATGGATA
Source organism: Chloroflexota bacterium (assembly GCA_016191955.1). GTDB lineage: Bacteria > Chloroflexota > Anaerolineae > Anaerolineales > Villigracilaceae > Villigracilis. The sequence goes on from JACPVC010000321.1 coordinate 5,354, forward strand.
TGGTGGAGTGTTAAAGCTATAAATTTATTGCCAAGGAACCTGATCATGGACCCAAAAACTTTACTAAGAACCGCAAGCCGCACATTTGCTCTTGGCATTGAACGCCTGCCGGGCATTCTTTGCGAAGCAACAACAATCGCTTATTTATTGTTACGTGTTTCAGATTATCTTGAAGACAACGAAGAAATGGGAACAGACCAAAAAGTGGCTTTGCTCAATATTTGGGTCAATGTACTGCGTGAAGAAGAAAAAGTCGAAACATTAACTACGCAGATCACAACAGTAGATATAACCGACCCAGACGCTATTGTGGCACAGCAAGCCAAAGAGATTTTGCAGCATCTTCGCTCTCTGCCCTTTGATGTGCAAGAGATCATCGTTCGGCATGTAATCAACAGTACGCAAGGCATGGCACGCTGGGCACAAAAGGGCCCCAATGTGGCAGATGAAAGAGAAATGGACGATTACATGTTCGAAGTTGCCGGGCGGGTCGGATATTTGGTAACCCAACTTTTCGCGTGGTATTCGATCACCATTCGCCGGAAGGAACAAGAGATCATGCCGCTGGCGCGTGAGTTTGGTCTGGGCTTGCAAACGGTTAATGTCATTCGCGGGTTGCGGGAAGATTTTGAACGCGGTTGGGTATATATCCCTGAAAAATTTTTACGCGACCTGGGATTAACTCGTGAACAACTTTTTGATGCGCAACATAGCGAACGCGCCCTGCAAGTATTGGACATGTTGACTCAAAAAGCGGAGCGGCATTTGTATGAGGCATTGAAATATGTCAAATCGCTGCCGTGGTGGCAGCATGGTATTCGGCTAGGCTGCATTTTTCCTTTGATGTTCGCCATCCGTACCCTGGCAGTTTGCAGGCGAAACGCACAGGTTTTTGAGAGTGAAGCAAAGATCACTCGCAATGAAGTTAAGAAAATCGTATTCGACTCTACCCTGTGGGGTTGGTCGAATGCCTGGCTCGACCGATATTATCAGGAACTTAATACTGCCAGACCATAGAAGGAGCAATGTCCATGCACCAGATGTACATCAATGGCAAGTTTACAAATGGAAATTCTAAAGAAGCTATCGAGGTACAGAACCCTGCCACCGAAGAAATTTTGGGCAGCGTCCCGCGCGGAACGCCGGAAGATATCGAAGCGGCGGCGCAGGCGGCGAAGTCTGCGTTTGACCCGTGGCGCAAGATGGGTTCGTTCGAACGGGCGAATCTGCTGCATGAAGTGGCGGAAAAGGTCCATGCGCATCGTGAAGAAATTGTCCGCTTGTTGACGTTGGAAGAAGGCAAGCCTTATTCTGAAAATGACGAAGAAGTGGAATGGGTGCTGAATACCTTCCGCTATTACGCCGAGTTGGGGCGACATCATCGCGGCAGTGTGCTGGCTCCGGCGACCCCTTCGCAATTCAATTTCATCATCAAAGAACCGTATGGTGTGGTCGGCTGCATCGTACCGTGGAATTTTCCGCTCTTGCTCATGGCATGGAAAGTTGCGCCAGCGCTCGCGGCAGGAAATACGGTGGTCATCAAGCCGTCTGAGATGACTCCGCTCACGGCGCTTTATCTCGCTGAACACTGCTTCGATCACCTCCCTGCTGGCGTGGTGAATGTGGTCACTGGCTATGGCTTGGAAACGGGAGAGCCATTGGTCAGGCACCCCGATGTGCCTGTCATCGCGTTTACCGGAAGTTTAGCCACCGGGCAAAAGATTGCTTCGATCGCTGCACCGATGATGAAAAAACTCCATCTCGAACTCGGCGGCAAGGATGCAACCGTCATCGCCGAAGATGCTGACCCGGAGATTGCGGCGAAGGCTGTGGCGTACGCGGCTCTGATCAACGCCGGGCAGGTTTGCACTTCGACAGAACGAGTCTACATTCCAAGGCGCGGCGGCGCGAAATTCACCGAAGCGATTGTGGAGCATGTCAAGACATTGCGTTTGGGTTCCGGTCTTGAATCCACCACAGACATAGGACCCATGATCGGCGAAACCTACCGCGCCAAATTCGAAAGTCATATTGTGGATGCAAAATCTCGCGGCGCGAAAATATTAACAGGCGGCGGAAGACCGGCACATTTGAGCAAAGGCTTCTTCCACGAACCGACTGTGCTCTCCGGTGTGGACCATTCCATGGTCATCATGCGAGATGAGACGTTTGGTCCTGCCGTGCCATTGATGGAATACACCACCTTCGACGAAGCCGTCAAGTTGACCAACGACTGTCAATACGGCTTGGGCGCAGTATTGATTTCAAATGATGCCAGGAAGATCAAGCAATTCTTCGATGACGTCAAAGCTGGGACGATCTGGATCAACGATCCGCTCACCGATCACTATGCCGGTCCCTTCGGCGGGATGAAATACTCCGGCGGTGCGCGTGAACTTGGCGAGGAAGGGCTCGACCAATTCCGCGAGACAAAACACGTCCATTGGGATTTCAATATGGAGGATAAGAGTTATTGGTATCCGTACGGACGATAACATTTGTAGGTCACGCTTGTAGCGTGACTTTTTTGTTTACCAGAAGAATGTCCGGCTAAAAGCCGGACCTACAAATCATTCACCCCAATTGATGTCTTTCGGTTCATCCCATTTGAAAACAGGTGGATACAAACCCCGCTTTTCCCATTCGATATAACTGCTATATTTCCACATACGCGGGTCGGTTACATAACCATGCTTTACAGGGTTGTAATGGATGTAATGAAGATGATTTTCAAAATCACGGTCGTCCCGGATGACATGATCCCAAAAGCGTTTTTGCCAGAATTTCAGAGAATCCGAAAAAGACAATCCAAGCCTCTGCTTGTATGCTTTTGTAAAATTAGGTTTCAAAGAGTGCATGATGTCACTAAAGTTACCTTCAGCTACCTGAATCAAAATATGAAAATGGTCATATAAGAAAACGTACCCAAGCATATTGAATGGATAAAGTTTTTTCACATTGTGCAATGTTTCGAGCAACAACTCAATAAGAGCAAAGTCAGCAAATACAGGTTCCCGTCTCTCGACAACCTGTGTAAGAAAAATTGCTGAACCCGGAATGTAATACCGCCTGAAGTTCATGCGCAAAATTATACCGTCTCGTAGGTCACGCTTGTAGCGTGACTTCTTTGTTTGTTGGAGTACATGTCACGCTGAAAGCGTGACCTACAATGCTATATAATCCAAGCCATGAAAAAAACTTTATGGCTCTTTCCTTTCCTATTGCTCATTGGTGTAACTGCCTACACCGTGGTCGCTCGCGTGCAACTTCCAGGTGAAGGGTTCGCCACCTTTGGCGCGGACACCGTCCGCGCGGAGGTGACGCAAATCATTGAAGAAGGCGAAGTGGACCTAGGTGGGTACATGCAGAAATATCAACTCGCGCGCATTACCATTTTGGAAGGTCAATACGCGGGCATTCCAATGGAGATCGATTACGGCAGACGGCAGGTGCGCTCGGATGATTACCTGCTCAAGCCGGGCGATAAGATCATCGTCACCATTTCAAAGACGCCGGACAATGTGGTCAACGCCTATTTCGTGGATTACGTCCGCACCACGCCAATTCTTTGGCTGACGGTTTTCTTCGCAATCGCTATCGTGCTCATCAGTCAATGGAAGGGCATCCGCGCTTTGTTGAGCATGGTGTTCAGTTTGTATATCATCATCGGCTATATCATTCCGCACATTCTCAATGGCGAAGACCCGCTCACGATTAGCATCATTGGCTCAATCATTCTGCTGGGCATCAGCCTCTACCTCACTTACGGCTGGACACTCAAAACACACGCAGCGGTCATCAGTATGGTCATCGTATTGCTCATCACCGGCGCATTGGCAGGGCTCTTTGTGGTCTTTGCCAAGCTCAACGGTTCCGGTGACGAAAACGTGATGTTCCTGATGCAGCTCAGCGATACGCCCATCAACCTGCGCGGACTCTTCCTCGGCGGTTTGATTATCGGCGCGCTCGGCGTGTTGGATGACTTGGTGACGACTCAAGCCTCGGCTGTTTTTGAACTCCACCATGCGAATCCCAGCCTTGGCTTTCGTGGTCTCTATGGGGCTGCCATGCGCATCGGTCAGGACCATGTGGCTGCCACCGTCAACACGTTGGTTTTAGCCTACGCTGGAGCCTCTCTCCCCATGTTATTGATGTTCTCGTTGGGACACGGGGACTATGGCTACATCGTCAACTTCTCGTTCATCGCAGAAGAAATCGTGCGGACGTTGGTCGGCTCACTCGGGCTCATCGCCGCCGTGCCGATCGCCACAGTCATTGCCATTTTTTTCGCTCAAAGAGTGGATTCGCTTGGGAAGTGGGAACAGGTCCTCGGTCCAGAAGGAAGCGGGCACACTCATTGAGTGCGTCGCACCAAGCAGTTTGGAGTATGCTAATAGATGAGGCGAATCTACAGGGTGGACTCGTCCAATTAAGTCTGGTGCGACGCACCCCCTGGCTGGTATTTGTCCAGTCAGATTTGTGAAACTTTTCCTCTTGTGAGTGCGTAAGAGAAGGTAGAAAGCCTTCCCGAGGAGAAATGTGAACGAAGAACAGACCTGGGTAGCCCAGGCGCAACAAGGTGACGACGAGGCATTTACGAAGCTCGTAGAAACCTATCAAACCCCCGTTTTCAACCTGTGTTACCGCATGTTGGGTGAACCCGAACTCGCGGAAGACGCTGCGCAGGAGACGTTTTTGCGCGCGTACCAGCACTTGCACAGGTATGACCAAAAACGCCCCTTCGCGACCTGGCTGCTCTCGATCGCGGCGCACTACTGTATTGACCGCCTCCGTCGCCGCAAGTTTTCGATGTTCTCGATGGACGCGGAGGACGAAGAAGGCAACTCGTTCGAGGTGCCTGATATGGACGCACCAAACCCCGAAGGTGAAGCCATCACCGGGCAGACGAATGAACGCGTCCATGCGATGTTGAAAGACCTCGACAATACTGACCGGGCAGCAATCATTATGAGATATTGGTATGACTATTCAGAAAAGGAAATCGCCGAATCCTTGAACCTGACGGTGAGCGCGGTGAAAAGCCGCCTACACCGCGCGAGAAAGGAACTGGCTGGCTTGTGGGTCGAACAGGAAGACGACCTGCTTGCCGAAATGGAAAGGAGACATCATGAATCACCAGCCTTTTGAAACCTGGCTGCTGGACGATAAAGCCCTCAACCTCACCGAGAAGCGCGAACTCGATTCTCACCTACGGGAATGCAAGACCTGTTCCGCACTGGCTGAGACGGGTCTTGCCTTGCGTTCGGCGCGGGTGGTCTCGCCTGCGCGTGGGTTTGCAATGCGCTTCCAGCAAAAGTTGGCGGCGCAAAAGCTGGCAGAACAGCGCCGCCGCTTGTGGGGGTTGATCGTACTCGTTGTGAGCGGGGTGGGATTGCTGGGGTGGCTTCTGGCTCCTGTTTTGATCTCCATCGCCAACTCGCCGGTGGAATGGCTGGTCTCTGCCGCCGGTATATTTTTATTTGTGTTCACATCCCTGCAAGCATTCGGTGAGATCGTTTCCGTAATGCTGCGTGTGCTGCCAGATTTCCTGCCTCCCTACATGTGGATGGTGATCCTCTCCGGGCTGGCAGGTATGGGATTGTTGTGGGCAGTATCCATCTGGCGCTTGTCCCGCCGACTTCAAGGAGTACCTGCATGAAAAAAACAACGCTGATGCGCATCTTGCTCCTGCTGGCATTATTCCTTGTGCCAACAGCCAGCATCCATGCACAGACCCCGGACAATAACGATATCGTACTGTTCGGTCAGAACTATATACTGGAGGAAGGCGAAACGTTGAATGGCAATATTGCCGTGTTTGGCGGTAATATCGAGATTCAAAAGGATGCCGAAGTCAACGGTTCCATCGTCATCTTTGGCGGCAATATTTCGTTTGAAGAAGAGACAACAATCAATGGGGATGTCGCTGTCTTTGGCGGCAATGTGACCGTTACCGGTGAAGTCAAAGGAGATATCGTCCTCTTTGGCGGGCAGGCATTGCTCGAATCTGATTCAACGGTTAGGAATATCGCCACGTTTGGGGGGCAAGTGACGCAGGAAGAAGGCTCTACTGTTTCTGGTGAGATCACCAATAATACACCTCCCAACGTAGAAGCTCCACAAGCCCCAGACATTCCTAACCCCAATGTGCCTAACCCGCCGGATGTGGAAGTGAATGTCAACCCGTTCTGGAATGCGATGGGCAAACTCGGTCGCGCCGTGTTGATCGCAGCCATCGGTATGCTGCTCTCGCTCTTCCTGCAACCGCAATTAGACCGCACTGCCAGTGCGATCACGCGTCAACCGCTTGTGGCAGGTGGATATGGCTTGCTGGTCTTCGTTGCCTTGCCTGTGGCTCTGCTCATCATGATCGTCACGATTATCCTGATACCCGTCGCTGCCATTGCTGTATTACTTGTGCCATTGGCATGGCTATTCGGTGTCATCGCACTGGGTCAGGAAGTTGGCGAACGTTTCACCAAAGCCATTAATCAGGTTTGGGCGCCGGTCCTTTCTACCGGCTTTGGCACCTTCCTATTAATGCTTGTGCTTGGTTTCATGGAAATCATCCCATGCGCGGGTTGGATGCCCTCCGCACTCGTGACCCTCGTGGGCGTGGGTGCCGCGGTAATGACCTGGTTTGGGACGCGTAACCCACCCGGATACATGCCCACCCCTACCGTGGAAGAAGTTCTCCCCGCCTCTTAATTTGTCATTAGCCTGATCCTAACCATCCGCCTCGGTCTACACCCGGGGCGGATTTTTTTGTTACTTTAAGTACGGTGAGATTTATCTCGCCGCTCATGTACCTGCGACATAAATGTCGCAGTACTTAAATTCATTCCTTCAGCAACAACGCCAGCGGCGAAGCGACCAGGACCATGCCGGTGGTCAACCTCAACACATAGGGGAAACCGTATAACTCTGCCAGGTGACCGGTGTACAGCAGTCCCAATGCACCCGAAGAAAAGATAAAGCCGAGGATCAAGCCCGAAGCGAGAGCCATCCCACCGGGGATGATGCGTTGCGCAAGCACGACCATGATGCTATGCACGGCACCCGTAAATGCGCCTGCCAACGGCACAAGCAAATACAACCACCAAGACCATCCTATTTGGCTGGCGATGTAAATGGGCGCAGCGGCAAAAAGCAAAGCCAAGGAAGCCACAAAGCGTTTGGGGTAACGGTCTGCGAAGTGACCGCCGAACATATTGCCCAGCGCAGAGCCGCCCATGAAGAGTCCTGCCATGCTGCCGTAGACAGTGGCACTCTGCCCCAAGTCTTTGATGTATTTCGGGATGAGGTTGACCATATTCGCCTGCGCCCATGATTGCATAGCAGCGACAAGCATCAAAATGAGGATAAACGCCAGCCCAGCTTTGTTACGTCTGGATATCACCGTCTTGACAGGCTGCGGATGCGGATGGTTATTCCGCAATTGATACATCAAGGCAAAGCCAATTGGAATGGAAATCAACGGCAAAATATACATGCCGGGGATTTTCAAATATGCGAGGATCAACCCAGTGATGATGGGACCAATAAAATGTCCCATCTGCCCTGCTGTGAAAAAGAGCGATGTGGATGTGGTCTCGCGTCCCTTCATAAATTCACGACCGCGCAGGGCGGCTTGGACGGCGCCCACCGGATGAAATGCCGATGACCCCAACGCGGCGATGATGAGACAGCCAAGCCCAACATTACCGGGCAAAGTCAACGCCAATGAGTAGAAGACGGTCATCCACAACACGCCACCCGCTGCTAACCAACGCGGACCCGTCCGGTCTGAGATCCAGCCGAAGACGGGTTGGGTCAATGCAGATGCCCAGATATAAATGGTTGAGAACAAGGCGATCTGCGATTCGCTCAAGCCGAGGTAGGTAAGCAAGACGGGACGACTGGCGTTGAACACATCCACCATGAAGTGGCTGAGGGAGACGAAAGAGAAGATGGGATCGTAAAAGATGGGCATGGGGAAAGGCAGGGACTGGAGATTAGTGATTAGAGATTTGAGACTAGCGAAAAAGATGATTCGTTTCGATGTAGTCGAACACTGCAGGGGCGAGGTAGTAGCGGTACATCTCGCCGGCTGCGACACGCCTGCGGATTTCGCGAGAGGAGACGGGCTGCAATAAGGCTTCGATGAAGCGGACTTTCTCCGTCACGCCGGGGAGTTTGGCTTCGAGTGGAGCGAGGTCAGCGGAGTCGCCTGGGCGTTGCATCACGCCAATTTTGGAAACAGCAGCTACGAGGTCAGCGCTGAGGCGCCAGTTGGGTAAATCCCAAAGCGAATCGCCACCAATCAACAAGTAGATTTCCGCATCCCCTTCCTGGCTGGCAAGCAAGCGGACAGTATCTACCGTGTAGTGCGGACCCGGTCGGTCGATCTCGATGCGGGAAAGTTCAAAGGATGGGTCGTTCGCGATCATGCTTTGCAGCATGGGCAGGCGATGTACCAACGGAGTGATGGGTTTCCCCAGTTTATTGGGTGGGTCTGGTGTGAGAGCCCAGAGCAGCTTATCGAGTTGGAATTGAAAGACGGCTTCTGCCGCAAGAACAAGATGACCGATATGAGGCGGATCGAAGGTGCCGCCAAAGAGACCGATGCGTTTTGGCATGGCAGGAAGTATATCGCAATCCTCATGCGCGGATTCTTGGGGTATACTGTCGGCTATGTCGCAACCGACAGTCATCAGTTCCACATCCCCCTTGAAAAGAATCATGCATGCCGTGCGAGCCATCGAACATGGAGATTATGATTCGATCCTCCTGCGAGATTTCATGAATGATTCGGGAGACTTGGGGCAATTGGCTCAATCGTTGGACGCCATGGCGGCAACCATCTCACAGCGCGACAATCAATTGACTCTATTGAGCAAGGTGATTCCCATCGGTGTTTCGCTTTCAGCAGAAAAGGATTTCAACCGCCTGCTTGAATCGCTGGTGGTGGAAGCACAGTCGTTTACCCATGCCGATGCCGGTTCGCTTTATCTTGTGGAAGATGACAAGCTGCGTTTTGTGATCCTGCGCAACACGTTGCTCGATATGAAGATGGGCGGCACAAGCGGCACTCCGATTACGTTCTATCCAGTGCGCATGTACAATGAAGACGGCAGCGAAAACCGCGCCAACGTGGTCTCGTATGCCGCGCTCACTCACAAGCGCATCAATATTGCCGATGCGTATGAGGCGGAAGGTTTCGATTTTTCGGGCACGAAGGCCTTTGACGAAAAGACCCGCTACCGCTCCAAGTCCTTCCTGACC
>JACPVC010000029.1 GCA_016191955.1 Chloroflexota bacterium
AGGGAGGCGTGCCAGAAATTGGAATAATCGTGTTCGTTCTTCTTCTGGCAGGGTTTCCAAATTGTCGAAGATGATCAGCGCCTTTTTGCCCGCCAGCGCGAGGCGTAGTTCGTTGGGGCGCTTATCGGGCGCGAGTTTTTCCAAGCCCGTTTCACCCAGTTCCTTGCCCAGTTCGTCCAGCATGGCGAGGTAGGTTGGGCGGGTGAAGTCGGAAAGTTTTGCTTCACCTTCGGCAGTCAGTTCGCGCACTTTGGCGGTGATGAAAATCTTGCGCTCGAAGAGTTCTGCGGGTGCGTCGTGTGCGGCTTTGATGGCGAGCGCGGTCTTGCCGATGCCGCCAGGTCCGTCAATGAGGGCGCCCCAGGTGCGGGATTCTGGTGAGAGAGCAGAGGCGATGATTTTGAGTTCGTCCGCGCGACCAAAGAAAAATGGTTGGTGGGGTAAAGTGTTTTTGGAGGATTGGAGATTGGTAATTGGAGATTGTAGGACAGGCGGATAGTTATGAATGTGGACGATTTGGCTTTGGGTCTGGTGTTGCGTGTTGGTGGAGGGTTCATCTTTTTTGAATAAATCCTTCCAGCCTTTGATGCTTGCGCCTGCGCCAAGAAGAAAAGAAATAATTCCACCCGCCACGCTGAATACTCCACCATCTTTAGGTGGCTCAAACCATACAACAAAGGCAGCTATAACCAAAGCCAATCCAACGAGAGCAAAGAGTAGCGGTACAAGTTTTTTCATTTTCCGTCCTTTTGTGTTCATGTAGCTTTGATTTGTAATGTGAAATGATAGTTGCCCGATTAGATTGGGTCAAGTTGTTCGGGGTAGTGTGTGCAAGCAAAGGTTGTCAGCATCTCTGCTCAAGCCGCCGTCCTCGGCGGCGTTTTATGAGGGAAATCCCGCGCCGAGGACGGCGCTGGGAGCATATTACCTGACATGTTTTGCTTGCACACGGGGTAGTTAAACAACCTGATGAAATTCATACCGTAGAATCACCGCTTCGAGAATGGCAGTCTGCTCTTCGGTGGCATCCATAAACTCAAAGCCGATGTTTTCGTAGCGGGTTTCATCGAAATGGGCTCTTGCCACGCGGGCATTAATGGTGAGCGAATGATCAGGGACGTTAGGGGTGTCTTCGGGGAATTCGACGTACAGGGTGACGAGTTTGCCCGGTTCCAATATGGTGCTTCCCACCACTCTTGCGCCGTGGGTGGTGAGGTCTTCGAGATAGCCGAGCAGGGTCTTGGGGTTGAGGGTATAGACGGGTGTAAATGCGATCAGTTTTTTGCGCAGGTCTTTGCGTTTGTCGGGCATGGCTGACTCCTTTTGAACGGAGGGCACTGATTATGTCACCTTGAGGGGCAGCGAAGGATGACATTCATAAATTATATAAAATATAGCACGCCTCGGCTTGATTCTGAAAGTGCTTTTCCTCATCTGGCTTAAAAACTCATCCTGAAAAAAAGGGACGAACCCACCCATGAGCGTAACTTTTTCACCCTCTGGGTGCTGTTAACATTGGCTTCACATCCTGATAACGAAGAGTATAATCGAGCCAATCACGACCGCACGGCATTTGCAAGCCAACTTAACCCGCGCTGGGTCCCACCGGCATAAAAGGATTTGCATGTGACCACTATCTTCTTCGCAACGGATATTCACGGTTCTGATATTTGCTGGAGCAAGTTTTTGAACGCGGGGAAATTCTACAATGCGGATCAATTGATCCTCGGCGGCGACATGACGGGCAAGGCGGTTGTCCCGTTCATTCACCATGGCGGACTCAATTACCGTGTCACTTTGCTGGAACAGGCATTTGAAATTACGAACGAAGACGAACTGACGGACATGAAAAAGAAGGTCCGCAGCCGCGGCTATTATCCGTATCTCACATCTCCCGATGAAATTAAAGAACTGGAAAAAGACCCGGCTCTGGTGAGCAAAATCTTTTTGCAGGAAGTTTTGAAGGTTGTCCAGCAGTGGATGGACCTGGCTGAGAAGAAACTCGAAGGCACGGGCATGAAAGTCTATTGCTGCCCGGGCAACGACGACATGGACGAGGTGGATGAGATCATCCGCGCCAGCAAGAGCGTTGTCCTTGCCGAAGGGGATGTGACCATGCTCAACAGCGGTCATGAGATGATCGCATCCGGTTGGAGCAACCGAACGCCCTGGAACACGCACCGTGAAGAGGACGAGGACCAACTCAAGGCGCGGTATGAGGCGATGACGTCCCGTTTGAAAGACCCGAAGAATGCCATCTTCAACATCCATGTGCCACCCTATAAATCCAACTTAGATGAAGCGGCGGAACTGGATGCCGACTTGCGCCCCAAAATGGCGGGGCAGGCGTTGACGCCGGTCGGTTCGACGGCGCTGCGTGAAGCGATAGAAAAGGTCCAGCCGCTGCTTGGCTTGCATGGGCACATCCATGAAGGGCGCGGTGTTTCGCGCATCGGCAATACGTTGTGCATCAACCCCGGCTCGATGTACGAGCAGGGCACGCTGCTTGGCGCGATCGTGCGCCTCGGAAAACATAAGGTGGAAGATTACGTTTTGACGACAGGTTAATTTTGTAGGGGCGACTCACTGAGTCGCCCCTACAGTTAAAACCAATAAGAGGAGAATGATATGAGCGACTTGTTTGTCCGTAAGGCGACTGGCATGGTGCGATCATGGTCGGTCTTCGACGCGTTTATTTACGCGTTGTTTTCCATCAACCTGATCACCCTCGGTTTGTACAGCTTCAGCCAGATGTACTATTTCGAGGGCGGCATGGTGAACGCACTGATCGTCAGTGCGATTTTCATTTTCTTTGAGGTCGTGGTTTATGCCGCGTTGATCGCCGTCATGCCCCGTTCGGGCGGCGATTACGTTTGGCAGAGCCGCATCCTCGGTGGGGCGGTGGGCTTCATCCTCGCTGTGACGGGCTGGTGGTTCATCCTGTGGTTGTGGGTGCCGCTGTATGGGGACATGTTCCGTCATATCGTGCTGGTGCCGCTGCTCGGCGTGTTCGGCGCAAAGGACCTTGCCCTGTGGTTTGCAGGGACTCAGAACGGCGCGTTCACCGCTTCGATCCTGACTCTCATCATCGTCAGCATCTTCATCATGCTCGGCATGAAGACCTATGCTCGCATTCAGAAGTTCTCTTTCTATGCGGGTATGCTGGGTTTGCTTCTCGTCATCGGCTTGTTGTTGGGCGGTTCGCCTGAAGCTTTCAAAGCCGGTTTGGAAGCAAACGCTTCCTCCATGTTTGGCGCAACAGGCGTGTACGATGCGACGGTGGAACTCGGCACCGCGGCGGGCGCGATCACTCCGTTTGCGGGTGGTTCGTTGAGCGTAGTCTTCCTCGTGATTCCCTATATGGTCTTCTTCAATTTGTGGCCCAACTGGGGCGCGACCCTCTACGGTGAAGTGCGCGGCGCGACCGATTTCAAACGCAACATGGCGGGCATGGGTTGGGCGCTTGGCGCGACGACCCTGCTCGGCATCCTCCTGCTCTATGCCATTGGTAAAAGTGTGGGCTGGGAATTCTATGTGCAGTCTGGCGCGGCATGGTGGAACTACGCCTGGGGCTTCACCGATGTTGCTCCGGCACTTCCGGTCTGGCCCTACCCTGCGCTTTTCGCTGCCTTCCTTACCTCCAATAAACTTGTTCAGTTCCTTGTGCTGGCGCTGATGAGCTTCTGGTGGTTCGGCTGGTGTGCCACGGTCTTCCTTTCTTCCACGCGTGTGATCTTCGCCGCCGCCTTCGACCGCCTTCTGCCCGAGTCGGTCGCCAAGTTGGATGAGCGCACAGGCACGCCGGTCAACGCTTTGTTGTTGATGATCGTCCCGTCTATTTTGGTGGCGTATCTCTTCAACTACAACGTCGCCAGTTTCGCCTCGTTGACGTTATGCTCAACCCTCGTCATCGCGGTGACATTCCTCGGCACCACGATCTCCGCCATTGTCCTGCCATATACCAAGCCCGAACTGTACAAGGCGTCGCCTATTGCCAAGTACAACATTCTGGGCATCCCAATGATTACTGTGGCAGGCGTCATCTTTGGCGGCTTTCTCGTCTACCTGCTCTATCAATGGATCCTCGACCCGAACGCCTTGTACGGCATCGGCTACAGCATCAATGAAGCCGGGTACAAGAACGGCACGTCGTTGATCTTCATGGGTGCGAACTATGTACTTGCGGCGGCCATCTATTTCGGATTCAAATCCTACCGCAAGAGCAAGGGCATCGACCTGAGCAAAGTGCAGGCGGAAATTCCGGTTGAGTAGTTTGTAGAAAGCAGGTGACAGTCATGACGCCATGACTGTCACCTTTTGTCTTAAGCCGGGTAAAATCAAATATAGGTGAACTCATCGATGAATTCGCAATTTGACCTTGTCAAGGAAATGTACCGTCTCATCGAAGCGGCGGGCGCGAAAAAGATTCTACTGCGCGCCATTGGCGGGCTGGCGGTCGAGACGCATAATAAGAAGAAACATCTGCTCTTTGCGCGCGAATTCGCCGACCTCGATTTCTGCATTCCGCTCAAGCAGCGCCGCGAGTTCGAAGCCTTCATGCCCGAAATGGATTATTCCCCGCATCGCCAATTCAACATCCTCAACGGCGACCAGCGCCAAATTTACTATCACAACCCTACTGAAATGAAAGTGGATATCTTCGTGGGTCATTTCGAAATGTGCCACAGGATACCGCTCGAAGAACGCCTCAACGCCGACCCACTCACCATTCCGCTGGCGGAGCTTTTCCTTTCCAAAGCGCAGATCATCGAGCTCAACCGCAAAGACGCCTTCGACCTGACCTCGGTGTTGCTCAACAACGCCACCGGCGATGGTGATAACGAAACCATCAACCTCAAGGTACTTGCCCAACTTTGCAGCGCAGATTGGGGGTTGTATAAAACCACTTCCATCAACCTCGATAAAGTGGAACAGATGCTTGTCAAGAACGAAATTCCTTTGAAGGATGAAGAGAAAGCCCTCGTCGTACAGCGCATCAACGACATCCGCCGCGCGTTTACTGAAATGCCAAAGCCCATTGCCTGGCAGTTGCGTGACCGGGTTGGCACCCGTGTTAAGTGGTATATTGAAGTCGAGGAGGTCCAACGATGAAAAAAATTCGACTTGTCTTTGCACTCATTATTCTAGCGATCTCTATTGTCCTTTTAGTGTGGGGATTTTCGCCCAACCCACGCGAGACTCACATTCAAACTATTTCGCCAACTGAGATGCAGCTTCCGACGCCATCCTCGCTTCACTTCACCCCGGAGCCTGTCGCATGAACAATAGACTTTTTTCTCCCCGCAGCCTTTCCCTGCTCCTCGCGGCATTGGCAGGTCTCATTACATTGGTTGCTTGTGGCGGCTTTCCAGCATCCACGGAAGAAGTAGCAGCCACCGAAGCGCCTGCTACTGAAGCGCCGTCCGATTCGCCGACAGCCGTGATCAACCCTGCGGCGACGCCAACTTCTGAATTTGTCATCCCAGTGACCGGCGGAGGAGACGAACCGACGCCAGCCCTCCTGGAGTTCCGCCGCCTGACGTTGGAATATCCGCCCGTGATAAAAGCCGGCTCCGGCAGCGATGTCATCATCCTGACGCTTGACGTAGACGCGCAGGGAAACATCACAGCGACCGCCCAGGTGGAGGGGAATGTGACCGAGGGGCAGACGATTGAAATCCCGAATCTATATGCCACTCATAACGTCACCGCAGAGTCTTATTATGAAGTTGCGGGTTTGGAGGTTTCGCCTCCGGGTTCCATGTATCGACCTTTGAAGCAAGGGGAGCGGGTGACCTTTATTTGGAGCGTTCGCGCGCAAGATGTGGGCACGTATGGCGGTACGATCTGGTTGTTTTTGAATTTTGAAAACCGCGAGACCGGCGAAAAAGACCGCAAGGAAATCTCGGCACAGATATTCGACATCAAAGTGGTCGATCTCTTCGGCTTCTCCACGAATTTTGTGAAGACCTCCGGCGTGGTCGGCTCGGTACTGGGGTCGGTTGTCGGCTTCCCGTTCTTCAAGGATATTGTCAAATACCTGTTCGAACGCCTGACGAAAGGCAAGAAAAAGTCTGGTAAGTCCAAAAAGAAAACGTGACAAATATCACCCAAAAAATTGACAACCATTAATGGGGGGCTAATTTGTTCTTTATGGTACAATGCGCGAGTTGTACTACATTTCCCAATGGAGCGAAATAAATGAATGAGTGGTTGTATGTCGCCCTGTTTATTGTTGTGGGCTTAATCATCCCAATTGGCGCGATTGCCGCTGGCTTTATTTTTGGTCCCAAGAAGCCGAACCCCATTAAAGAATCCACTTACGAATGTGGTATCGAACCGGTGGGTGAGGCGTGGATCCAGTTCAAAGCGCAGTACTACATTTTTGCGCTGGTCTTTTTGGTCTTTGATGTTGAAGCGGTGTTCCTCTTCCCGTGGGCGGTAAAACTTGGTCAACTCGGCTTGTATGCCGTGATCGAGGGCATCATCTTTGTAGCCATCCTGATCGTTGGTCTGGTTTATACATGGCGCAAGGGGATGCTGGAATGGGCGTAAATACGCAATAAAAGTGGAGAGAAGGCTGATGGGAATGTTCCTTTCAGCCTTCTCTTTGTGTAACGCTATACAAGCGTGTAGCGCGCATTCACTACTGCGCAAGGACGTTAGCCTATCCTGGATGGAAAGTCCAGGAAGAACGTCCGCTACACTGCAAATAGGAGTGATTTATGAGTTTCTGGAATGACCCCCTGAGAGTTGCCGCCGAGTGGCTGCAAGACATTTTTGTGGGCTGGGGAATGAACGAAACCGGCGCGCATGTGCTTGTGGTATTTCTCGGTGTGTTCATGCTCATCACGTTGTTGATGGTGCTGGATATTTTCCTCGTCTGGATCGAGCGCAAGGTGGTGGCTCGCTTCCAAGACCGCCTGGGTCCCAACCGGGTGGGTCCGTTTGGCATCATTCAACCGTTCGCCGATATCATCAAGCTCATCATCAAAGAGGCTACGACCCCCGGTGATGCGGACAAAGTGGTGTATAACCTTGCCCCGGTACTTTCGATGATGTCTGTTTTGATTTTGTGGGCAGTGATTCCGCTTGCGCCTGTAATGCTCGGCACCGACCTGAATGTGGGCGTGCTGTTCCTCA
>JACPVC010000314.1 GCA_016191955.1 Chloroflexota bacterium
CCAGATAACTTACTGGCACGCACCATCCAACAGTCGCTGTTCCCGAAGCACGTGTATGGCATTGATTCGGGCGGCGACCCTGCAAACATCACCGATCTCACCTACGAAAACTTCCGCGCGTTTTGGGAGATGTACTATCACCCGTCGAATGCGTTCTTTTTCTTCTATGGCAACGACGCCCCCGATAAGCGACTCAAACTCATGGAAGGTTATCTCAAGCCGTTTAAAAAGAAGAAGGTCAAATCGGTAGTGCCGTTTGTCAAACCATTCACGAAACCGAAGAAGGTCGAATACTCTTACATCGCCAGTGAAGGCGAAGACCTCGATAAAAAACATTATCTTGTCGTCAACTGGAAGCTGCCAGACACATCCGACCCTGTGCTGAATTTGAGTTTCCAAATCCTCGCGCACACACTCATCGATACACCCGCGTCGCCCCTCAAAAAAGCGCTCACCGATTCCGGTCTCGGCGAAGACCTCGCAGGCATTGGTCTCGAAAGTGAGCTGCGCGAAATGATCTTCTCGACCGGTCTCAAAGGCACGCGCGCACGCCATGCAAAGAAAATCGAAACGCTGATCTTCGACACACTGCAAAGCCTCGTCACAAATGGCATCGACCCCGACATGATCGCCGCATCCATCAACACCATCGAATTCCAATTGCGTGAAAACAACACCGGCGCATTTCCGCGCGGCATCGCCATCATGCTGCGCTCTCTTACCACCTGGTTGCACGATGACGACGCTTTCAAACTACTCGCCTTCGAAGCGCCGCTCAGCGATATAAAGAATCATCTCAAAAATGACTCGCGCTACTTTGAGAAGATGGTCCAGACCTATTTATTGGAGAATAATCATCGGACAGTCATCCGCTTCAAACCGGACCCGGAGTTGGCTCAGCGCCTCGAAGCGGAGGAAACGTCCAGGCTGGATTCTGCCAGACAGAACATGAGCGAGGCGGACATTCGCAAGCATATCAAGAATACCGAGAAGCTCAAGGAACGCCAGGAGACTCCCGACTCTCCCAAAGATTTGGCAAAACTCCCCGTCCTCGACCTTGAAGACCTCGATAAAAAAGCTCGGACGATTCCCATCGAAGAAATTCAAGTGCAAGACTCGAAGGTTCTATATCACGACATCTTCACGAATGGCATTGTCTACCTCGACCTCGCCTTTGACCTGCGCGCCATGCCGCAAGAACTGCTGCCGTTGACGGAAGTCTTCGCGCGCGCGTTGTTCGAGATGGGCACCGAGACCGAAGACTTCGTCAAACTCTCGCAGCGGATCGGGAAAAGCACCGGCGGAATCCACGGCTCGTCGGTCAGCATGACAACTCAAACGTCGAAAGAGGCGTTGGGCATGTTGATGATCCGCGGCAAGTCTACGATGAGTCATGCCAACGAGATGTTGAGTATCCTGCGGGATGTCCTCCTGACCGTGAAGTTCGATAACAAGGAACGGCTCAAGCAAATCGTGTTGGAAGAAAAAGCGGGGTTGGAATCCGGGCTTGCGCCTGCGGGACACCGCTTTGCGAACACACGCCTGCGCGCACAATTTGGCGGCGCGGGTTGGGTTACTGACCAAACCAGAGGCATCGGTTATCTATTCGCTCTGCGAGAGCTTGCGAATGAAATCGACAAAAAATGGGCAAGTGTTTTGAAGAAGCTCGAGGCCATGCGTGAGACGTTGATCAACAGCAAGACATTGACCGCCAACGTAACAATCGACGCCGCGAACTGGAAGAACTTCCAGCCGCATTTGGAAAACTTCATCTTCGCCATGCCCGTGAAGGATGTGCACCTTTCAACTTTCAACATTCAACCTGCGCCCCACAAAGAAGGCTTGGCGATTCCGGCACAGGTCAATTACGTTGGAAAGGGCGCAAACCTGTATGACTATGGCTACGAATTTGACGGCTCCTCACAGGTCATCATCGGGTACTTGGGGATGACACACCTGTGGGAAAAGGTCCGCGTGCAGGGCGGCGCGTATGGCGCGTTCGCACAGTTCGACGACAGCACAGGCGTATTCACCTATCTTTCGTATCGCGACCCGAACATTTCCAAGACGATCAAGAACTACGATAAAACCGCGGCTTTCTTGAAAGAACTCGATGCCTCACGCCTTTCGGATAATGAATTGAAAAAAGCCATCATCTCCGCCATCGGCGAACTCGACGCCTATCAACTGCCAGATGCAAAAGGATACACATCGATGATGCGCTACTTCACCGGTCGCACCGATGAAATACGCCAAAAGACCCGCGACGAGGTGCTTTCCACAAACGGTGAAGATTTCATCGCCTTCGGTGAAGTGCTGGAAAAAGTGGCGAAGTCCGATGCGCTGGTTGTGGTCGGGTCAAAATCGGCACTGGAAGAATCAGGGCTTGAGTTGAAAGTGACGAAAGTGGCGTAGAAAGAGAATTACAGAATTATTCAGGGTAACCGTAATTGCCTAACACTTTAATATGTCATGCTGAGTAGGGCCACAGCGAAAGCATCGCAGTTCCAAGTGTAAGAAACAATCGGGCATACAATAAGTTACATGGACAGACAGTGAGACCGCCGCCGCACTGGTGCGAAAGAGCCCGATGCTGAGTATGGTTCC
>JACPVC010000336.1 GCA_016191955.1 Chloroflexota bacterium
AACGCCTCTTCAAGCTGTTCTACATCCTGCTCGGCTTCAGGGAAGAAATGCAAAATGTCATCGAGAGTTACAAAGGATTTCTGCCGCCCCAGTTCGATCAAACGCGCTATTGCGGAATACTCTTCTTCATCATCTTCACTTATCAGTATCTTATCTACATCCATTCACTCATCCAACTTTCAATAATTATTTGTCTTACAATTCAGAATACACGTTTTTTAATCGAAAAGCAATAGTGTCCCGCTTATCAGATGCCTTGCAATGTTTTTGTATTACTTGATTTACCTTATGCAGTGTTGATCTCCCTTAGGATGACACGTTAAATGCGTAAGGTGACTTACTTGATTTTCATATACAGCCGCAGGGTCATAACCCTGCGGCTGTAAAGTAGAGCACGTTTAGGGCGTTGGAGTCGCTTCGGTTGCAGGAGCAGGCATCTCCGTAGGAAGAGGCGTAGACGTCGCAGTGGGAACGGGTGTGGGTGTGTTCAGGTACGGCGGCGCGAACGTCAGGCTTGCCAGCGCGTCGATCCCACTTGGGGAAACGACGTACACTTTGTCACCGTCCACACGCACATAGTAACCGCTGTCAGTGGGGGTGCTATCACCAACCTCGAGGATGCTGGTCTTGCCATCTTCGAAGGTGATCGTAATAGTGTATACAGGCACGTCCAACCCAAAGATGGAGGGGTCTTTATTGCCTTCTATTGTGGTGACGATGCTGAGCGCACCCACTTGGGATGCTGCCGCCTCAGCCGCGCCCTGATCTGCTTCTGCGTCTTCAGGCAGGGATAACACCCAGACTTTTTCTTCGTTCCGCTCGATCTTGACGGTGTCACCTTGCTCCGGTTTGACCTCGATGCTGGTGACAACAGTATCTTCAGGGAAGATAAAGGCTTCTTCAGCAGCCGGGGTTTCGGTTGCCGCTGCCTTTTCTTCTGCCTGGCGGTTCATATAGATTGCTGCAGCGATGATGGCGATGAAGGCGATCAGGGCAACCCATGTCCCTGTGCGGAAGACGGGTCTCGTTACTTTTGGCGCGGACTTGACGCGCGGCACCCGGGTGTTTTTAGCTGCCCTGGTTTTGGTTGATTTAGTGTTTTTCGGAGCCATGCTTTATCCTCGTTTTCGGCGGGAAAGCCACGTGGAAATACCAAAGAACACGACCATGCCGGGGATCACAATCACGATCACGAGCACCAACAGCAGGAAGCGCCAGGTTTCAACGGGCGGGGTGAAGATGCGATCAGTGCGCGGACGGGTAGTGAGGTTGAGCAGGTCTTCCTGTTGGGCAGCCCAGTCTACAGAGTTGATGAAGAAGTTACCGTTGCCATACACGTCGAAGTTGCCGTCGATGGCAAAAAGTGAGTTGCCGAAGACGACCACGCGACCAGTAGTGGCGGAATTTTCAGCCGCGATGGCAAGGTAAAGCGGACCCTGCACATCGGTTTCCGGGTCGAACGCGGGGGTTTCAGTATCGCTCAATACGGTGGTCTCACCCCATGAACTCTCGGTGGTGCTGATGAGCCAGGTCTGCGTAATGTTTTCCTTCTCGCCAATAATCGTCAGGCTGCGTGCCTGCGGCATGATGACGAAGAGGTTCTCGGTCAGGTTCTGCGTGATGGGATGACTGGGATTGTATAGTGATGAGATCGCCGCGAAGGGGTTTTGCTGGTTCACGGTGTCGATCACTACATCGTTGTTGAGCGAGATGCCCCAATCCTTGCTGAGGTAATCTGCCATGGGGTCGTTCGCGTCGCCGAATTCCGTGAAGAAAAGCGGATCCTGAAGCACGACCAGCGAGCCGCCCTGATCTACATAGGCTTTGAGCAAGATCACTTCCTCTTTGCTGACGGGCTTCTGCGGACCAGCGATGACGACTGCCAGTGCATCTTCGGGGATTTCACTAGTGTTCAGCAGGTTGAGGGTGCTGACGGTGTAGTTCTTCGCTTCAAGCGTGCTTTGTACAACGCTGTATGCCAGTTCGTTGCCGGGTTCAAGGCTGATCTCACCGTGTCCTTGCAGGAAGTAAACGGTGCGCGCCCCCGGGCTGATGAGTCTCAGCATTGCGCGGGCAAGGTCGGTTTCAGAGGCGAAGTCGGCGATCTCTTTGGTCTCGCCCATTTGCAGCATGATCTTGCCATCGCCCGTCACACCCGCTTCGCGCGCAGCGACCGGGTCGAGGTCGGGGTTGACAAAACTATAGCTGAATTTACCTTCGCTGTTGTTCTTGAATTTTTGCAGAAGTTCTTCCGCGCTTGCAGTGTTGGAGTTCGTGGAATAGAACGCAGTCGCGCTGATGGGTTCCTTCAACGTGGCTAGGATCTGCAAGGTCTCCGGCGCGAGGGTGTTGGATTTATCCTCGGTGAAATCGTAGGGAGAGCCAAGCAAGTCCGTGTTTTTGAAGACGATGTAATTGGCAGCGACCAGGATGCCGACAAATGCCACGATGAGGATCAGCGAATTCGAGCCATAACGTGCCTGGCGTCCGGTAAGGAAGCGGCGCACGGCATCCGGGTTGAGGATGGCATAAGCAGCCAGCCCGACGATCAACAATCCGATGCTGATCTGGAGAGAGAGGTCTACACCCGACTGAATTTCATCGGACAGGGGGAACATGCCGATACTGGATAGCAGGTTGGCAGAGCCGATCAGACCTGTGGAGATACAAGCGATCAGGGCAACGACCAGCCCGATCACTGCATATTGTGCGTTGGGATTTTTCTTTTTGCCAGCCATTATCGCCATCTCCGAATTTCAATTGCAGTAGTACCGGCGAACAAACCGAACGAGGTGAGGCTGAGGAGATAAACGATGCCTCCAAGGGTTACGCTGCCGGAGTTCATTTGGTCAAAGTGATT
>JACPVC010000337.1 GCA_016191955.1 Chloroflexota bacterium
ACATGGAATTGATCCTGACGATCACGGATGGAGATGGCAAGCCCATCGAGGGTGCGACTGTGGATGTTTCTGCCGACCACACGGACATGACCGGCATGGGGATGAGCGGTCTCGCCACTGAGCAGGGTGAAGGGCGCTATTCCATCAATGCCAACTTCAGCATGAGCGGCAATTGGAAGATTACCGTGTATGTCCGCAAGGATGGTCTGGATTACAAGGAAGATATCGAGTTCAAAGTGCAATAATCAGCCGTCGAAGGCAGGCGTTACCCGATGTGACGCCTGCTTTCCAGCCGGCAGAGTGAATTCATGAACAACAAACAAAGACGACAACACATTCAACAAAGAAATAGAAAACAAAAACTGCTTGCAGGCATCATCTGGGGCGGAACCGGACTCGCCGTATTGGTGATCCTTGGAGTCATGGTCTGGCAGGGGATTAAACCAGCCGCAGGGGAGGCAGTTGCCATTATGAAGAGCGATCCGCATCTCCCCACCGACTCTGACCCGGGACAATATAATTCCGACCCGCCAACATCCGGATTGCATTATGCAACCGAAGCCCAGGCGGGGTTTTATGAAGAGAATATTTATACATATCCTGCTGCTTATCTTGTCCATAACCTGGAGCACGGGTATGTGATCATCTGGTACAACTGCGACCTGCTGAATGAGACGGGATGCGCGGAGTTGAAATCACAGATCCGCACGGTCATTAACGACCTGGGTGGAGTGAAGCTGATTGCCTATCCCTGGAATTCCATTGATGTTCCGGTCGCATTAACCTCCTGGGGGCGGATTCAAAGGTTCGAGATCTTCGACATGGATTTAGCCAAAGCTTTTTACCGCGCCAACCTCAATCGCGCCCCTGAACCAAACGCCCCATGAGGGAATAAAATGTCAACAACCACCTTGAATGCCCCTAAAATAACGAATGCCTTTCAGTGGATAGGCACTCATTGGTTTGCCGTTTTTCTGACCATCTATGGTGTTTGGGTATTTGTTCCCTTCCTTGCGCCGGTTTTCATGCAGATCGGCTGGACGGGTGCAGGCAGGGCGGTCTACTTCATTTACTCGTTCTTCTGCCACCAACTCCCGGAACGCTCCCTCTTTTGGTTCGGCGAAAAGACCATGTATTCCCTGGGCGAAATCCAGGCGGTCTGGCAGAACACATCCAATCCCATGATCCTGCGCCAATTCATCGGCAACGAACCGATGGGCTGGAAGGTGGCGTGGTCGGATCGCATGATCTCGTTCTATACCAGCGTCTGGCTTTTTGCGGCATTGTGGTATCCCTTCCGACACACGATAAAGACTTTGAGTTGGTGGGGATTTGTTCTGCTCCTGCTGCCGATGGCGCTGGATGGTGGAACACACATGGTCAGCGATTTTGCCGGTATCGGAAATGGATTTCGTGATACAAATGCATGGCTGGCAGTGTTGACAAACAACACCTTTCCTGCAACGTTTTACGCCGGTGATGCGCTGGGATCGTTCAACTCGCTCATGCGCTTCCTTACCGGGCTTTTGGCGGGGCTGGGTCTTGTCTGGCTTGCCTTCCCGTTCATTAATCAATCACAAGTTTATAATCAGCAATTGGATACATTAAGCCATGCCAAAGTCATCGAGCAAATCAAAAACCAAAATACGCATTCTCCTGGCGGATGACCACCATATCGTCCGTGCAGGGGTGCGACAACTGCTTGAGAGTGCGACCGACCTCCAGGTCATTGCCGAGGCAGGAGACGGGGAGGAGGCGCAGGTCTTAATCCAAAAACACAAGCCGGATGTTGCCGTGCTTGATATTCAGATGCCCAAAGCCAGCGGTATTGAAGTCACACGCTGGGTGCGTGCCCATCTGCCCGAAGTGGGCGTGTTAATCCTGACCGCTTATAACGATGATCCCTACGTGATGGCGGTTTTGCAGGCAGGTGCAAATGGCTATGTCCTCAAAACTGGGCAGGCGGATGAGCTGATCCAGGCGGTGCGTGATGTCTATGAAGGTAAGTCTGCACTCGATCCATCCATCACCAGCAAGTTGATGTCCACCATCTTCAAAGGACCGGAAAAAAAGATCGTCGAACCATTAACTGACCGTGAACTGGATGTGCTGCGACTCGCGGCGAAGGGGTTCACCAACAAATCCATCGGTGTGCAACTGAATATCAGCGACCGCACCGTGCAGGGACATCTTGCGCACATCTTCGCCAAACTGCAAGCCAACAGCCGCACCGAGGCTGTCATGCGCGGGGTGGCGCTGGGGTTGATCTCACAAAGCTCGGGCAATATTCCAGAAGAATGAAACGAATCCTGCCAGGCTGGCGCGGTCTGACGCAACTCTTTGCCGTCACGGTTCTGCCGCTGACGCTTTTGTTATTGTTCATTGCGTTCGGCGGGGTCAACATGCACCAGCAGGACATGCGCACCCTGGTCGGGGAACGTGACGAACGCGCCGTGCAGTCCGCCGCCGCAGCGCTGCAATCCGAACTTCATCATCGCATGGCGACTGTTTCGAGCATGGCGGTGCTGGCATCCGAGGATATTTCCTTCAAGGATATATTTGCCACCACCACCGACCTGGCAAAGGATTTCAACGGGGGGATTGCCTTTCTAAATACGGATGGACACTTAATCGAGAAAACGGGGAATGACAGATTTTGGGGATGGGTATCTCAAAACTCCAGGTCGGTCAAACTCGCTTCTTCATCCAGCCCTCAATTTGTTTTCTCCGACCCGACCCTGGATCCAAACTCCAACCAACTCTTTGTCATCATCTCAGCCTATTCTGACTCCCGCGATGTGATTGTCGCCGGCGCGTTTTCACCCGAGACACTCGCGTCCGAAACCCTGACACCCACCTACCCGGCGGGCAGTCACGTGACCATCTATCTATTGGATAATTCCCGCCGTATTTTGTTCGTCAGCGGTGCGCTCGAACGCGAAAGCCTGGATGCGGACCATCCTGGAGTGGCGGAAGCTCTGGCAGGCAGGAGTGGCGTTCTGTATGTGAAAAAGGAAGCGACGGAACATGTAGTCGCCTATAGCCCCATTGAAACTGCAGGCTGGGCATTGATCACGGAGGAGGAATGGGAAATGGTGATCAGCCCCTCCCTGCAATTGACCCAGATGGCTCCGCTGGTAATGGTGCCTGCCTTCATCCTGGCATTGATTGCCATCTGGTTCGGCGCCAAACAGATCGTCCAGCCCCTGCAAAAACTTGAGTCCAAGGCGGCGGCGCTGGCATGGGGGGATTTCGAAGCCATAAAGGAGTCAGTTGGCGGCATATCTGAGGTCCAACACCTGCAAATGGAATTGACCGAAATGTCGCGTAAAGTGCAGGCGGCTCAGGAGGGATTGCACGATTACATCGGCGCGATCACTTCGGCACAGGAAGAGGAACGTGCCAGACTGGCGCGGGAACTGCATGACGACACCATTCAGGCGGTCATTGCATTGAAACAACGGGTGCAACTGGCGCAGAGATCGGTCAAGGATCAAAATGGAAAACAATCCCTTAAGGAACTCGAAAATCTGGCGGAGCAGACCATCGAAAATCTGCGCCGCCTGACGCGGGCGCTGCGTCCCATTTATCTCGAAGATCTGGGACTGGTCACTGCGTTGGAAATGCTGGCGCGGGAGATCAGCCAGGTTAATTCTCTGATCGTTGATTTTCAAAAAACCGGTAACGAACGTCGTCTCTCGCGCGAGGTGGAATTGTCGCTATATCGCATTGCGCAGGAAGCGCTCAATAATGTGGCTAAACATTCCGGGGCGACTCGTGCCGACTTGTCCATCCGTTATTCTGATTCGGAAATAACACTGATGATCTCTGATAATGGCCACGGCTTTGTCGCTCCTGCCAGCCCGACGGAATTTGCTCCCAACGGGCATTTTGGACTGCTCGGTATTCATGAACGTGCGGACCTGATCGGGGCACGGCTGGGAATTGAGTCCACCCAAGGACAGGGAACCAGGATCGAAATTCGCTTGTAAAGCGATAAAGGTCATAAGCCATTTTGCCTACCGATTTCCCCGCCATCCTGCGCTCATGCAGGGGCGGGGATTTGCGTATCATGATGTTATATCCTTATTGAAAAGGAAGACTCATGACCTCTGATACTGCGATTCCCCCCTTTCCATCCCAAACAGAACGTTTGAAAATATTTTTACATGCGCTGCTCTTCGTCCTCGGCTTCTCATTGGTGTTTGTAATCGGCTGGGGCGGCTCGGTGACGGCGCTGGGTCAATTGTTCGGCGCATACAAACGGGTTATCGCGCAATTAGGCGGCGTGATCGTGATCATGTTCGGACTGGCGACTCTGGATGTAATTCGCCTTCCCTGGTTTTATTATGATACCCGGACGGAATACACAGGTCAGCGCGGAACCTATGGTGGCTCGGCGTTAATGGGCATTTTCTTTGCAGCAGGTTGGAGCCCATGCATTGGTGCCACACTGGGCGCAATCCTAACAATGGGGCTCAGCCAGCAAACGGTCGGACAGGCGATGTGGCTATCTTCAGGGTACTCGCTTGGTTTGGGGCTTCCCTTCCTGGCGATGGCGCTTGGTTTGGAGCGCGCTTCAGGCTGGATCAAACGCATGCGACCCTATCAAAAGTATTTCAAAATTGCCAGCGGTGTTTTCATCATTGCCATTGGTGTTCTGCTTCTTACGAACACAATGAGTCTGATAGCGATCTGGGCATTCAAGAATGGTCTATATATCGAAAAGTTTACCCTGTTCTCTGCCGCGCCGACATACTTCACCGCCATCCTTGCCGGTCTATTGTCATTTCTTTCACCTTGCGTCCTGCCGCTCGTGCCTGCCTATCTTGGTTATCTGAGCGGGCACACGATACAAAGATCATAATATTTTTAGAGAAGATACCCTTATGGATTCCCCCATTAATTCGGAAGATACCATCACCTTTAAACGAACCCATTTTTATTCGGTCCTGGTGATACTGGCTTTTGCCATCGGCATATTGACGGGTTATGTTGTCTGGGGGCTTGCCCCCCGTTCACAACAAGCGATTGTCAATAATCCATCTGTTGCCCAGGGACCCATTGTCGAAGCCCCGGCAGCGACACAGGCACCGCAATTCACCCGTTATGAAATCCCATTCGAAGGCTTTCCCAGCCAGGGACCGGTGGATGCACCCATCGTAATTGTCGAGTTCAGCGACTTTCAGTGCCCGTTCTGCAAACGCTTCCAGGATGAGACGGCTGCACAATTGCTGGCGGCGTATCCCGGTCAAATCCGTTTTGTCTATCGTCATCTTCCCCTGACATCCATTCATCCCGAAGCCCTTCCATCGGCGGAAGCCTCGATGTGCGCCAACGAACAGGGGGCCTTCTGGGATTACCATGACAGGATTTTTGAGAATCAGGACAAACTTGGGCGTGAGTTGTACCTGCAGATCGCCGCTGACCTCAATTTGGATGCAGTCACTTTCGAGGAGTGTCTCAATTCAGGTAAATATAAGGACGCCATCCAACAGGATATGGATTTTGCGCTCAACCTTGGCGTTCAATCCACCCCAACATTTTTCATCAACGGGCTGGCAATCGTTGGCGCGCAACCTCTTGAAGCGTTCAAACAGATCATCGATCTTGAGTTGGCTGGAAAAATTCCATGAAACAGATACTCCTCATATCCTTGTTTCTGCTTGTGACACTGACCGCCTGCCAGAGCAGCGTCGAAGAGATTACGGGCAAAGAGGTTACAACCGTTGACGGTTCCTATAAAAACATCACTCCTGTCGATTTGGACACGATGTTGAAGAACACGGATCTTATCCTTGTCAATGTGCATACTCCTTTCGCAGGGAACATTGCCGATACAGACCTGTCCATTCCCTACGACCAGATCAGTGCGCCGGAAAATCTGGCGCAGTTGCCAGCGGATAAAAATGCAAGGATCGTTCTGTATTGCCGCAGTGGTCGCATGAGCGCAATTGCGGCAGAGGAACTTGTTTCGCTCGGGTATACCAATATCTGGAATCTCGAAGACGGCATGGTGGCATGGGAACAGACAGGACGCGAAATCGAGAAATAGAATAGGCAGAATTGCCTATAAGAGCCTCAGTAATATGGCTCTCGTTGAGGCTGTCTATTAATTGCATAATACAAAGGAAAGGAGACCAGCTTATGACAACCACTGTACATGACCCCGTTTGCCACATGGATATCGACCCCGCTACTGCTGCCGGCACATCCGAATACAAGGGGCAAACGTATTATTTTTGCTCGCTTGGCTGCAAGAAGGCGTTTGATGCCGATCCCGAGAAGTATCTCAGCAAGACTCATGAACACGCGCATCATCATTAATTCCATCCTCTTCTCCTCAGGTAACCTGCCCACTGGGCAGGTTATTTTATTTTAGACAATTTGCCGAAACAAAATCTTCAATCACTCTTTGCCGTGCCTTTACACATTCTTTAATCATGCCGGGTATTCTTGGATCATCGAAAGGAGTACAGTATGTTTCTCATGTGGATCGTCCCTTTAGTACTTGTCGGTTTGATCGTCTACAGCGTTTCTGGCAATAATCTGGTCAATGCGCTCAAGCCCGTTGCAAGCCGTACCTGCCACAAATGTGGACAGGCTGCGCAAAACGACTGGAAAAACTGCCCGCACTGCGGACAAACTTTATGAAAGGAAGTCAAAATGAAAAAAGGTAACTGGTGGATCGTTGGCATCGTAGCTGTTCTTGCTGCTCTGTTCCTTTTCGGAGGCGGCATGATATGGGGCAACCGTGGATATGGCATGATGGGCGGTTATGGCATGATGGGTAACTGGGGCTACTCTCCCTTCGGCTGGTTCGGAATGGGATTGGGCATGATCTTCATGTGGCTCATCCCCATCGGCATCCTCGTGCTCATTGGGTTTGGTGTCGCATCCCTGGTGCGAAATACAGGAAATCCTCCCCAAGCCTCATCCCTGACGCCCTGCTCCAACTGCGGAAAGGGCACCCAAGCCGATTGGCAGACTTGCCCCTACTGCGGCAATTCCTTGAAGTAAAGTAACCTCGCGTTCTCAAAGTAGCCTGTCGGAAGATAGGCTATTTTGCTTATATACCACTAGGCTGAAATCCGCTCCCTGCCATCGTCTATTGGATATACACTATTGGCATCTTTATAAAAGGTAGGCAACCATGACTGTCCGTGACCCTGTATGTGGAATGGAAATTGAACCCCAAAGTGCCTTCGCCGAGCGCGAACACATGGGGCAGACGTTGTATTTTTGCTCACAATCCTGCGTGGAACAGTTCGATATCGACCCGCACCATTATGTGATGACTTCGGCAACAACGGGTTTTAATCCCGAACGGACGCTCACCCGCATCGAACTACCCGTCGCCGATCTGCCGTTTTACAAACCTGTCACCGCCCTGGAATCTGGTTTGCGCGCCCTGGAGGGCGTTCATCAAGTAACCACCAATGCAGGTGCGGGTGTGTTGCAGGTGGAATATGATTCCAAAAAGGTGAACATTCCGCAAATGGCGGCAGTCATCCGCTTGGCGGGGTTTCAACCTGGCGGGTCGAATCTCAAAATCGGAATCGAGAACCTGCGTTGTGCCTCCTGTGTGAAGTTCATCGAGGATGAACTGAAGTCCACAGATGGCGTATTAAGCGCAACGGTCAACATTGCCACACAGGAAGCGAGCGTGGATTATCTCCCCCAAAAGGCAACCCTTGTACAATTGAATGCAGCCATTGAGGCTTGGGGATACAAGCCACGTCCTGCGCTGACTGGCGCGCCAATAGACAAACAAGAAGAGGCACATGCCCGTGAATACATCCGGCTGATGAGAATGTTCTGGTTCTCGGCAATTGTTTCCATTCCGGTGTTGTTATTCGCATACCCGCAATACGTTCCCGGCATCCGGGATTTGTCAATGGAGACCATCCGATGGTCATGGGTTCTTTCCGCCGTTGCAACACTACCTGTGTTGTTCTATTCCGGGTATGACTTTTTCACAGGTGCGTGGGCGGCCTTCAAACATCGCTCAGCCAACATGAACACCTTGATCGCGCTCGGTACCGGCGCGGCATGGTTGTATTCAACGTTTGCCATTGCATTTCCGTCCGTGTTTCCTGAAGGGACATCCGAGCCGTTTTACGATGTAGTTGCAGTTGTCATTGCATTGGTTGTGTTGGGGCAGGCACTTGAACTACGCGCCAAGGGACAATCCAGCGCGGCGATCAAGAAATTGTTGGGTCTACAAGCGAAGACTGCCCGCGTGATTCGCAATGGAAAAGAACTTGATCTGCCTGTAGAAGAAGTGTTGGTCGGCGATGTGATCCAGGTCCGTCCCGGTGAGAAAATACCCGTGGATGGCGTTATCGTCGAAGGCAGTTCTGCCGTGGATGAGTCGATGCTGACGGGTGAGTCGTTGCCAGTTTCCAAGAAACAGGGAGATGAGGTGATCGGAGCGACCTTGAACAAGACAGGCGCGTTCAAATTCCGCGCCACGAAGGTCGGCAAGGATACGGCTCTCGCGCAGATCGTGAAGATGGTGCAGGACGCGCAAAATTCCAAAGCACCAATTGCCCGTCTTGCCGATACCATCTCTGGTTATTTCGTACCCATCGTGATGATTCTCGCCGTGTGGACGTTCGTCATTTGGTTCGTGATTGGACCTCAACCGCAATTGGTATATGCACTCGTTACCAGTGTAACCGTGCTCATCATTGCCTGCCCCTGCGCTTTGGGTCTTGCCACGCCCATGAGCTTGATGGTCGGCATTGGCAAAGGTGCGGAACATGGGATTCTCATCCGCTCTGGCGAAGCCCTGCAAACTGCGCGAGCCATTCAAACCGTGGTGTTGGATAAGACGGGCACGATTACAAAGGGAAAGCCTGAGTTAACGGATGTCATCCTTACCAATTCCATGAATGGTAACAGCCATCAGTTGTTGCGCCTGGTGGCATCCGTTGAGAAGGTCAGTGAACATCCCCTGGCGCAAGCCATTGTGGACGGAGCACAGGCGCGAAAACTGGAATTGACCGATGTGCAGGATTTTGAAGCCATCCCTGGACATGGCGTTTCCGCGAAGGTTGAAGGACGAAATATCCTGATTGGCAATCTCAAGTTGATGAACCGAGAGAACATCGCGCTGGGCGAGTTGGAGAATAGATCCAAATCGCTCGCCGACGATGGCAAGACCCCAATGTTCGTCGCAATTGACGGCAAAGCCGCTGGTATTGTTGCCGTGGCAGACACGGTCAAGGAAGATTCTGCCGAAGCGATCAAAGCTCTGCAAGGTATGGGCATTGAAGTTGTGATGATCACCGGCGATAATCGCCGCACCGCTGAAGCGATTGCTCGCAAGGTTGGGGTCACGCGCGTGCTGGCGGAAGTATTGCCCGAAGATAAGGCAAACAACGTTCACCTGTTGCAAGCGGAAAACAAAAAAGTCGCGATGGTTGGCGATGGCATCAATGATGCCCCCGCGCTCGCACAAGCGGATGTCGGTCTCGCCATCGGAACAGGCACGGATGTCGCCATCGAAGCCTCGGACATCACGCTGATCAAGGGCAGTCTCAAAGGTGTGGTGACTGCCATCGAAGTCAGCCGCGCTACCATGACCAACATCTACCAAAACCTATTTGGCGCCTTTATATACAACGTGTTGGGTATCCCTGTTGCTATGGGAGTATTGTTCCCGTTCTTTGGATTGTTGCTCAGCCCATTGATCGCGGGGGCAGCAATGGCATTCTCATCCGTGACCGTAGTTGGCAATGCCAACCGCCTGCGAGGCTTCAGACCGAAGTTTAGTGTAAAGTGAGCTGTTATGAAAATTGAACTTCTCTATTTCGATGGTTGTCCCTCCTGGGAAGCTGGTTTGGAAAGTCTTCGGACTGCTTTACAAGAGGAGGGAATCTCCGCCTCTGTGGAAATGGTGAAAGTAGAGACCGATGAAGATGCGGAGCGTTTGAAATTCCTCGGTTCCCCTCATTTTCGTGTTGATGGTATGGATTTATGGCATGAGGAACGCGAAACGTATTCGATGAGTTGCCGCGTCTATTCCACGCCTGAAGGCGTCAAGGGATTTCCCACTGTCCATATGCTGCGGGAAAAACTGCAATCACTGTCTGGAACACCATAATGAAAAACTCCCGCTTTATCACGTGGATGACCTGGGCTTTGATTCTCGGAATGTTCTGGACTGTTTTCTCGCGCGTCTCGCCCGACCGGCCTAAAGCGCAGCAGGATGCAGTTGCCAAAGAAGGCTTCACTGCGCCCAACTTCGCCCTCGACCTGTTGGACGGCAGCACAGTTGCGCTTTCCGATTTACGCGGCAAGGTGGTGCTGGTCAACTTCTGGACATCGTGGTGCCCACCCTGCCGTCTGGAAATGCCAGCCATCGAAAAAGCGTATCGAAGTTACAAGGACATTGGCTTTGTGGTGATCGGCTTGAACCTCACCGCCCAGGATTCAGAACAAGCCGCGGCTGATTTTGCAAAAGAAATCGGTTTGACTTTTCCCATCGCGCTCGACCGCGATAATGCGACTGGGAACCTGTATCGCATCACTGCCCTGCCGACTTCGTACTTCATTGATCGCAAGGGAGTAATTCGTTCCGTTGTGGTCGGCGGACCCATGAGCGAGGCATTGATTCAATCCAAGGTGGAAGAGCTATTACGGGAGGGCGAGTAATGTTCCCTTACCTTCGACTTGGACCCTTCCTGCTTCAAATGCCATTGTTGATGTTGTTCATTGGTTTTTGGATCGGCTCAACATTCACCGAGCGTGAAGCCGCCCGCCTTGGTTTAAACAAGGAGAAAATCAATAACCTGATTGGGTACGGATTGCTCGGCGGGATTCTCGGAGCAAGGCTTGTCTATGCTGCGCAATACGCCTCAGTTTATGTGGCAAATCCATTGGGCTTGTTCTCGCTGAGCACAAGCACGCTTTCTCCCATCGGGGGTTTTCTAATCGGTATGTCCACAGCCTTGATATATGGATATCGTCAGAAACTTCCGTTTCGCCGATCATTGGATGCGCTCACGCCTGGGTTGGCATTCTTCATGATCTCAATTGGTGTCTCCCACCTGCTCAGCGGAAATGCCTACGGCTCGCCGTCTCGTGTCCCCTGGGCAATGTACGTGTGGTCTGATTATCGTCACCCAACGCAACTTTATGAAATCTTTCTTGCGCTGGCGATCTTTACACTCGTGCTTCCAAAAGTTCTTCCAGCCCACGCGCCAGGAATTCGCTTTGCGCAGTTCGTCTCTCTTTCCGCGCTGGCGCGAGTCTTTCTCGAAGCCTTCCGCGGCGACAGTGTACTCTGGCTGGATGGTTATCGCGCCGCGCAAGTGATGGGGTTGCTTGTTCTTATTATTTGCATTGTCTTGTTGAGACAATGGGAAAGGATCGAACCAAATGAGGCAAGCATCTGGTAAAAAACGTTATATCCCTGCCTTGAGCTTTCGCTGGCTCACGCCATTGTATGATCCTCTGCTCAAATGGGTCATGCGCGAGGAAACTTTTAAACAAAGGTTGATCCAACACGCGAACATTCGTCCAGGCATGAAGGTTCTCGATCTCGGCTGCGGCACAGGTACGCTCACCATCATGCTCAAAAAAATCCATCCGAACGCGCAGGTTACAGGCGTGGATGGCGACCCTGATGTATTGAAAATTGCGCTAGATAAATCTCGCGGTTCGGATATTCAATGGGATGAAGGACTCGCCTCCTCCCTGCCCTATCCTGATTCCACCTTCGACAGAGTAGTCACCAGCCTGGTCATTCACCACCTCATCACGGACGATAAACGACTCGCATTCAAGGAAATCCATCGTGTGCTCAAACCAGATGGAGAATTGTATGTGCTTGACTTTGGCGCACCGCATTCTTCAACGACACGTTTCATGACGACCTACATGCGTCGTCTCGAGGAAACCGCCGATAACTTCGACGGTTTGATCCCGCGCTTCGTGGCAGAGGCAGGCTTCGGGTCTGTAAAAGAAGCGGAGAACTTCGTCACGGTGTTCGGTCCGTTATCCATCATCCAAGCAATGAAAGGAACTTGATATGACTCAAATCCAAATCTTTGTGATTCTTTCGGGAATCGCGTTGACCGTATTGATCGCCTGGTATTTCTGGTTTGCCCCCAAGGCGCAGACGCGTGTTGCGGTATCTGCATCTGGCGCACAGGAGGTGGCAGTCACGGTCAAGGGCGGATACACACCCGATGTGATCGTGGTGCAAAAAGGACGCCCTGTGCGGTTGACGTTCACACGCCAGGAAAGTTCAGCGTGTTCTGAGAAAGTGTTGTTCCCTGACTTCAATCAGAATGCTTTGCTGCCAGAGGGCGAACAAGTGACACTGGAATTCACCCCCGAACAATCTGGCGAATATGGCTTCCAATGCCAGATGGGAATGTTACGTGGCAAGTTGATCGTGGAATAATGACGAAAGGAACATGTAAAAATGAAACACGAAAAAATCCATATGCCAAACCTTTCCTACATTGCGGCATTTGTCATTGGCGTGATCTTTTTCGCCGTATTATGGAGGATGTTA
>JACPVC010000338.1 GCA_016191955.1 Chloroflexota bacterium
GAAAAGCGCTGAAGCTGAAGTGGATAGCCTCAAGATCAAGATCGAACAGGCAGAGTCTAGCCTGTATGGCGGCAGTGTCAAAAACCCGAAGGAACTCCAGGATTTGCAAAAGGATGTTGCCTCGCTCAAGAAACATTTAGGAACGCTCGAAGAGCGCCAGCTCGAAGCCATGTTGCTCTCTGAAACTGCCGAAGCAGAAATGGAAAAGGCTAGGGCAGACCTTGAAGTTGTCCGGTCACGCCTTGGGAACGAGCACAAAAAACTGCTCGACGAACAAAACGAACTGATCAAACAAATGGAAAGTTTCGGGCAGGAACGTGAAGCTGCCCTCGCCCCTATCGATGCTCCATTACTTGTCGCATACGAAGACCTGCGCAAGAAAAAGCGCGGGGTGGCTGTCACCGAAGTGGAAGACGGTGCCTGCGCCTCCTGCGGCACGACCCTCAATGCGGCTTTGCAGCAAAATGCCCGATCTCAAAAATTGGCGTACTGCCCCTCCTGCGGGCGGATCCTGTTTGTAAATTAGGCGACAACCATGTTCTTCTTGAATTTCATTGACCCCCTTTCTTTCATAGCAGGTTTTGCAAGCGCCACTGTCATTTGGTTCCTGCTCGGGCGCGCCCGCCCACTGCTTGCGGAACTGCGCGAGGGCTTGAAGGAACAACGCGAACAAGCCCAAACCCGCAAAACCAGCTCGGTGGAAGAAAACCATCGCCGCCTCACCTTGCGCCGCGCACAGGGAATGCATCTCGCCGCACAACTCTTTGCCTTGGATGAAATTCTACAAGAACCCACAGTGATTATCCCGCCGGCGCCCGTCGAACCGGGCGGCGCAACCCGCTTCGAAGATGTCGTCACACAGACCCTGCCCTACATGCCCGCCTGGCCCGAGGTTGCCGCGGTCTACCAGCCACACACCCTTACTCTTCCGCAAGCATTGGGAGGGGATACGAACATCGTCATTATCGGTCAGCCTGGGACGGGGAAAACCGTGGCGTTGGCTCACCTAGCCAGTCTCGCCGCCAATCACAGTGAACAATTGGGAGAGTTGCAGGAATTCGTCCCTTTTCACTTCCACGTTGCAGACCTAAATCTCCCTGCGCAAGACCCCAAAAACATACTTAGTGTCATCGTCGATGCCGCCTCTGAAAATGCACCGATGTTCGATGTTGGCAAGATGCCCGCTTTCGTTCAATCCGTCTTCAAAGGTGGTCAGGCGCTTCTTCTTGTAGACGGATACGATGAGATCACACCCGATGAGCAAACGCTCGTCGCCGAGTTCTTCAAGCTGCTTCTCAAGGCTCATCCCAAAACCCGCATTGTCACCACGGGCGCTCCCGAATATCTCGACGGATTGATTCCGCTTGGCTTTGTGCCGCTCGCCTTATGCTCATGGACGGAGTTGGGCAATCAAAAATTTGTGGACCAGTGGAGCGAACTCTGGGCGCGCACCGTTGCGATGGAAGCCTGGGCGCAAACCGGACCCGAACAAGTGGACCCGCTTCTTATCAACTCGTGGCTGGGTTCTGAATCCTTGAATTTATCTCCCCTTGAGCTGACTCTGAAAATCTGGGGCGCGTACGCTGGTGACAGCCTCGGTCCGCATATTCTTGAAACCATCGCCACCCATATTCGACGCCTGGCTCCGGCAAACACACCGCTTGCCGCGCTCGAAACGCTTGCCATGCAAGTCGTCGTCAGTGCCACGCCGGTCTTCGACCCACGCAAGGCGCGTGAATGGGTGAAGTCGTTTGAAGTGACAGAAGAAGCCCAGGAAGGCGAACCAGTTCAAAGTCCGGAAGAAGAGGCGCAGGAAACTCCGAAGGGCAAAAAAGGCAAGAAAGTCGAAAAAGTATCCACACCCAATACCGGCTTGCTTGGGAAGATGTCCACCAGCGGATTATTGGTTGCCTATTCCAATAACCGCATGCGATTTGTTCACCCGGTTTTTGCCGGGTATCTTGCCGGGCACGCATTGACGAATTACAACGCAGAAGAAACTTTATTAAATCAACCGGACTGGTCTGGAAAGTATCTCACCATGCGCTTCATTGCCGCTCACGGCGATGCCAGCCGCTTGGTGCAAGCCATGCTCGAGTTCTCACGCCTGCCCATGCATCGACCGCTGTTTGCGGCGGCACGTTGGCTGAGAGACGCTCCTCGTAATGCCCCCTGGCGCGGAAAGATGTTCGGCACCCTCGCCGCCATTTTGCAAACAGACGGCATCCCCCTCAGCCTGCGCGGACAAGCCATGGCGGCTTTCGTTTACAGCAACGATCCCAGTGCTGCGGCTTTGTTCCGCCAGTTTGCCACATCGGGTTCATTTGAACTAGTACACCTTGCCATTTTGGGTGTGGGCGCAGTGCGTGATACGAAGTCTTTGAAACTTCTTGAAAGCGCATTGAACGCACCTAGTCTTTCGGTTAAACGTGCTGCTTGCATGGCGCTTGCCGCCATCAACACGAATGAGTCGCTTGAGATCGCCGCACATGCATTACTCAACGGCGAAGAAGATGTCCGCCGAGCCGCAGGAGAAGCGCTTGCCAACGACCCGAACGAAGGTCATGCCATGCTGCGAGATGGCATCACCATCAACGATATTCTCCTGCGCCGCGCCGTCATTTACGGGCTTGGTCGCGTACGAGATGAATGGGCAACCGACTTGCTAAAGAAAGTTCAGATCGAAGACGAGCAGTGGGTCGTCCGCAATGCGGCAACAGAAGTGTTGGAAATGCGCACACACAGCGCTGCCTTTGCGCCAATGCGACCCAAAGCCCCGCACGAAACGCCGTGGCTGATCGAATTTGCCGCAAAGAAAGGTGTTGGCGTTTCGCCGGGCGTCCCCGCTACAGATATTTTGCTGGTCGCCTTGAAAGATGAAAACCCGGAAGTCCGTCTTGCTGCCTTGCAATTTCTGAAATACACCCCGCAGGATGTCGTGCTCAAGCAAATGTACGAAGCCATGTACAAGGACGACCCCGAATTAAGAGAAGCCTCCTACAACGTGCTATGGGAACTCGGCACGGCGGGCGTTAAACTTCCACACCCCAGCGAGTATGGATTAGGTTAATATGCTGATTACAAACGCAAACATCGTCACCTGGGAATCGCCCAACCGCGTCCTCTCGAATTACGCCATCCTGATCGAAGGCGGAAAGATCAAAGAAGTCGGCACCACCAAATCGCTCACGACCAAACATCCCAAGATCAAACCCACCGATGCCAACGGCCAATACGTGATGCCGGGTGGCATTTGTGCGCACACTCATTTCTATGGAGCCTTCGCGCGCGGCATGGCAATTCCCGGACCCGCGCCGAAAGATTTTCCTGAAATTCTCAAAAAACTTTGGTGGCCCCTCGACCGTTCGCTCGATGCCGAAGGTGTTCGATATTCAGCGCTCGTCAGCCTCGTGGATGCGATCAAGCATGGCACGACCACTCTCTTCGACCATCATGCTTCTCCCAACACCATTGACGGCTCGCTGGATGCCATCGCCGATGCCGTGGACAAAAGCGGACTGCGCGGTGTGTTGTGTTATGAAGTGACCGACCGTGACGGAGTGGAAAAAGCGAACGCAGGCATTCAAGAAAATGCGCGCTTCATGAAACGCCTCGCCTCGAATCCGCACTCGCGTCTGGCTGCTGCTTTTGGGTTGCATGCCAGTCTGACGCTTTCCGGCGCGACCCTGCAAGCCTGCGCCTCCTCCGCTCCCGAAGGGACAGGCTTCCATATCCACACTGCAGAGCACGAATCGGATGAATACGACAGCCTGCAAAAGTCCGGTATGCGCGTCATTGACCGTTTACAAAAGCACGGCATCCTCGGTCATAAGACCATTACCGCGCACGGTGTCCACTTTGATGCGCGTGAGATGGGAATACTGAAAGAGACCGGAACCTGGCTCACCCACCAGCCGCGTTCAAACATGAACAACGGCGTGGGTACGGCGCAGATCGAATCCATGCTGAGGCTGGGGATCAAAGTCTGTCTCGGCAACGACGGTTTTAGCAACTCGATGTGGGACGACTGGAAGGCAACTTATCTGCTCCACAAAGCCGAACATCGTGACCCGCGCCGTATGGGCGGGTATGACGTTCAGCAAATGGCGGTCTACAATAACTCAGCACTGGCGCAGGTCTTCTTCCCGGAAGCACCCATCGGGCAGATCGTCCCTGGCGCGGTGGCAGACTTGATCTTCGTGGATTACCATCCCTTCACCCCACTTACAGACGGCAACCTGCCATGGCATATCATTTTCGGTTTCCAGCAAAGCATGGTCACCAGCACCATGGTCGCCGGGAAGTTTCTGATGAAAGACCGCGAACTGCTCACACTCGATGAAGCCGAGATCGCCGCACGCGCAAGAGAGATCGCTCCGCGCATTTGGAAGAAGTACGAAGAAGAAGTTGCGAAAGTATCTTAGTAAATAATGGAGAGATCATGAAAGAAGACCATATCCTGTTATCCGTTGCGGTGCTTGGCGGTACTGGCAAAGAAGGGAAAGGACTTGCCTATCGCTGGGCAAAGGCTGGGTATCACGTTTTGATCGGTTCACGGGCGGAAGAAAAAGCTATAGCCGCTGCGAAAGAAGTCGCTGAAATGCTTGGGGATGGAGTCTCTGTCGTTGGAATGAGCAACCCACAGGCGGCGAAAGAGGCGAATATCGTCGTGTTGACGGTTCCTTATGCGGCGCATCGCGATACGCTTGAATCAGTCAAAGATGCGTTGCAGGGAAAAATTCTCGTCGATGTAACCGTGCCGCTCGTCCCGCCGAAAGTTGCCACTGTGCAAATGCCCGCCGCAGGTTCCGCCGCGCAAGAAGCGAAGCAGATCGTGGGCGCCGGCGTGGAAGTTTGCGCCGCGTTCCAAAACATTTCGCACGAACATTTAATCGGCGAAGAAGGTGTGGAATGCGACGTGCTGGTCACCGGCACCAGCAAGGATGCGCGCGCCAATGTCATTACCCTGGTCGAAGCGGCTGGCTTGCGCGGTTGGGACGCGGGTCCCATCGAGAACTCGGTGGTGGTCGAAG
This sequence comes from Chloroflexota bacterium, assembly GCA_016191955.1. Taxonomy (GTDB): domain Bacteria; phylum Chloroflexota; class Anaerolineae; order Anaerolineales; family Villigracilaceae; genus Villigracilis. The sequence continues at coordinate 5,034 of JACPVC010000338.1, forward strand.
GGCTAACCAGCGTGCTGATCGGCATCAATAAAAAATACGGCTCCACTCACGCCGGAATCAAAATCACAGGAATTTCAAAGTAAGCCGTCGTGCGTAATGCGTAATCTTTACGTGTTGCGCATTACGCACTACGCAACATGTCTCTCACTCTGACCTCGCTCAAAAATATTCCTCTCATCCGCCAAGGTGACCCTCTGGCGGATATTCTTCTTAATTCCCTGAATGAAACCGAACTGTCACTGCAAGATAACGACATCCTCGTCCTCGCGCAAAAGATTGTCAGCAAGACCGAAGGACGGATGGTCAACCTGGCGGATGTCACGCCGTCTCCGCGCGCCGTTGAACTTGCGCCGCAAACCGAGAAAGATCCGCGCCTGATCGAATTGATCCTGCAAGAAAGCAACGAAGTCTTACGTGTGCGCAAAGGCGTAATCGTCGTTGAACACAAGCTCGGCTTCGTTTGCGCCAACGCTGGGATCGATCATTCGAATGTAATGGGTGAAGGAAACACAAACGAAGAATTCGTCCTCCTCCTGCCTGAAAACCCGGACGCCTCCGCAAGAAAACTCCGCGAAGAGATCAAGCAACGAACAGGCAAGACCATCGGCGTGATGATTATCGACTCACACGGACGTGCCTGGCGTAACGGCACGGTCGGCATTTGCATCGGCTTGAGCGGTATCCCGGCTCTCGTCGATGAACGCGGCTGGCACGACCTGTTCGGTTACACCCTCAAAGCCACCATCGTTGGTGTGGCAGATGAACTCGCCGCTGCCGCTTCGCTGGTGATGGGTCAAGCCGCCGAAGGCACCCCCGCCGTCCACGTGCATGGATTCCCCTACCCGCTCGGCGAAGGTTCGCTCAAGGAACTTATCCGCCCCAAAGATATGGATATGTTCCGGTGACAGACTGTAGACGATAGACGATGGACGGTGAATAACGGTCTACGGTCCATCGTCCACGGTCCCTCAAAAACGCTAACGGGAATCTTATGCGCTCTTGATATAAACAGCGCGCAAGGACATCCTTTGACCAACACCGACCTGCGTGATTTCCTGCGTACTCGCCGTTCGATCCGCCGCTTCAAACCGGACCCGATTCCTGATTCAGTCATCCGAGATATTCTCCACACTGCCACCTTCGCCCCATCCGCTCACAACCGTCAACCCTGGCGTTTCATCGTAATGATAAACCCCGTCACCAAATCGCATTTCGCAGATCTGATGGCGGATGAATTTCAACGCGATCTTGAAAAGGACAACCTCCCCCCTGAAGAAATCCAAAAACGATTAACCCGCTCCCGCGAAAGAATCACCGGCGCTCCCATCGTCATTCTCCTATGTGTAGACATGACCGAAATGGACACCTATCCCGACACACGCCGCAAAAAAGCGGAATATATCATCGCCACCCAGTCCGCGGCGAATGCGGGCATGCAGTTATTACTCGCCGCACATGCTGAAGGGTTGGGCGGCGTTTGGGTGTGCAGCCCGGTGTTTGCGCAGGAGACGGTGCAGAGTGCATTGAATATTTCAAAAACATGGGAACCACAAGCGATGTTTTTGCTAGGATATCCGGTGGAAATACCGGTGGTACGGGAGAGAAAGTCTGTGGATGAAATTTCTATTTTCCTCGATTAAGTACCGCGACATTCATGTCGCGGATAAATAGCATAATGAACAACCAATCTCGCGACACCTTCTACCGCCGCAACCTTCCACATATTCATCTGGAAGGCTATCCGCTTTTCATCACTTTCAACTTGGCAGACGCAATACCCAACAATATTATTGCTGAACTAAAAGCGCAACGAGAGAGAGAACTTTTAGCGTCGCCCGAAAACTCCGAGCAGCGCTACATAATCCAGAAAAAATATTTCGGCAAATACGATGAATGGCTGGACCGCTGTGAGCATGGTCAAAAATGGCTAAATGACGAAGGTATGGCTAATGTCGTAACTGACAAAATCCACTCCATGGACAGGCAGAGATATAGCCTTTTCGCATATTGCATCATGCCGAACCATGTGCATCTTCTGATAAATCCATTTTTTGATGAAAGAATTAATCACCAGGGTGCTACGCTAAAATATCCAGTCGCAGATACTTTGCGGTTACTCAAGGGAAGTACAGCAAGGGAATGTAATCTCAAACTGGGACGCACAGGTCATTTTTGGCATCGTGAAAGTTACGACCATTACGCAAGAGACGAAGAGGAATTGGGAAGAATAATTTCTTATATCTTGAATAATCCTGTAAAGGCTGGGTTAGTCAAAGAATGGAAAGAATGGGCATTTGCCTATGTAAGCCCAGACTTTGGAACATGGTAAAGATCAACTGTACCAAAAGGAGCGGCGACATAAATGTCGCCGTACATTAATTTGAAAATCGTTGCATTCGCAGGCGGAGTTGGAGGCGCAAAACTGGCGCAGGGACTCGCTCAAACCCTACCGCCGGAAAATCTCACGATTGTCGTCAACACTGGCGATGACTTTGAGCATTTGGGCTTATACATCTGCCCCGACCTGGATACGGTCTGTTATACGCTGGCAGGCCTTGCCAACCCGGAGACCGGCTGGGGTCGCGTCGGCGAGACATGGAACACGATCTCTAATGTTGAAAAGCTTGGCGGACCCGCCTGGTTCCGGCTGGGAGATCAGGATATTGCAACCCATCTTGAGCGAACAAGACGACTTAAAGATGGGAAGCCCCTCTCGCAAATTACAAAAGAGTTTTGCGAAGCCTGGGATATCAAACCCAGCGTGCTGCCTATGACCGATTCACCTGTGCGCACGATGGTCGATTCGGACGAGGGCGAGTTGGCATTTCAGGAATATTTCGTTCACAGACGCTGCGAGCCGAGAGTCAAAGGTTTCAGGTTCGACGGAGTCGAAGTCGCTGAACCAGCTCCCGGCGTGCGTGAGGCGCTCGCGTCTGCAGATGCAATCGTTTTCTGCCCGTCCAATCCCTGGGTGAGCATCGATCCCATCCTGAAAGTCGTCAGAGAGATAAAAAAAACAGTGGTGGCGGTGTCGCCGATCATTGGCGGGAAGACGGTGAAAGGTCCGGCGGCGAAGATGTATAGCGAACTTGGCATCGAACCATCCGCATTGGCGGTGGCAAGACATTACCGTACCATCCTGACGGGTTTCGTGTTAGACAATGCAGATGTGAATTTTGAAAAGCAGATCAAAGACTTAGACGTAAAAACGCTTGTTACAGATACACTTATGAATCAACCTACAGATCGCGCACGACTGGCAAACGATGTGCTACACTTTATCGGGAGTTTATAAATTATGTCACTTTGGGCAATTGTGCCTGTCAAACCTTTAAGACGTGGAAAGTCCCGCCTTGCCGGAGCGCTTACAGAAGAAGAACGCGCGGCACTGAACCAGGAATTATTGGAACGAACACTTAAGACCCTGACAACTTTGAAAGAATTGGATCAGGTATTGGTTGTAAGCCGCGACTCACATGCGCTGACCATTGCACGTAACCACGGTGCAAAAACTGTGCAGGAAGATGGGCAGCCACATTTGAATACCGCGCTCACGCGCGCATCGGTGATTGCGCAGGTCCATGCTACGCAAGGAGTGTTGGTCTTACCCGTGGATTTGCCATTACTCACTGCCGATGATGTGTTGGCATTGATTGACCGCGCTGCGAAACCGCCTGTTGTTGTCATCGCGCCAGATAGACACCACAAAGGCACCAACGCCCTGCTAATGGTTCCTGCCGGTCAGATCGAATATGATTTCGGGGAAGGCTCGTTTCAACGACATTGCGAGCGGGCGATCCAATCGGGCGCAAGGCTTGAGGTGGTTGAACTGCCATCGCTTGGCTTAGATTTAGATGACCCGGAAGACTTGGAGATCATCCGAAAGATGGAAGCGCAAAAAGTATAGACATTCATTATTCCAAGGAGAAGGTTATGACCAAGCAACGTGTTGCACTCTACCTGCAAGACTCGCACGACCTGCGCGACGGATTGGAATATGCAAAATATGCCGAGGAAAAAGGTTTTGAAGCCGTTTGGCAGGCGGAGAGTCGCCTTGTGCGCGATGCAATCGTGCCGATGGCTGGTTATGCGGCTGTAACGAATAAGATCAAAGTCGGCTCGGGCGTGATCAATAACTGGACTCGCAACATCGGTTTGCTCGCTGCCACCTTTCTGACGCTCGATGACCTTGCTCCGAACCGCGTCATCTGTGGGCTTGGCGCATGGTGGGACCCGCTAGCCAAGAATGTGGGCATCGACCGCAAGAAGCCATTGACCGCCATGAAAGAAACCGTTCAAGTCATGAAGCGCCTGCTCAACATGGAACGCGTATCCTTCGACGGCGAATTCATCCATGTCAACGACATCGAGTTGGATGTGGTCTACGGACGCCGCGAGCCGCGCAATGTGCCCATCATGATCGGTGCGACCGGCGACCAAATGATGGAAATGACCGGTGAAATTGCCGACGGCGCAGTGCTGAATTATTGCGTCGCTCCTGAATACAACGACAAGGCAATGGAACTGCTCGATAAAGGCTTGAAAAAATCCGGGCGCAAAATGGAAGACTTCGACCGTCCACAGTTGATCGTCTGCTCGGTGGATGAAAGTCACGACAAAGCCATTGACTACAGCAAAATGCTTTTATGCCAGTACATTGCCCAGCAACCGCATATCGCCAAGGCATCGAATGTTTCTCAAGAGGTCGTCCAACAAATCCAGGCTATTCTCGGCTGGCCCGCCACCAAGGAACAGGTGATAAAGGCCAAAGACCTCGTGCCGGATGAACTCGTCCATAAAATTACGGCTTCGGGCACTCCTTCTGAAGCCAAAGCCAAAGTGGAAGAGTACAAGAAGCGCGGCTGCACCTGCCCCATCCTCTACCCTGTCGGCGGGAATTTCAAACTACTGATCGACACATTCGCACAGGAATAAGGAGTTTGAGACCAACATCCCCGTCAAATTGACGGGGATGTTTTGTTGTACTGTTGCTCAAATAAATCAGGGAGGATACACATCCATAATGATGAGATTCGTCATCTTGTCCATGATTTTCCCACATGCTATCCTCCAACTCGTAGACTGACCGGTCAGTCTACGAGTTTTCATGAGCAAAACCACCCCAAATCCCTCCCACGAAACCCGCACGCGCATCCTTGAAGCGGCGGTGAAGGTATTTGCTACCAAGGGATATCACGATGCCAAGGTGGATGACATCGTCAGTGAGGCGCAGACCTCCAAAGGCTCGTTCTATTTTTACTTCCCCAGCAAGCAGGATATTTTCATCGCCCTGAGTGATACATTCGCCGACTTGCTCGAAAGCAAACTGACCGAAGCCATGCAAAGCGAGTCACACGGCGTCCAGCAGATGGATGCCGCCTTGCGCATGAGTCTCGGTCTGTTCAGCCAATATCGCGGGTTGGCAAAGATCGCGCTCGTGCAAGCCGTGGGATTGGGCGCCGTTTTCGAGGAACGCCGCCGCGCCATCAACGACCGCCTGACGCGCCTCATTCAAACCAGACTTGAAACTGCCATGACAGAAGGAAGCATTCCCTCGCTGAAAGCAGATGTTGTTGCCCGCGCCTGGGTCGGTGCTCTGAACGAGATCGTCATCCATTGGATATATACCGGCACGCCGCCATTGGAAGAATCACTCCCTGCCTTGCGTACCTTCCTACTTCAAAGTATTGGCGCAAAGCTATAAATCGGAGAGAAAATTTGAATCGCATTACCAACTACACAATTTCATGCCGCCCAACCGCACTGACAGATTTTCTGCGTTTCGGCTCCGGCATGGAACGCTTCTACTTCGAGAGCAAAAAGTCACCTGTGGCAATTGCCGGGCTGGGTGTGGCTGCGCAAGTTGACCGACACGGCAAAAACCGCTTTGCAGACTTGGGAAGCGACCTCAGAGAATTCTTTCAACGCATCGTTCAGGTCAACGATTCAGATTCACACCCCCGCCCTATTCTCCTAGGCGGCGGCTCCTTCTTCGACCAAGTCCAGCCTGGCGAGTGGGATCCGTTCCCGTCTGCCAGGCTTGTCCTGCCGCGTTATGTGCTGATCCGTATCGGGGAGGAATATTTCTTTTCTGTGAATCAGGCTCAGGCGGAGTATGAGGCGATCCGCATCGAAGCAGAAACATTCATGGCAAACTACGAGTCCACAATGCTTCCTCCCCCCTCTATTCCAGATGAGATCATAAACAGTAATACATCATCTGATGAATGGAACAGGATCATCCAAAGGTCGATTGCGATGATCCGCGAAGGAAGGCTGAAAAAGATCGTCATGGCGCGACCCGTATATGCGCACGGAAATCGAGCCGTAGATGTGCCCGCCATGCTCGAACATCTCGGTGAGACGTGTCCATCCTGTTTTCGATTTATGTTCGAGTTCCAGCCTGGGACGATTTTTTCAGGCGCGACTCCTGAACGGTTGGTTTCGGTTTCCGGCGCAAAGTTTAAAACCGCCGCGCTCGCAGGCTCCATCCGCCGCGGCGACTTCCCCCGGGAAGATGAAACGCTTGGACAGCAACTGCTCGACTCGGCAAAAGATCAAAGCGAGCATCATTTTGTGGTTGAACAGATCCGTGAAAAAATGTTACCGCTTGCGAACAGCCTAAACATCGACCCCGAACCGCGTCTCATGCGCCTGCCCAATATCTTTCACCTGCGGACGAACATCACAGGCACGCTTCACCCGAACCAGAACATCATGAACATCATTGCGGCGCTGCATCCAACACCCGCCGTGGGCGGTGTACCAAGTGAAGCCGCGTTGAATGCCATTCGCGAACTCGAAGGGTTTGAGCGCGGTTGGTATGCCGCCCCCATCGGCTGGGTAGACGCAAACGGCGATGGCGATTTCGTGGTTGCGATCCGCTCCGGGTTGTTCCGCGATAAAGAGATAACTCTCTTCGGCGGCGCGGGCATCGTCGCAAACTCGGACCCACAAAAAGAATGGGATGAAACAGGTCTGAAGATCCGCTTCCTTTTGAATGCGTTGCAGGGTGAGATGGCATGAACACAGCCAACCGCAACACGATCTGGGCAGGCATTTTTGTAGACGAACTGAAAAAGCTTGGGCTTGATTCTGTTTGCATCGCGCCAGGCTCGCGATCCACGCCGCTTGCCGTTGCTTTTGCCGAAAGCGGTATTCGCATCTACACCCACAGCGATGAACGATCTGCTTCGTACTTCGCGCTTGGGCTTGCGCGGGCGAGTCGCAAACCCGTTGCGCTCGTTTGCACATCGGGCACGGCGGCTGCAAATTTTTTTCCAGCTATTATTGAAGCGAATTACAGCGAAGTCCCGTTGCTTGTGCTCACGGCAGACCGTCCTGCTGAAATGCGGGAAAGTGGCGCGAACCAAACCATCGATCAACTCAAACTTTTCGGCGACCACGTCCGCTGGTTTGTGGATGTCCCTGCGCCGGAGGCAAATTTCTCCAAACATCTTCTCCGATATTTGCAAACGCTCGCCGCGCGCGCGATGGAAACTTCACAATCGCCGTTGGCAGGCGCGGTACATTTGAATTTTCAATTTCGGAAACCGCTCGAACCGATTGACGTTCCGGCAGACCGCCCTGCATGGATGGATGAAGCGCTTCTCTCCGCGCTCGCAACTGCCCCTGCCCAATTGACCTTTTCCCGTCCCAAACTTTTTCCCACCCAAGAGCAGACCGACTTCCTCGTCAAAAAAATTTCCTCCTCCCCACGCGGACTCATCGTCTGCGGACCACGCTGCCCCGCCGGAGATCTCCCTGCGCAGTTAACCAAACTTGCATCGAAACTCGGCTACCCAATCCTTGCAGACGCGCTTTCAGGTTTGCGGTTTGGAAACCACGTCAACGAAAACTTCCTCGGCGGCTACGATACATTTTTACCGAGCGACCTTCGCCCGCAAGTCGTTCTCCGCTTTGGCGACGTTCCAACCAGCAACGCGCTTTGCGATTATCTCGATAGTCTTGATGACGTTCCGCAAATCCATATCTCCGACGTTCAACGCTGGCGAGATGACCGCTTCCGCGTGATGCATTCCATGTGGTGCGATCCGCTGTCCTTGTGCGAAACTTTGCTCAACGAATCTGACTTGCAGCCAAACCCACAAGACCCCAACTGGCTACCCGCATGGAAAGGGCTTGAAGATAAAGTTTGGAATGAAGTGACCGCCCTTCGGACAGAGCCAGCCTTCGAGGGCGGAATCTTGAGCGATGTGTTGGAACAACTCCCTGCGGGCAACGGGCTTTTCGTGGCGAACAGCCTGCCTGTTCGCCATCTCGATCAATTTGCTCAACCGAGTCAAAAACCCATTCGAATATTCGCCAACCGCGGCGCAAGCGGAATCGACGGTACACTCTCCAGCGCGCTTGGCGCAGCAGCGCACTTGCCGGGGCTGGTCTTCGTCACCGGCGACACATCCTTTTATCACGACATGAACGGACTGCTGGCAATCTCGCGCTGCGGAATCCGCGCCACGATCATCGTCATCAACAATGACGGCGGCGGGATCTTCCAGCGCTTGCCCATCTCGAAATTCGAGCCGCCGTTCACAGAATTGTTCACCGCCCCGCACGGGTTGACCTTCGAGCACGCCGCCAAACTTTACGGCATTGACTATGTCTGCATCGAACGAAAGTCGCTTTCCTCCGCATTGGAAAAGTCGTTGGCATCGGAAAAGTCCACCGTCATCGAAATTCCCAGCGACGCGGTGAAGTTTGAGGCGTTGAGAAAAAACCTGAGCCAGCGAGTAAAAATGAATTTGTAACCACCTTACGCAATACGTATCACGCAATTTATCCTTTAGGAGACGCAATGACAAATTGGATTCAAGTCAAAGAGTACCAAGACATCACTTATCATAAAGCGGACGGAATGGCGCGCATCGCCTTCAACCGTCCTGAAGTGCGCAATGCCTTCCGTCCCGACACGATCAAGGAAATGATCGAAGCCTTCGAGAATGCCTGGGAAGACACACGCATCGGCGTGGTGCTGCTTACGGGCAACGGTCCCGCCAAGGACGGCAAATATTCCTTTTGCTCCGGTGGCGACCAGAAAGTACGCGGAAACGCCGGCTATGTCGGCACAGACGGTGTACCGCGCTTGAACGTGCTCAAACTGCAACGCATCATCCGCAGTATGCCCAAGCCTGTCATCGCTCTTGTGGCAGGGTACGCCATCGGCGGCGGGCACGTCCTGCACGTCATGGCAGATCTGACCATCGCGGCAGACAACGCCATCTTCGGGCAGACTGGTCCAAAAGTCGGTTCGTTCGATGCAGGTTTTGGGTCATCTTATTTGGCGCGTATCGTCGGTCAGAAAAAAGCCCGCGAGATCTGGTATCTCTGCCGTCAATACAACGCACAGGAAGCGCTTGAAATGGGTCTCGTCAACACGGTTGTTCCTGTTGAACAACTCGAAGCCGAGGGCGTGCAGTGGGCGCAGGAAATTTTGGAAAAGAGTCCGCTTGCGATTCGTAATCTTAAGTCTGCATTCAACGCTGAACTCGACGGGCAGGCAGGCTTGCAGGAACTTGCCGGGAACGCCACCATGCTCTTCTACATGTCTGAGGAAGGGCAGGAAGGGCGCAACGCCTACAACGAAAAGCGTAAACCGAATTTCAAGAAATATCCCTGGCTGCCGTAAACTAAAAGATGGACTGGCTTGCCGAACGTTCTTCGCAAGATTCGCCCGCGCTTAAGTTTAATCACCAAACGTGGACATACTCCGCCCTTCATCATTGGGCGGAGTCGATTGCCGTTGAACTTGAAACACAAAATATTTCAAGCAAAGCGCGCGTCGGCATTCACCTCTGCAACCAGCCGTTTTATGTCGCGCTCATTCATACGCTTGCCCGCATCGGTGTAGTTGCAGTTCCACTAAATGTGCGCCTCACCGAAACCGAACTCCGATGGCAGGTGGAGCAAAGTCAATGCGATGTGTTGATAAGCGAATCAGAACTGGTCGGACTCTCGCGGCGGATTCTGCACCCCAAACAGTTTCCTACAACCCAAACAAAATCCTCCGCGCTTCGCCCCCCGCTCGAACCTGATTCCGTCCAGGGAGTTTTCTTCACCTCCGGAACGACCGGCTTCCCCAAAGGCGCGGTACTGACATTCGGCAATTATCACGCCAATGCCGTTGCCTCTGCCGAACGGCTCGGCGTTACCCCAAATGACCGCTGGCTCTTGACCATGCCGCTCTATCACATCGGCGGCATGGCTATCCTCTTTCGCTCGGCGATCTACGGAACTGAGATCGTCTTGCATTCCGGCTTCGATGTGGACAGAGTCCAGCATGCGCTGACAAACGAAAATATCAGCATCGTCTCTCTTGTGCCAACCATGCTCCACCGCCTGCTGGAGAAATACCCGAATTTCAAGCCCTCGCCATCCCTGCGCGTGATTCTGCTTGGCGGCGCAGGGACGTCCCCTCCCCTTCTCGACAAAGCGTTGAAACTAAATCTCCCCATCGCCCTCACCTACGGCTTGACTGAAGCCACTTCGCAGGTCGCAACCTCCACGCCAGAGCAGACGCGCAAAAAGCCGGGCAGTGTCGGCAAGCCGTTGAGCGGAACTACCGTCACAATTGTGGATGAATCGGGCAAGCCGCTGCCAAATAGCGAAGTTGGTGAGATTGTTGTCAGTGGTAAAACTGTGATGCAAGGTTACCTCGATAGTAAGTCACGCTTCAAGCGTGACCTACATACAGGCGACGTTGGCCACTTGGATTTCGACGGCGACCTATGGGTCCACACCCGCCGCACAGACTTGATCGTCAGCGGCGGAGAGAATATCTACCCCGAAGAAATCGAGCGCACATTGATGTCGCATCCCGCCGTCAGCGAGGCATGTGCTTTCGGGTTGCCCGACCAAGACTGGGGGCAGTCGGTGGCGGCGGCTGTGGTCGCGCGCGAATCCATCAGCGAAGATGTCCTCATCCAATTCCTGCGAAGGCAGATCGCCGGATACAAAATCCCGAAGCAAATCATTTTTGTCGAGTCACTTCCGCACACGGCATCAGGAAAGTTGAAACGCGCCGAAGTTAAAGACCTGGCAGGTCTAAAAACAAAACCATGACCAATATTATTTCTTTACCAAACAACCTTCAGATCGGTGGGACCGATGTTCTGCTCATGGCGGGACCATGTTCTGTCGAAAGTTACGAACAAACTCGCGTTGTTGCCAAGTCCATGCATGAACTTGGTTTGCATGTGCTTCGCGGTGGCGCGTTCAAACCGCGCACCTCACCAAATGTCTTTCAGGGACTTGGTCTCGAGGGTTTGAAAATCCTGCGTCAAGTTGCCGATGAATTTGGGTTTCTCGTCATCACTGAAGCGTTGGGCGTGGAGCAACTGCCCTCGGTAGTCGAGCACAGCGACATCATCCAGATCGGAAGTCGCAACATGCAGCACTTTCCGCTGCTTTGGGCGGCGGGCGAACAACCCAAGCCCATCCTGCTCAAACGCGGATTCATGTCCACGATTCAGGAATGGCTGGCGGCGGCGGAACATATCGTGTCGCGTGGCAATGAGAAGATTATTTTATGCGAGCGCGGCATTCGCAGCTTCGACCCATCCACGCGCAATGTGCTGGATGTGAACGCCATTGCTCAGATCAAAGCCTCAACCCCTTTCCCCATTGTCGCTGACCCAAGTCATGCCACCGGGCGCGTGGACCTCGTCCCTGCCGCGGCACGAGCATCCCTCGCCGCCGGCGCCGATGGGTTGCTCGTCGAAGTTCACCCTGAACCATCTTCTGCATTATCCGATGGCGAGCAATCGCTTGCGCTTAAATCATTCCCTGCGTTCGTTGAAGATATGCGTCACATCGCCACAGCCATGGGACGCGAAATAGTCTGATGTTCCCAGGCGATCCCAAAAATCCACCGCTCTTTTTTTTGCACGGCTTTCTTGGCTCCGGCAGGAGTTGGCGTGATATTAATGCTGCACTGCAAAAAGATTATTCTTGTATCATGCCCGACCTGCCCGGGCACGGAGAAAATACAAAAGGCGAACTTTCATCGCCGTTGAATTTTGAACTTCTGACTGACTGGCTTTCCCACCTATTGGACGAATTTCACATACCCAAGATCCATCTTGTTGGATATTCCCTCGGCGGACGCATCGCCCTCGCCTTTGCCTGCCGCTATCCCAAAAAGATTCTCTCGCTGACGCTTGAATCCGCCAATCCCGGCATCCTCGATGAATCCGAACGGACGCGTCGCCTCGCAGAAGACGCCGCTCGCGCCGAATCTATCTTGAAGGACGGAATGTCCGCTTTCGTGGACGAGTGGTATAAAATGCCGCTCTTCGCAAGTTTGAACAAACACCCCGAAAAATTATCCACCATCAAAGAAGCCGCATCACGCAACGACCCGCAATGGATGGCAAAGGTCATCCGCGAACTCAGCCCAGGGCTGCAAACCCCACTTTGGGATTCGCTCCCAACCCTTTCCTTTCCGGTATTGTTGATCGCAGGAGGAGAAGATAAAAAGTATGTACAAGTGACACAAAAAATGACTGAACGGATTCCAAATTCGCGTTCAGTCATCGTGCCGGATGCCGGGCACAACGTCCATGCAGAGCAGCCTGAAACATATATCTCTTTACTAAAGGATTTTCTTCAGGTGTAAAAAAACCGCCGTCCCCGGCGGTTTGAGCGTTAACCGATGATAATTTTCTTCAAGCGATCAACATCCCCACGAGGAATAAAAGGCTATAAGCCAACGCAGTTTGACCCGTCCCTGCCAGAGCCGCATTAAGCGGACGACCCGTTTGCATTAGCACTGTCCGCGCGGATTTATACGCCAGCGGCAGGGAAAGCCAAGCCAACAAAGCCGAAAAAGGAATAAGCTTCGTCAACACCAACACAGGCAATATGAAGTATGAAATTGCAAGCAATAAAATATATTCGACCTTGGTTGCCTGCGCGCCGATCCTCACCGCCATCGTGAATTTCCCCGCCGCGCGGTCATTTTCAATATCACGCAAATTATTGACGACCAGGATCGCAGTCACAATAAAGCCAACCGGGATCGACATCCACCACGCCGCGGCGCTGACAGAACCGGCTTGCACATAATACGTTCCAGCTACCGCAGCGAGACCGAAGAAAATGAAAACGAAAAGGTCGCCCAAACCATAATATCCAAGCGGAAAAGGTCCGCCGGTATAGGCTATGGCGGAGATAATGGCTGCGACGCCGAGCAGGATCACGGTCCAGCCGCGAAGCGTGGCAAGGTAAAGCCCGCAAATCGCTGCGAGAAAAAAGATGACCCACATCCCGCGCTTGACTTGAGACGGTGTCAGCAATCCAGCTTGTGTCACACGCAACGGACCCTGCCGTTCTGCCGTATCTGTACCACGCTCGAAATCGAAAACATCGTTGGCAACGTTGCTGCCGATCTGTAAAAGCAGGGCGACCAGAAACGCTGCGAGTGCAGGAAGCCATTGAAACGCACCGTCGCGCCAGACGAGGGCACAACCCATCACCACGCCCGATGCCGCCGCTGGCAATGTTCGCGGGCGGATCGCAAGCCACCAAATTTGAAAAAGAGACGGTTTAGTTTCCATAGTTGCCGCAGTATAACACGCGTTTATTTATGTATAATACCGCTTCACGGCACTCGTCGACCAAACCAGGAGATCTTATGACTCAATTAACCGGACAGGAACGCGCCCAGTACGTTCAATCCATGTTTACAAAGATAGCGCATCGTTATGATCTGATGAATCGGCTCATGACAGGCGGGCAGGATGTGCGCTGGCGTAAGGAAGTAATCAAGCTTGCGAAGATGCGCCCCCACACCTCCCTGCTGGACCTCGGAACGGGCACCGGCGATCTAGCCCGCGAGGCGCTGACGCAGTTCCCCAAAGCCCGCGTAACCGCGGCAGACTTCACACTCGAAATGATGCGCGTTGGAAAGAAAAATGGCGGTCTAAATTTTTCATCTGCCGATGCGTTGAAGTTACCTTTCAAGGATAATATATTCGACGCTGTTATCTCCGGCTTTTTGATGCGTAACGTTACCGATGTGCAACAAGCATTGAAGGAACAATATCGTACACTCAAACCCGGCGGGCGGATCGTCATCCTCGATACGACACGCCCGAAGAAGAACCTGCTTTCTCCGTTCATCAAATTTCATATGCACGTTATCATCCCTACGCTTGGCGGAATGCTTTCTGGTGTGCGTGAGGCATACACCTACCTGCCAGATACCACCGAAGGATTCTTAACAGCAGAAGAGCTTTCTGTCCGCATGGTGGCGGTAGGATTCAAAAGGGTCAACTTCAAACGTCTGATGTTCGGGACGATTGCCCTCCATTGGGGAGAGAAGTAAAAATAACCGACGACTATCGTTACGAGGTAAGCCTGCATGACTCTTGACACCCTCCTTTGGCTTCTCCCGGCAGTGTTTATGTTCCATGATTTTGAAGAGATCATCATGGTCAGACCCTGGCTACAGAAAAACACTCCGCTCTTACGTGAACGCTTTCCAAAACTGGCAGAACGAGTCCTACCCCAGCTTGAAAGCTTATCGACCTCCGCATTTGCTTTGGCTGTCGCTGAAGAATTCATCTTACTCACAGCGCTGACACTGGCAGCGGTGGAATTCAAACTATACGCCATGTGGACGGGAGCTATGTTGGGTTTCTTTTTCCACCTGCTCGTTCATCTCGGTCAATTTCTGGCGTTTCGCAAATACATTCCCGCCGTTCTGACCAGCATCCCAGCCGGGATATATTGCATTTTTGCTCTTCAACAAATTTTATCTACCGGGTTAGCAACATGGGCGGAGATTTTTCCCTGGTTCCTGGCAACCGTCGTCTTGCTTGTCGTTAATCTGCTGTTTGCTCATTGGCTCGCTGCAAAGTTCGATATTTTCCTGCGCAAGTATTCTGCATAATGCACTATTCAAATATCAAAACTTTTCGGCAGTATAATCCGCCTCATGTCTAAAATCAAACAACCCAATTCACGTCACTGTTTTATCTGTGGAGTGGAAAATCCTGTCGGTTTACATTTGCATTTTTACGAGACGGAGCCGGGCGTCATCGAAACACAATACACAGCACCGAACCACTTTGAGGGATTCCCCGGCGTGCTGCATGGCGGCATCGTTGCAGCGATCATCGACGAGGTCACCGGGCGGGCATACATGGGCAGTGACCCGGCGAATCCGCGCTTTATGTTTACGGGCAAATTGGAGATCAAATACCGCAAGAACGTGCCGATTGGAAAACTGTTGAAGGTTGTCGGCAAGGTGGTGGAGAACAAAGGCAGGATCGCCAAAGCCTGGGGCGGAATTTACGATTCCGAGACGGGGGAACTGCTCGCCGAAGGGACAGGCATGCACATCAATGTGCCTGAAGATCAATACGACATGAGCAAATTGGAAGAACTGGGTTGGAAGGTTTACCCGGATTGACGGTGGACGATTGACCGAAGACCGTAGACCGTGGTCGATTGTCCGCGGTCTACGGTCTTTTTTTGCCTGTTACTTTTTCACACCTCCTGCAACTTACCCATGTGTATACACTATCCAGGAGGTATATGACCACCCTAATGAACATGGAAATCAAAGAACTCGACGAAGAAGACCTAGCACGCAAAGCGGTCACAGATGTGGATGCGTTTGCAGAACTGTATCGCCAGCATGTGACGCGTGTCTATCGTTACCACATGGCACATCTCGGCAATGTAAAGGATGCCGAAGACCTGACCTCGCAAACGTTTATGGCGGCAATGGAGGGCATCCGCTCGTTTCGGGGAGATGGCTCCTTTGCGGCGTGGATCATGGGAATCGCCTCAAAGAAGAGATTCATGTTCTTTCGCGGGAACAGGCACGAGGTCCCGTTGGAGGCGGCGGAGCAGTACCCAAGCCCAAACCTGCCCACCGATAAAGCTGCAATGCAACGCATGAGGCTTGAGTCCATCGCACACGCGCTTCGCCAAATCTCATCCGAACGTTCCGAGGCAATCGTGTTGACCTACTTTGGCGGTCTTAGCTATATTGAAGCCGCAAAGGTCATGAAGAAAAATGAAGCATCTGTAAAAATGCTCGTCTCCCGCGGGTTACAGGACCTGCGCGAGCGAACCTCCCTCAGAATGGAGGTGGAAGAATGAACGAATTCGATAATAATAAAAAACTCGAAGCTTTATTGGAAGAAGCCGCCGAACAAGTTCAACCTAATCTGGTGTTCAAAGCAGAGTTGGAAGAAAAATTACGCAAAGCGCATAAACCGCGGGTTGCCATTCGATTCCCTCGCTTCAATAGCCTCGCCTCTGCCCTAACCGGAGCTGCGGTTTTGGGCGCGTTGGTGTTTTTCATGCTTTGGATATTCCAGTCCATCGAACCTCAAAACAATTTTGGGAATGAAGGTTTCGTCTGTCCCATCACCGAACCGAATGGGAGTTTGCCCCCGGGCGAAACGGTTGAGTCTCCCGAATATCTTGGCAATGGCGAATTGTGGACTGTCCTGTGGCCCGATGGCAAAGTCATCATGGAAGCGCATAACATGGAAGCAGACGGTTCTTTTTCGATGAAGTGGGGTTTCTATCGCGGCGTGACTGGCGCATTGACCGTTGAAGGCCGCCGCCTCGATATGGATGCTGAACCATTGCGGGCTGAAATTCCAGAAGGCTACGGCGATACCGGTTTTCAAGTGACCGGATTGATCTTTCCCACCACCGGCTGCTGGGAAGTGACTGCACGCGCCGGTGAGTCATCATTGACCTTCGTAACCGAGGTCATTTACAACGAAGACGGTGCACCGACCCCCGGCGTTATCATCGACCCAAATGCCACGCCAGGCAATGAATCCGTGGGCGGGTATGACTATCACGGCGGGAAGTTATTCCTCACAGAGCTGTTGCCCGAATCACCTGCCAGCGCGAACGTTTATACCTATATCGAAGATCAGCCCGCCACATTGGAAGAAGCGCGTGCCCTCGCAGATCGATTTGGGCTGGACGGTGAAATTTACACAACAACCTTCCCGCAGTTCCCGGATAAGACGGGCTATATCATCTCAGACGGGAAACGGATGCTCACCGTTTACACAGCAAATTACTTCACTTACTCTGCCGACATTCTGGTAACCAATCGCGGTTTCTACGGTGCGTCAAACGATAATGCCAAGGCGATCATTACAGAATTCTTTGAAGCGAACGGACTTGATTTCCCGTTCAGGATTTCAGATTCCAATTCAAACGGGATGTATTGGATTCACCAGCTTTCGCCTGACGGTCTCCCCATGCGGTTCGATACCTTTGCCATGCAAGTCGTCAGTGTGACCATTGGCAAGAATAGAAAAGTTACCAGCATGGAAGCCAACCTGATGAGCTACAACCCAGCCGCCATAGGGAACTATGGAATCATCAGCGCAGAAGAGGCACTCAATGCACTCTTGGAGGGAAGTGATTCAATCGGAATGATGGAAACTGGTTCATCTTCCGACGGAGAACCGCCGCAGCAGTGGCATCGGGAATATCCAGATAATCAAACTGCCGCCATCTCGGGCAGCATTACCAAATACGAATCAGCCATTGCCGGGCAGTCTCCACTTATTCTGATCAATGGCATTCCCGTCATTGGGAATACAGGCGAACTGGAAACACTTGAGGCATACACCTTCGTTCAATTGACCGGGCAGTTCGTTGTGGAAGATGGACTTCGCAAATTTAGCGTTGAAACCCTGAACACAGAAGTGTCGCAAGGCTTTGTCTCTGGCACACTGCGAAGCGCAGGCGATCAGATCATCCTGAGCAGTGATGACGGCAGCCATGAATATGCCTTATTGGATCCGCCCACTGACCTTCCTCTAAACACAGAGATCGGTAAATCCTATCTTGGCATCAGTGGAGTGATTACCGATGGCACTATGGATTGGTCAAGCATCCAATACTTTGCCGATGCCAGCAACATGGGCGGAGGCGGAGGCGGCGGCGGTTCCGGTTTCTATCAACTCAACCTGACGGGCACCCCTGTTCCCTTCCCAACGCAAATCCCATCAGAAGAAACGTACAGCCCGTCGGAACTTGCCGGCTTTTTGAAATACACCGTGGAAGAAGCTGACACCCTGGAAAGCATCGCCTCTAAATTCGATGTTCCGCTGGAAGACCTGATGCGCGTCAACTACATCACAGACCCGAATGTCATTGAAACCGGGCGGACGCTCGTCATCCCCGGCGTGCAAAGTTCCACTCGCGTAGAAGGCGAGACGGGATTGTTGCAAATCAATGTCTACGACAAGCCGGATGGCAGAAAGCGTATCCAATATCTCTTCGTGAGCCAGAAAGACGGAATGTACTATGAGCTAAAAGGTGAAGACCTTGAACCGTTCCAGGAAATCGTCAACCGACCCGTGACGATATGGGGCGACATCAGTTACGACGAAGCAGGGTCTGCTTTCCTTGACGTGGAAAAGTTCGAGATACGCTATCCCGATTTGCAATTCCAGATCCTCAAGGGCAAGCAGCAATTGCAAGAGATCAATGGGACACCCGTCATGTTATTCACCAGTGAAGGCGTCACCTATGTTATCCTTTCACCCACTGGGTTGTACCCCGACCTGAATTATGGCGGCGATTTTCCCGAGGACATTAGCATCGAAGCGCTGATCATCCCCGACGAGACGTATGAAGGTTACCCGGCTTTGCGTGTGTTCAATTACGCGCCAGCGCTCAACCCAAACACCAACGAACCTTTTGAGTTGACCGTCATGGCAGACAAAATCCGTTCCATCCCAGATCCCTACGGGAATGAAGATACCTACACCCAGCCGGATTTTATTATCGACAGTGTGGAACTGGAGTATTACGCCATGGACCCGAAGATGATGTACGATACGTCTGACATTTCAGCAGATGGGCAATACATCCAACCGGTTTGGCATTTCCGGGGTCACTACACCAATGGTGCAATAACAGATATTCTTGTACAAGCCCTCAAACAGGAATTCCTGTCCCCGGTAACCTCTCCCCTGCCGCAAGGAGGCTAGAATCCAATTACCGCCATCAACACGATGGCGGTAAAATTTTTATATGGATCAGCTTCTTTTCATTCTCACCTATGTTGCCGTTATTGCTTCGTCCATATCGGGCGCGCTTGAAGCGCGTAAAAACCAAATGGACATCGTCGGCGCGACAACCATAGCCTTCGTCAACGCCTTTGGCGGAGGGACCATCCGCGATTTACTGCTTGGGCGCACACCGGTCTTCTGGGTGGTCGATCCCATCCTCACTATCACAACCTTCATCGTTGCTATCATTTCATTCTATCGGCTCGACCGCATTTCAAGCATCCTGCTCATCACTGCCGATGCCATTGGTCTTGGCATCTTCAGCATTCTAGGCGCGACATACACACTTCAACTTGAACTCTCTCCCATCGTCGCCATTCTCATGGGCGTAGTCACGGGCATTTTTGGCGGTGTGCTGCGCGATGTGATGAGCAACCGCATCCCCAGTGTTTTTCGCCAGAGCACCGAACTTTATGCAACCTGTTCTTTTGCAGGCACATCTCTGTTCATCCTGCTCACAGTGTTCAACTTCAATGCTTTTCTTGCCTCCATGATCGGCGCGTTGACGGTTTTTCTCCTGCGCCTGTTCGCAGTCAAGTTCAAAGTAACCCTGCCGTCTCCCTAACTCCTTGCAGTGGGTATAATCAAAGCATCACGGAGACAAAATGATCTCGACCTATCACAGACCTCAAACTCTCGACGAAGCTCTCACGCTTCTGACTCAACCCAACACTCTGCCCCTCGGAGGCGGCACGCTTCTTTCCAAGGCGACGGCTGATTCTGTCGCCGTTGTCGATCTCCAAGCCCTCGGGCTGGATTCGCTCCGCGTCAGCGGCAATGAATTGCAGATCGGAGCCACCTGCACGTTACAGTCGTTGCTCGAATACGAAAAATGCCCCCTCCCTCTCAAGACCGCCCTCAAACTCGAAGCCCCGCTCAACATTCGCAATACCGCCACCGTAGCAGGGACAATTGTCGCCTCTGATGGACGCTCTCCATTCGCTACCATGCTCCTCGCGATGGATGCGAAAATCGAAATCATCGTCAATCGTCAATCGAAAATCGTCAATTGTGGCGAATTTCTCCTCACCCGCCCCAGCGGACTCATCACCTCCATCACCATCCCGCTCAATACGAAGACTGCGTTTGAATATGTCTCCAAGACTCCAGCCGATAAACCCATCGTCTGCGCCGCCCTCGCGCAATGGAATTCCGGTCGGGCACGCCTGACCCTCGGCGGCTATGGCATGACTCCCCTCCTCGCCATGGACGGCACCGAAGCAGACGGCATCCAGGAAGCCGCAATGAACGCCTATCACGAAGCGGAAGATGAATGGGCATCCGCTGAATATCGCATGAACGTCGCGGCTACGCTTGCAAAGCGCTGCCTGGACTCATTCACATAAATCCATGCAAACCTGCCCAATTTGTTACAAAACTGTCGAACCATCTGAACGCTACCCCCATTATGTTTGCAGCGACTGCGCCAAGCTCGCCAAATCGCAGGATGGGCGCGCGCTCAT
This sequence comes from Chloroflexota bacterium, assembly GCA_016191955.1. Classification (GTDB taxonomy): domain Bacteria; phylum Chloroflexota; class Anaerolineae; order Anaerolineales; family Villigracilaceae; genus Villigracilis. Next base: position 25,585 of record JACPVC010000338.1, read on the forward strand.
CTTCTTCAACGAATCCATATCTGGCGGATATGCAGCCAAATACGCCGATACGGGTGAATCATACAACAGTCACGATTGCTATATTCATGCCGTCAAGTGCTATGCAGACGAACATCGTTTCGGCGGAATCGTGATCATGAAAATAGAGAATCAATGAATCCAAAAGATAAAATTAAAGCATTCGAAAAAATCGCGAGAATTTTTGAAATCTCAAACGAAAGCGCCAAATATTTTCTGAACCACGTTCAGAAAAGTTTCAAGCTTGAAAGGCCGCCGCATAAACTCATCCTTGAATTTGTGGAGAAACAAAACTACCAATTCCAACCCACCCCATACGATGTCGCTTCCGCCATGAAAGAAAGCGGCGTGTGGAATTACGACCTCGGCTCTCCCCCGCCCGCCGTGGAAGACGAAGAGGATATTTACAAATAGCCATCAATGCTCTCGCAGGGGCTAAGCCCCCGCGAGAGCATTTCATATAAAAGAATGGGCTAAGAGAATCTTTCACCACTGAGATCACGGAGTTCACAGAGATTTTTAAGGGTTTTCTCCGTGATCTCTGTGCGCTCTGTGGTCAAATCTTTTGGAAAGCCCGCGAAATTAGACACTCCCGCCAGTCGTTGATTCAGTCTATCCGCTTGAGCAGGCGTGCGAAGCCTACGAACGATATGAACGCGGAGAACAATTCGGGAAGATCGTGCTGAAAATAAAATAATTTATGTTTCAGAGAGGTTGCCATGGCAGAGAGAGAATCTACGCAGGCGTATATTTCATATTCACGAAGGGATAGTGAATTTGTCCAGAGACTCGCAGAAAGGCTAAAAAGCGCTGGCGTCGAAATCTGGCTTGATGCAGAACAGATATCACCAGGTGCCGAGTGGACAAAGGAGATCGAACAAGGTATTCAAAATTCGGATGCCTATATTTTCGTCCTTAGCCCTGATTCTTTAAAGTCGGAGCTTCTGTTTCGGGAACTGAAATTAGCAGTATCGAACGGCAAAAGAATGATTCCGATCGTCATACGGGATGTTGAGGCAAAAGAGGTCCCGATTGAACTTGCCAGATTGAATTGGATCTTCATGAGGTCACAGGATGAATTTGAATCAGGGATTTCAATAGTGCTCGATGTGATCCGCACTGACCTTGAATGGATACAAGAACATACCCGTTTGCAGCGCCTTGCCTTGGACTGGGAAAAGAACAATAAAGACTCCAGCTACCTCCTACACGGACAAAACTCTCAAGATGCTATGAGGATTGTGACGGAAAACAGCAGCAAGGAACCAAGTCTCACCGCGCTCCAACAAGAGTTCTTACTCGCAAGCCAGGAGGCAAGAGGGTTGCTTGACCGGTTAGAGTTCCGCAATGCCAGCCAGACCTCCAAAGCACAAGCGAATGCTGTACCACTTGAAAAGAAAGCCGAAACTCAAGACGCCGGGCAAATACAGCCCATCGAAGTTGGCAAACTCTTCAGCGTCAGCACCGACCAAGCCAGCGGTGTCGATCAACTGAATTATTCCCGCTTTGTCGATGCCTTCGTTACCCTCATCAAAAACCCAGAAGCGAAGACACCTATCACGATTGGAATTTATGGGCAATGGGGTTCGGGCAAATCCTTTTTGATGAAGAAGATCAAAGAGGCATTGAAAAGCGAATCTGGTTCAACGTTATCCCGGTTTGGAAGATGGCTGGCATCGATCCGTCAAAGCTTTGCCCCGAAAACGGCAGAGCAAGTAGACACAGTCGTCATCGAATTCAATGCCTGGGTCTATTCAGGGAGTGAACATCTTTGGGCAAGCCTCGTCACCCACCTGTATCGCGAAGTTGAAAAATACATCGGCATCCGAACGCATGTCTATCGTCTCTCGAAAGCCGTACAAAGACTATTTCCAAAAGCACTTGGCGTCTTTTTGTTTTATGCCATTCCAGGTCTGATCATCAGTTTGCTAACGGACTTCTCAAATATCCAAGCTGCATGGGAGTCAATGAGCACAGCCGGGCAAGCAGCCAGCGTGTCCGTCGTTGGCGGGTCATTGCTGGCGACCCTGCCGATCTTATGGTCTGCCTTGCGTGAATTTGGTGATACTGTATTTATGACCCAAGCCGCAAACTTGCAAAAACTTGCCTCCAAGCCAGATTTCCGCGACCAGATCGGCATCATGGCAGATATCAAAGCGGAGATCGGTTTCATCAGTCAGCTGCTGGAAAGTCGCAATAAGAATCGTCAAACCCGTGTGGTGCTTTTTATCGATGACCTCGACCGCTGTGAACATCGCAAAGCCGTTGAAGTATTGCAAGCCGTCATGCTCCTGCTCGCTGACCGCGATGGCTCGCCTTTCGTTGTCTTCCTCGCCTTTCGTTGTCTTCCTCGGCATCGATGCGCGCGTCATCGTGCGAGCGATAGAAGAAAATTACGGCAGCGTGCTGGTCAAGGCGGGCATCAACGGCTATGAATATCTCGACAAGATCGTGCAAATGCCATTTGTCATTCCCTTTGCCAACCGCCGGGATATTGGCAACTATATCGACTCGTTGATATGGAGCAAGGAAGAGAAAGAACAGGTTGAAGCCAAGTTTGCCCTAAAAGAAGAACAGGATTTGGATTCAGACGAGCCCATTCGAGAGGTGAAGAAAGAAGAGTCGCCTGCTGAACAAAGAAAATCCGCCTCAACACCAACGGAGAAGCCTGTTTCTCAAGCCCGAACCGAATCGGTGCCGGTCACGTTCACCAAACCCGAACGCGAAGCCTTGAAACGTTGTGTGGACGACATCATCGAAAACCCGCGCAAGATCAAGAGGATTGTGAACATCTATCGCTTCGTCCGTCTCCTGTTCCCGCCCAACTTTCAGGAGCACGAGAAGATCATCCGTTGGATCCTGCTTACCGAGCAATGGCCGCTCCACACTGCATGGATCCTTGAAGAAGTTGAAAATGATTATGAACGAAAAGGCCAACTCAGCAATAACCAGAACGCAACCATTCTGGATGTCTATCGCCAGATCAAAAAAGACCTCTATTCCGACGTCATGGATGATCTAATGACCATCGACGCGGACCCGGTCGCATTTAGTCAATTCATTCGCAAACGGCCCACCTTCACCGTGCAGGAAATCTACTATCTTCTTTACCCACTGACGTTCAACTTAAACCCGGCTGTCCGGTCGGAGATCAGTAAATACAAAGCCAGAATGGCAGAGAATTACATTGAAACCCAGGAGCAACAACAAGCAACGATAGAAAACGCCGCTTGAACAGGCTCGCAAAACATACGAACACTATGAGCGCGGCGAGTAATTGGAAAGATCGTGTTGAAGGTCAAGTAGCTAACGGTGATATAATTGCTTTTACATAACAGATTGACCGTGTCCAAGCGCCAGTCCTTTTGTCGGGCTGGCGCTTTTCTTTTTTTCATAACGCCACAAGGAGGCTTTTATGGAGTTTCAATCAGGCGATTGGGTCGTCCATTGTACGCATGGATTGGGGCAGATAAAAGCCGTGGAAGAGCGAACGTTTGGGGAGGCAAGCGTGTTGTACTATCTGGTGCAGATCGCGGAGTTAAGCATTTGGGTACCGGTGGATGAAAATTTAAACAAACGATTACGCAAACCGGTCGATGAAGCAGGCTTTCAAACATTGTTCTCCATATTATCAAGCAGCCCCGAAGCCCTGCCCACAGACCGACGCATGCGAAATCAATACCTGTCAGACATGCTCAAAGAAGGCAGTCCTGAATCGATCTGCCGGGTCATCCGCGACTTAACGGCGCACCGCAAACACCGCACCTGGAACGAATACGACGGCGAATTGATAAGGCGTATCAAGAAAATTTTCATCAGCGAGTGGAGCTTCATCTTCTCGGTCAACCCGCACGATGCAGAAGCCGAGCTACAGAAACTTTTAACCCAAAATGCCATATAAGGAAAAGATCATGCAATCTGAAGAAAAGACCATCCTCCTACGTGTGGTGGAAAATTTCGCCCTCACCGGTAACGCCACAGATGAACAGGTCACTGTGACTTGCCTGCCCAATGGAAAATCCAGCACCGTCGAAAACGACCGTTCGGTGATGCTGAAAGAATATAAGGTCAACGAAAAGTTGATCTGGGCGGGCTATAGCAGCCGCAGTAACACTGTCTATCTAAGCCTGATGAGCGGGTAAGGCTAAGCCTCTAACTCGCCCCAGCGTTCATACGCCTGGGATAATTCTTTGTGGATTTCTTCCAGGCGCTCGACGGCTTGGGTAATAACCGCGCTCTCCTGTTGATAAAAGGAGGGCGCTTCCATCTTAAGGGTGAGCTGCTTCTGTTCTTCTTCAAGCTTTTCTATCCGTTTGGGCAGTTCTTCGAGTTCACGTTTCTCGTTGTAACTCAACTTGCGGACGGCGGGTTTACCGTCAGCTTTGGATTCTGTTTGGGTTGTGGACACAGGCTTAGGCGTAATTTTTGAAGCGGGGGTTACATCCAATTGTTTTTGCCAATCTTCGTATCCACCAATAAATTCTTTCACATCGCCAGAGCCATCCAAAATCAAAGTGCTGGTGACGATATTGTTGAGAAAGGCGCGGTCGTGGCTGACGAGCAGGAGTGTGCCTTCGTAATCGAGCAGCAGGTCTTCAAGAATTTCGAGCGTTTCGATGTCGAGGTCGTTGGTGGGCTCATCGAGGATGAGCAGGTTGGCAGGCATGGCGAAGAGACGCGCGAGCAGAAGGCGGTTGCGCTCGCCGCCCGAAAGCGCCGTGATCGGCGCGCGGACACGGTCGCGAGTGAAAAGGAAATCTTCGAGATAGCCCATCAGGTTGCGCGCGCGCCCGTTGATGTTGACGGTATCGCGTCCCTGCCCGACATTATCGAGCACGGATTTGGATTCGTCGAGCTGCGTGCGGAGTTGATCGAAATACACGATGTCGAGATTCGTGCCGTGACGCACTTCGCCAGTTTGAGGTTGAAGCTGCCCCATGAGCAATTTGAGCAGCGTGGTCTTGCCCGAACCGTTCGCGCCAACGATACCGATCTTGTCGCCGCGTTGAATGGTGGTGGTGAAGTTGCGGATGACAGCCTTGCTTCCGCCATCCTCGCCGCCGGGGACGGCGGCTTGAGCTATGGCAAGATAGGAATAACTGACATTCTCCGCTTCGATAACCAACCTGCCCGAACGCTTTTCGGTTTGGATTTGCATCTTCACTTTGCCAAGTAATTCGCGCCGTTCTGAACGCTGTTTGCGTAACTTTTTCAAAGCAAGGACGCGTCCCTCATTGCGGGTACGGCGCGCCTCGATCCCTTTGCGAATCCATTGTTCTTCCTGTGCAAGTTTTTTATCGAAGAGAGCGTTCGATGTTTGCTCCGCGTCGAGCATGGCTTCCTTGCGTTCAAGGAAGGTCGGGTAATCACATGCCCAATCGTAGACACTACCCCGGTCAAGTTCGATGATGCGGGTGGTGAGTTTCTGCAAAAAGACGCGGTCATGCGTGACGAAGACGAGAGTCCCGCCCCAGCGTTTGAGGAAATCTTCGAGCCAGTCAATGGCTTGGATGTCGAGATGGTTGGTCGGCTCGTCGAGCAGCAAAAGGTCTGGGTTGCAGACCAAGCCGCGGGCAAGAATGACGCGGCGTTTCATCCCTGCTGAAAGAGTTTCAAAGCGAGCGTCGCCGTCGAGTTCCATTAATGAGATGGTCTTCTGCACTTGATTGTCGCGCTTCCAGTGATGTTCGTCGTCGGCAAAATCGGAATCGATCAAGCCAGAGGCGATGATGTCCTCGATACGTCCTTCCAAATCCTGCGGCACCTCCTGCGGAAGATATGCCGTGCGGACGTTCTGCTGGCGGGCAATCGTCCCATCGTGCGGTAAAACATCGCCATTGAGCATCTTCAACAGCGTGGACTTGCCCATGCCGTTGCGCCCCAACAAACCGACACGTTCGCCGCGTTCGATCTGAAAACTAACCTCGTCCAATAAAGGATGCCCGCCAAAGCCGATACGGACTTCCTGAAAACTGATCAATGCCATAAAAAAATAATCCTTTAGGTTGTCACCCTGAGCAATAGCGAAGGGTCTCTACGCTTATCATAAGAGACTCTCACCGCACTGCGGTGCAGGCAGAGTGACATGGTCTTTTATATGAGCGCGAATTGTAGCCGATTAAAGAGCAGTTCGCTAACGATATAATCCAGCAGTAAACACATGAAAGTGGTTGGAGTACCTAAATAGAACATGAAAACAATTTGGTATATTCGACATGGGGAAAGTATGGCAAATGCAGGCTTTACGACAAGCTCGCCAGCAGAAATTCCATTAACTGATAAAGGGCATATTGAAGCACAGAAAGCAAGTTCTTTATTTATCCACGCCCCCGGATTGATCGTGACGTCCCCTTATTTGCGAGCAAGGCAAACATCTGGTTATACGGCAAATAAGTTCCCGTCGATTCCATTTGAAGAATGGAGGGTGGAAGAATTTACGTACCTCTCACCTGAACGATGTAAGAACACAACAACTCACGAGCGCAGACCAGTGGTCATAAAATACTGGGAGGATGCAAATCCAGATTATATGCATGGTGAGGACGCAGAGTCTTTCCGACACTTTATGACAAGAGTTCAAGATATGCAAAATCGCTTACAGAGTAGCGAGGAGAAATTTATCGCAGTCTTCAGTCATGGCTTTGTTATCAAGGCAGCGTTATGGGCAAATCTACAACAAAGTTTTGAAGCAACATCCGATTTCATGAGCGGGTACAGGAAGTTCGATCAATCTTTTGATTTTCCCAACTGCGGAATCGTCGAAGGAAGATTTATCGATAATCATTGGTATTTCGGCGGGATCATCAAAAATCCCCTTTGAAATATTGCCTATCATCCATTCTTTGTGACAAATATCCCCAACTTATTTATTCCTTTTCAGACAAACATTGACTTAATCAACCCCAGACAATAGAATCTCTCAGCATAATGAGACACATCATTATCGGTGACGGCGCGACCGGGACCACGGCGGCATATTACATCCGCACGGCGGATAAGTCCGCGTCCATCACGATTGTGTCTGATGACCCCAACCCTGCGTATTATCGCGCGGCGCTCACAAATTACCTGCTTGGCGAATTGCACGAGTCGCAGCTCTTCGCCGTCCCCCCTGATTTCTACATCGAAAATTCAATAGACCGCATCCTTGCTCGCGTGGCATCTGTCGATTCAACGAACAACCGCGTCACACTCGCGGATGACCGCCAGATCGAATATGACCAGTTGCTGCTCGCCAGCGGTTCAAGACCGAATACACCTACCTTCCCCGGCGCGGAACTCCCCGGCGTAATGACGATGCGCACGTTGCAAGACATCCGCTCGGTGGTGGATGGGATTCGCGCGGGGCGGGTCAAACGCGCGGTGGTGGTGGGAGGCGGTCCGCTGGGAATCGAATGGGTGCAGGGATTGATGCACTACAAAGTGCAGGTCACCTACCTCTTGCGCGGCGATATGTTCTTCGACCGCGCATTGGACCGCACCGGCTCCGACCTCGTCATCAGCCGCCTGCGCGCAGAAGGCGTGGATGTGCGCACGAACGAAGAGATCGAAAAAGCCATTGGCGGGTTGAACGGACGCTTGCGCGCCATCCAATTGAAGAACTCAAAAGAGACCATCGACTGTCAACTGGCTGGGACTGCGATTGGCATTCGCCCGAATATTGAATTTTTGGCAGACTCCGGCATTGATATTGCGAAAGATGAAAAACGCGGCACACTACTCGGCGTGAGCGTAGACAAGAACCTGCGCACCAACGTTCCCAACGTCTATGCGGGCGGGGATGTGATTCACAGAACACTGGGGCTTTGGGAGCCTGCCCGCCTGCAAGGGCGTGTGGCTGGGCGTAACATGGCAGGCGGTGAAGAGAGCTTCGAACCGGGCGAACATTATTTCGCCACGCGCCTGTACGACCTTGATTTTTCAAGCGTTGGCAGCATCAACGACAAACCGGGCGACAAGGTGTTGGTTGATTTCCCGCGCGGCAGTGGGCGCATTGCTTATCGCAAACTGGTCTTGCGCGAGAATAGATTGGTCGGCGCATTGATGCTGGGTCAGCGTAAGGAAAACGTCCGCAGATACGGCTTGTTCTACAAGCAACTCATCGAGCGAAAACTGGATATCGCCGCCGTGGCAGAGCGCCTGCTCGATTCAAGTTTCGACCTGCCCGCCTGGATCGATTCGCTTAACATGGGTCAGCAGATCAAAACGGCGCGCGGCATTACCAGCACCTCTTCCCTGCCTTCTGCGGCGAAAGTCCGCAAGACCGAATTAATAGATTCCAGCAACACCTTTGCAGCCCAGCCGATGAAAACTCCGCGAGCGCTCCTGCAAACCAACGGTCGCGCCTTTCAGGTCGAAGGCGCGATGAGTATCGGAAGAAAAGCCGAAAACCAGATCGTGATCGATGAGCCATTGGTTTCCAGCAAACATGCCGTTGTCGAACTGGATGGGCTTGCCTTCATCATCACCGACAACAACAGCACCAACGGCACGTATGTCAACAACGCGCCGATTACACGGCATATGCTTCAAAATGGTGACGTGGTTCAGATCGGCAACACAAACTTGCAGTTTATTGTCCAATTTGAAGGACAAAAAACTTCGAGCATGCCGGAAGAGATCACACTGGAACAACCAGCGCCGGAAGACGTGCCGCTTGGTTTTATCGATTACAACGGCAAACGCACCGAGATCAAGCATGAAACGATCACACTGGGGCGCGACCCGGAAGCGACGATTCTGATCGACCACCCAACTGTATCTTTCATGCATGCGCAAATATCATTGCATGGCAACCGTCACTATCTGCGCGACCTTGGCAGCCGCAACGGGACCTTCGTCAATGAAACTCTTGTGGTTACTCCCGTTGTGCTGAAGAATAACGATACGATCCGCATTGGCGGCGCGATTCTTAATTTCACCACCAATGCAAAACTTGAGTCTGCACCTCTGGCGGCACCGAAGCAGGTCAAGACCGAGTTCATAAAGAAGGAATCCGATGGCGAAAATCTGGGGCGGCTTATCACGTATTCCGGTGCGACCATCGGCTTGAATTTTGTACTAAAGCCGCCGTCTGCCACGTTGGGGCGCGACCCCGAATCCAACGACATTTCATTGCATAACCAAACCGTGAGCCGCAACCACGTCCGCTTTGATTGGCGCAAAGACAAATGGTATGTCATCGACTTGGGCAGCGGGAATGGTACACACATCAACGGAAAACAACTTGACCCAAACATTGAAACTCCGCTCGCGTCAAAAGACGAGGTGCAATTTGGCGATGTGAAATTGATGTACGTCGCGCCTTCTTCATCGTCCCAACCAACGCCGAATTTACCGATGACCTTCATCATTGAACCGGAGCCAGAGCCGCCCGCAGCGCCCGTTGAACCTCCAAAGATCATTCCATCGAAGCCGCCTGTTGTCGATAAAACCCCGTCCATTCAGGCGAAGGCGGAATATCTTCAAAACGAAATTGCACGCATCATGGAAAAACGCGAGAGCACTCCGCAGCCGCTCCCAGCGGAAGTCAAGCCGCCGACTGGCAAACAAGCCGCTGAGGGAGTCGGAGGCGAGGCGACTCAATTCATCCCATCCACCTTCCCCACCCGTCTCACGCTTCTCGCCGGACCCGGAGTTGGTCGCGTCATCCCGTTGGTGCATCTACCGCTGACGCTTGGTCGCACAACCGCACCCGATGTGCAGGGGCTTGACGACCCGCTGGTTTCGCGCCAGCATCTAAAGGTGACGTTGGCTGCCGATGGGAATATTTGTGTAAGCGACCTTGGCAGCGTGAACGGAACCATCCTTAACGGTATTCGACTTGAGATCAACCAAATCACCATTCTGAAAAAGGGCGATGAACTGCGAATGGGCAGCACGGTTTTAAAGGCAGAGTAACCATGACCCAGGATTACATCGAGCATTTGCGTGATGAAGTAGAACGGGAGGTAATGGCATGCATTGGCTGCAACGACTGCATGCTGGCGTGCCCATTACCGGAGAAACAACGTGTCACCATTGCCGAGTTGAATTCCGGGGTGCTTGCAGATCGGATCACAGCGCAAAACGTTATTAATTTCGTAACCGCCTGCACACAGTGCCAGCAGTGTATTCCCGTTTGCCCTGCCAACCTACATCGTGCAGATATGGTGCTGTGGAATAAGATGAAGGTCGAAAACGTAGCGCCCAACCGACCGATGCCGCTGCAAATAGGTTCTCAGGTCGTCCAATCAAACTGGACGTTGGATACACTCGCGGGGCGCATCAGCACATTTCAATTACTGCAAGGTGTTCCCATCGAACACCTGCGCCGCATGTTGTTGAGTTGTACATTACGCCAACTGGCAGCAGGCGAAACTTTGTGCCGCGAAGGTGAGTTCCATGAACGCTTGTATATCTTCCTCGAAGGCGAGATCGAGCAATCCGTTTCGACAGCTTCGGGTGGACACATGCGCATTTTGATTCTGGGACCCGGGACCTTTCATGGCGAAATGGGCGTGCTGGCAAATCAAGAAGAAGGTTACAACCTCGTCGCCTTGCATCAATCCACGGTGCTTGAATTCCCGAAGGCGACTGTTCACCGCATGATGAAAGAATTCCCTGCCTTCAAAGCAACCATGGACGAGCTGTATCGCCGCCGCGCGCTTTGGACGTACGTGATCCGCTCGCCATTATTCAACTCGATTCCCGAAGCCGACTTGGAGAACATGTTGAAAGACGCCACACTGCGAGTCTTCGGAGCCGGAGAGGTTATATACCGTGAAGGCGAGACCGGCGGCGACCTGTGCCTTGTGCAGACCGGTTATTTGCGTGTGGCACGCAAACATTACGACTCTGAGCTCGTCGTGCAATACTATCGTGAAGGCGACATCTTCGGCGCGTCCTCTGTGCTTTTCAAGCAACCGCAACCAACGACAATTTCCGCCAATACCCGCGCGGATGTGGTCTTCATCCCAGCCGCCAGTGTGCTTTCCATGCTGGATAAATATCAAGACTTGCGCGCCGGGCTGATCGAAGAAGCCTATCGCAACGATCAATTGCTGCGGCTCGCCATGCCGAAAGCAAAGAAAGATGCCACCGTCCAAAACATTGCCGGCATCCAAACCATTCAACAGCACATCTCGCTCTCCAGCCTGATGGACCAGGGCGTGATGCAGGGGCATGAGATCCTCGTGATCGACACGGCGAAATGCACCAACTGCAATAACTGTGTCGATGCCTGTGGACGGCGTCATGGAAATTCGCGCATTGAGCGGCGCGGCTTGCAAATGGGTAACCTGCTCTTCCCCACGGCTTGCCGCCACTGCGAAGACCCGGTCTGTTTGCTGTGTTCGGTCAATGGCATCGTGCGCAAACCCGATGGCGAGATCAGCATTGTGACCGATAACTGCATCGGCTGCGGCGCGTGCGCAGAGCGCTGCCCGTATGGGAACATCCAAATGCATGAGCGTGACCGCAAACCGGATAATTTATTGGTTTCGCTCGCCAAGTCTATCGGATTAAAAAAAGAGGAACACAAACATTCGCTCAACAACGTGGCAGTGAAATGCAACCTATGTGAAGGCTACGAAGATTACGCCTGCGTCCGCGCCTGCCCGGTCGGCGCTGCCATGCGCATCGACCCGGTCGAGCAATTCAATCGCGACGACCTGAACGTGGGTCTTGAAATGAAGAAAAAGGTCGGGAATTAAGATGGAATTCAAGGAACACATCCAGCCATGACCAATCGTATTCAAATCAAAAGGCGTTTTAAGCTTTCTGAACGAGCGATCATTTGGATGGCGCTCAGCGGGGTCTTGTGTTGCGCGCTGGCGTTTGGGTCATATGGGTTGATCGAGTTCATCCGTCGGTTGTTGGATACCTCCCGTGTTCCAATGCTTTTCCTGATCATAGGTCTGGGCGCGACGGTCGTTCTGCTCGCGTTTTTCGTCACCTTTTACAGCGTCCGCAAGCGATTGCTTCAGGAAAAACTACCCGGCACGATGATGGCATGGCTCAAATCGCATGTGTATATCGGCTTGTTGGCTTTTGCGCTGGCGATTGGCCACGCATTCCTTGCGATCATGCGGTCGGACTTGTCGAATGGCGCTCTCGCGTTGATCGTTTTCCTTTTGTTGATTCTTAGCGGGGTCGCATGGCGTATTGTGTATGTTGCCTTTCCGCCTGTGGTGGCTGGATCTGTAGGCAACCTGGCAGTAAAAGACACTCATACCAAGTCGCAGATCGTTCAAGTGGAGATCGACAAATTGCTGGCGGGCAAATCTGCAGATTTTCGGCGCGGAGCAGCGCAAGGCGCAAAACACGGCAAGTGGCAGCGCGTCGAAGCTGGGATGAAACTGCCGCCCAATGAGTTGGAAGATTGGAACACGCTCAAAAAGCTGATCGACCGTATCAAACGATACAGCCGCCGTGAACGCCTGCAAAGAGGATATGCCGCCTTCATGCAAGGCTGGAAGTGGCTGCACATTCCCATCGCGCTTGTGCTTGCCGGTGTCGTCACGATTCATGTGCTCGAAGTTTTCGGCTTGGGAGCCCCGGTCGACCACAGTGACTTGATCGGGCTGCCGCCGTCACAAGCCTGTCAACGCTGCCATCAAGACATTGTTCAGGAATGGCAATTAAGCATGCATTCGCAGGCACAGACGGGTCCCATCGTTGTCGCGCAAACGAAGCTTGCTTTGGAAAAACAACCGCTTTTCGAACGAGCGTGTAACAACTGCCACTCCCCCATCGGCACTGCGCTTACGAAAGAGGAAATCCTGCCATTGGATACTGACAACTTCTTTCGTTCGCAAGTCAATGGCACAGTGATGGATGAAGGCGTCACGTGCATCGTCTGTCACACCCTGTCCACCGCTCCTGAAGAACGCCGCGGCATGTTCGATAACTTCCCGGTCGCGCAGGGAAGCGAGAGATCGTTTGCAGATATGTTCGGACCTTCCTTCGCCGAATCCTCGCCTTTGCCAAACGCCTGGCACGAATCCCAAACCGGATTCATGACAGACAACGCCTCGTCCTCGCATTTGTGCGGATCCTGCCACAACGTCAAAGTGGACATCGACGGCAACGGGGAGATCACCGCCTTCCCCGGCAGCGAAGGCAGCCTGAGCGATCAGGATAGCGATAATCAACTCGACGAAAACGAACTGGATGTGGATGAAAACGGAAAATTGCAAGACCTCGTCCTGCAAACAACGTTCGATGAGTGGGAAGATTATGTCGCACTCCAAAACACACGTGGGCAAGACGCCCTAGGCTGCGTGGACTGTCACATGCCACGCCAGGCAGATAGCCCCATCCTGACACCAGAGCTTGGCATCCCCTACTTCCTTGCACAAGACCGGGAACGTCAATCACATGCTTTCATCGGCGTGGATTATGACCTGGACCCCAACCGCTACACGCCTGAACAATTCGACCAAGTCCAGCAAGATAGGCAGGCGCTTTTGCAATCCGCCGCCACATTGACGGTTGAGTTAAATCAAAACGAAGTAGGAAATATCGTCGCCTCGATCACGATTCGGAGCAACCTGGTCGGTCACAGTCTGCCAACCGGGTTTGCCTTTGCGCGGCAAATGTGGCTGGAAGTCTCTGCTAAAACTACAGAAGGTGAACCGGTTTGTCTTACCGATCTCGACATTGAAGGAAATATCATCGGTGCTCAATGCACATCTGGCGCAATCCGCTCGCCGCAAGCAAACCTGTTGACCTGCGACCCGTTGCTGCTTGAAAAAATCGGTATCAAGCCCAGTAAAAATGGAGAAACGCTGGTGCTCGACCCCGCCTCCGTTGCGCCGCTTGAAGATTGCGACCCCTGGCTTGCGAACTTCCAAAAAGTGCTGACCTTGCCCGTTGGGAATGTCTTCTTTGAGGTCCCGTTCCAAACGCCCGCTGCTGACATCGTAAAGACCCGCGTCCGCCCCAGCGACGGTCAGGCAATGGACGCAATCAACTCCACCATCCTCGTCGACGGGCAGGTGCGCGATTCCGCCGCCTTTGATTATGTCTTCGACAGCACAAACTTTGCTGGTCAAGAAGTGACCGTCACCGCGGTGCTTCACTTCCGTCATCTGCCGCCCTACTTCCTGCGCGCACTCGATGGCTACTATCCCGACGACATCACCTCGGACGTTTTGCTCCAAAACATAACCGTCATCGACATGGCGCGCGGGTCTGCCAATATCTCCTTGCCGTAAACAAAATCTCCAATTTGTAGAAGTTGAGCGGGTATATCGGCGCGAGTCTGAGAAGGGTATAATTTCGGTTGTGAGCGCCATTCCCCTTTCCCTCAAGCCCTTCTTTCAGGAATACGATATCACCAAGTTAACCCCTGAAAAGGATTCGCATACCATTATCGAACGCGTCCTGCAATTTGGGAACCGTGCCGAGATCAAATGGTTATTTGAAACATATCCGAAAGATGAAATCTCTAATTGGGTAAGACGATGGGGCAACGAAGTCCTTCCTGAACCGGACCGAAAATTCTGGAAGATCGTTTTGAACGCGAGCCCCAAATGACTCTTGAACTTTTCTGGAATACGATCACACCATCCATGCGTTCCATTTGGGAGGGGTTTTCCCAAAGCGAAATATCGCACGAATTCTATCTGGCTGGCGGGACTGCATTAGCCTTGCAACTTGGGCATCGTTACTCGATTGATTTTGATTTTTTCTCACCAACCCAAACTGACATTACCCTATTAACGGAGCCTTTAAAACTCGCGTTCAAAGGTTACAACATCTCGCAGGTTCATAATCCATGGGGGAATTTAATACTTACAGTCGAGAACATCCGCGTCGGTTTTTATTCGTACGGATACAAAATGGTGCAACCCCTTCTTGAATCTGGAAACCTCTCGCTGTCAGGAATTAAGGATATTGGTTTGATGAAATTTGATGCCCTGCTCTCACGGGCAAGCCGAAAGGATTTTTATGATATTTATGCCTTATGCCAGCGCGTCTCATTAATGGATCTGCTTGCCCTTGCCCCTGATAAATATCCTGACGTCCGTGATTTTGAAATTCAAGTCGCCAAAAGAATGGTCTACTTTGAACGAGCAGATCAAGAAAGCGGTTTGAATTTAATTGAAAAGGTTGAGTGGAGCACGGTCAAAAATTGGTTTGAGGATCAAGCAAAACAAATAGGAAAAAGCTGGATAGAATAATTCTTGATTGGCTGAGTCAACCTGTGAAAAACACCCTTCCCCTCAACCGCATCCTGCAAGGCGATTGCATCGACATTCTCAATTCCCTGCCCGAAAAATCGGTGGACCTGGTCTTTGCCGACCCGCCATACAACCTGCAATTGCAGAACGATCTTTATCGCCCCAACCTCAGCAAAGTGGACGCGGTCAATAATGGCTGGGACAAGTTCTCCAGTTTCGCGGCATATGATAGCTTCACAAGCGAATGGCTGAATGCTGCAAAGCGCGTCTTGAAAGATACGGGGACGATCTGGGTCATCGGTTCGTATCACAACATCTACCGCGTTGGTGCGGTCATGCAGAATTTAGGGTTTTGGATTTTGAACGATGTTGTTTTTATAAAATCCAATCCGATGCCTAATTTTAGGGGTGTCAGGTTTACAAACGCCCACGAAACCCTTTTGTGGGCGCAAAAGGAAAAAGGCGCAAAATACACATTTAATCATCATGCAATGAAGGCATTGAATGATGATTTACAAATGAGATCAGATTGGTACTATGCCCTGGCGACTGGGAAAGAAAGATTAAAAAACGGCAACGGGACGAAGGCTCACCCCACCCAAAAGCCGGAAGCCCTTCTTTACCGGGTGATCTTATCCAGCACAAACCCCGGTGATGTGGTGCTCGATCCCTTTTTCGGCAGCGGCACGACGGGTGCAATCGCAAAAAAACTGGGGCGTAATTTCATCGGCATCGAGCGCGATAAAAAATATATCAAGGTCGCACAGAAACGCATCGACGCGATCAAGTCCGCGCCGGCTGAGGCGTTGGACCTGCCCGAGAAACGGAATCAGGCTCGGGTCCCGTTTGGGGCGCTGATCGAGAATGGATTGCTCAAGGCGGGGAGTAAACTCCACTACGCAAAAGGCAAACGCGAAGCCATCATCCTCGCCAATGGACACATCAAATGCGGCAAGCTCACTGGCTCGATCCACACCGTTGCGAGGGAATTATCCAACGCGCCCGCCAACGGCTGGGAGATGTGGATGTATTCAGAACGGGGTAAACTTAAGCTGATCGATGAGTTGAGAGAAAAATTTCGGAAGTTGAAGGTTCAAAGTTGAAAGTTGCAAGTTAAACCTTCAAACCTTCAACCTGTAACATGCAAACCCAAAGGAAACCATGTCAAAGTCTTTCACCCTTATCAAAGAACAACAAATCCATGAGATCAACTCGCTAGTGAAGCTGTACGAACACAAACGCACAGGCGCACGGTTGCTTTCGGTTATCAACGATGACGAAAACAAGGTCTTCAGCATCAACTTCCGCACCACGCCAAAAGACTCAAGCGGTGTGGCGCACATCCTTGAGCATTCGGTGTTGAATGGCTCAGAGAAATACCCCGTCAAGGAACCATTTGTGGAATTGTTGAAAGGCTCACTGGCAACCTTCGTCAACGCCTTCACCTACCCCGATAAAACCTGCTACCCCGTGGCAAGCCAGAACGAAAAAGACTTTTACAATTTGATCGATGTTTATATCGATGCAGTCTTTCATCCGCTCATCAGCGAACAGACTTTAATGCAGGAGGGTTGGCATTACGAAATCAATAAGCCATCTGACCCACTTGCTTACAAAGGTGTGGTGTTCAATGAAATGAAGGGCGCATATTCCTCACCAGATAACTTACTGGCACGCACCATCCAACAGTCGCTGTTCCCGAAGCACGTGTATGGCATTGATTCGGGCGGCGACCCTGCAAACATCACCGATCTCACCTACGAAAACTTCCGCGCGTTTTGGGAGATGTACTATCAC
>JACPVC010000339.1 GCA_016191955.1 Chloroflexota bacterium
ACGGTGCACCTCGGGGCTGCCTGCTCGGCAATCCTCCACTGCTTTGTACGGCTTGTAGATCTGTCATCTGGGAGTATACTTTGCCTATCTGCCAGACGGTTTCTGGCGTGAAAAATGAGCCCCGCTCTTTCTTGGTGCACCCGACGTGTGGGAGTCGGCGCGATTTACTGGCTTTTTTCTGGCTTTGGGCTTTTCCTGCTCTCAGAGCGAATCCACACTCCGCCCACACGCGGGTAACGCAAACCGTTGGGCGCTTCGCGAAAAAATCTTGTCATTCGTTTTGTTAGAAGGATGGAGAATTTATGACAATAGACAGAGCAAATCCAGACTCGGCTGATGAAGTTTTTCAAAGTTTGATTCCAAGTAAATCTGACAAGAAAGTAATTTTAGAATTCTTGGCTAATTCAATTGAGGTTGCTCATTCTATTTCCTCAAATTGTTGGGGAATAACTCTGAAAGATAACCTTGTAAGGCTCAACGTCGGTAAAATTGAAGTTATCTCTTTATTGGATGTTTTCCATTGCATACTTGACCTTGAAACAATTCCTTCAAATCTTTGGGATGATGAAATAGTTGCATTATCAAAAAATGAGCACGACCCAGAAGCAGGGTTATATAAAAGTGTTCCAAATTCAGTTTCTTGTAATATGTTTATTGAAGACGCAAAAGTAGTTTTGCCTCAAATTTCCGAATCGCATAGAATATTAGTAGAAAATGCAGCACAAACAGGAAGGCATTCAATGACAAAAAAGGCTCATTCGCCAGCAGTCATTGATTATCTCGCCTCATTTTTAGGGAAAAGAATTCCAAAGCCAGAATACTAATTCTTATGGCTGTGCGTCTTTTTTTCCCGCAATTGAGTCTTGCATAACAGCACGCGCCCAACAAAGCGTCCTAAGAAACAGAATTACGGCAGAAAATGACGAAAGATTAGCGGACTACATAACCCAAAAAAGGCGTCGTGATCGTTCCCCAAAAACGACGCCATGAACTCCCGGAATTGTTCAGCATGAACGGCGCGGCGTTCATCTCGTCCAGCTTCCTAATCGGGGTCATGCTCATCGTCGGGCTGTCACATTCAATCAGAAGTGACCCTCAATCAACACGCCGCCAATGCTTACATCGTCTCGCCGCGTCCCAGAGTCCTCAACGGGCGGCCCTTTTTCAGGCCCAAGCCTCCATTGCTTTGCACGGGCTACCGCCGTTCAGCCGCCCTCATTTTACACGCATCCCTGTTTCTTGCATATCACATGACGGCGCACGCCCGTATTGTGCAGTCCTCAGAAACCGTCCTATCACGAGCGTCTCAGATGTCATCATCTGAGGTGTTATTTTGTGGAAAACAGGCTCAACCTTCCCTTCCAAGTCATAAAATCGTCGAATTTCTGACCGGAGATTAAATGCAAAGCAGGCGTTCTCACAAGGGGACGCCTTTTCCATCCCGCCTAGCCTTAGGCGGGGATGAGTTGATACCCAAACTTCGCCGCCCTCTTCCTCATGTATTTCACCTGCTGTTCCTCGTACTGCTTTTGATATTCGTTCACACTCAGCGGGTCATATTCCACTTTGTATTTCAACATCTTGTACACCACTCGTGCAATCGCATGTGCCGTTGCCACCGTTGCCTGCGCAGGACCCAACCGGGATCGCAACCGCCGATACAGCACTCCAAAGGGACAGTCTGCCTTCTTCACCGAGTTGGCTGCCATGCGCAATGCCTGCCCGGCCCGGTTCCTGGTTTTGAGGGTTCGATTGCTCAACACCTTGCCCCCGGAAATATCGTGCTTGGGCGCCAATCCCAGCCAGGCGCAGAAATGCTTCTCGCTCGGAAACTTTTCCCCAACGTTGCTCCCCACCTCCATCGTCACTGTTTGCGCCAGCGAGACTCCCATGCCATCCACCAGGCTCAAGTCCACGCCATTGATCCGATACAAATGTTCACGGATTTCCCTGGCCTCCTTCGGCGCATTTTTGCTGTGCGAGTTCCGCTTCTTGTCTGGCGCCACCGGCAGTTCCCCGCCCTTCCAGTCCGGGCGTGTCATCCCGTAGCGGCGATTGATCTCCTCGTCACAGGCTTCCACCTTTTCTGTGTAGAAGTCGTACAACTCCAACGATTGTTTCAAGACATAGAGATGCTCTTCCCGCCATGTGCCCGTCAACGCTTTCGCAATTTCCTCTTCGCTGTGCTTGCAGCCCGGGTCGCGCAAGGTCGCCAGTTGTTCCGGATCCCGAATTCCCGCCACAATCGCGCGGATGATCTTTTGCCCCGTCATGCCCGTCACATCCGTCACTGCCTGAGAAAGCTGCACATTCATCTGCAAGAGCGCTTTCTGCATGTGCTGGATATGAGGAGAACGATGTTCCACCAACTGGCTGCGATGCCGCAGCAAGGTCCGCAACGCCACTAAATCGCCCTCGGGACGAAACGATCCTTTCAGCAGTCCATAACTGTGCAGGGTCTGGATCCACTGCGCATCTTCCACATCCGTCTTTTGCCCCGCTACTTTCCGCAATGAGCGCGAACTGATGAGCAGGCACTCAAAGCCCTGCCGCTCCAGTTCTTCAAACAGCGGAATCCAATACACCCCCGTGCTTTCCATCGCCACCGTCTTGATCTTGTGCTCATGGAACCATTTCGCAATCGACTGCAAATCCACCGTATAGTTCCCGAAGGCTTTCACCAACTGAACCTCCTCTCCCCCGGAAACACACGCCACGATCTCCGTGGCTCCGATGTCCACTCCGGCTGCATTCTGATTTACTTTGCTCAGCCCCTCTAACCGGTGCGCTTCTTCCTTCCCCTTGGTTCGTTTGCTCTTCCTTTTCATCTTCTACTCCTTTGCGGTGATCGACAGAACCCGGTCTCTTATGGAAATTAGCTTCCTCATCGGGGTCTTTCCCCCCTTGCCACCAGTGTATAAATCAATGAGACCGGTAACCACGGTGCACCTCGGGGCTGCCTGCTCGGCAATCCTCCACTGCTTTGTACGGCTTGTAGATCTGTCATCTGGGAGTATACTTTGCCTATCTGCCAGACGGTTTCTGGCGTGAAAAATGAGCCCCGCTCTTTCTTGGTGCACC
>JACPVC010000340.1 GCA_016191955.1 Chloroflexota bacterium
AGGGATCGCCGTTCCAAGCCAAAGAAACAAGAGCTTCAGCCGCGGATTATGCGAATTTTCGCGAATTGGTTTTAAAATCAGTGTGAATTCGCGAAATTCGCGGCAAAAAAGGGTTTGAAAATCCTTGTTTCTTAGTAGCGGAGCGAAGCATCTCTCTCGTCGGGGTAGAGACCCTTCGCTTCGCTCAGGGTGACACCGCTAAGTTCGCGGACTTTCGCGGGAATATCTTCCGAAGTCACCAACGCCTCCCCTACCAAAATGGCATCGACATTGGCATTGGCTAATCGCTCAACATCTTGGGCAGTGAAAATTCCAGACTCGGTGACGACGGTGATCTCGGAGGGGATCATCGGGCGGAGGCGTTCGGTGGTGGCGAGAGTCACTTCGAAGGTGGCGAGGTTGCGGTTGTTTATTCCGATGAGTTGGATGTTTGGAATTTTCAGGGCGCGTTCGGTTTCGGCTTCGTCGTGGACTTCGACCAAAGCGGTGAGTCCGAGGCTGAGGGCACAGGCGTGGAGGTCGGCGAAGTGGGAGTCGTCGGGGAGGGCGGCGGCGATGAGGAGGATGGCGTCGGCTCCGTTGGCACGGGCTTCGTAGATTTGAGATTCGGAGATGATGAAATCCTTTCGCAAAAGAGGCACGAGGCAATGGTACGTGTTGCGTAGAGCGTGTAGCGTGTCCAGTTTGCCCATGAAGAATTTTTCGTCGGTGAGGACGGAGATAGCAGTGGCTCCGTTTTGGGTGTAGATGTCGGCGACTTGGAAGAGGTCGAGGTGGGGGGCGAGGATTCCCTTCGAGGGTGAAGCACGCTTGAGTTCAGCGATCAGGCTCGGGCGGAGTCTGATGCGGCGGCGCTGTATGGCGGCGAGGAAATCTCTGGGAGTTGGACTCTGCTCGGCGGCGTGGCGCAAGGCTTGGGCGTCGAGCGCCGCGACTTCCAATTTTTTTTGAGCGAGGATTTTTTCTAAGATATTCATGTAAACGGACTCTGTAACGGATTCACGGAACTAAACGGACTTGGTGAACTCAATGAGTTGGTTGAGTTTTTCGAGAGCCTTGCCACTGGTGAGCGAGGCTTCGGCTTCGTTGAGCGCGGATTTGAAATCGCCTGATTCGGCGGCAAGGGCGGCGGCGGTGTTGAGCAGGACGGCATCGCGTCGCGCGCCTTTCAAGTTGCCACTCAAAATCTGACGCATCATCTGAGCTGATTCGTCGGGAGTGCCGCCGCGCAGGTCTGCGACGGTGCAGGGCGCGAGACCGAGGTCGGCGGGGTTGAGTTCGTAGGTTTCGACGCTGCCATTGCGAAGATGGCTGACGCGATTGATGCCCGTGGGATTGAGTTCGTCGAGACCGTTGGCGCCGTGGATGATGAGTGCGGCTTGGCTGCCGAGTTCTTTGAGAACGTGCGCGAGCGGCTCGGTGAGTTTGGCGTCATAGACGCCCGTGAGTTGGACGCTCGCGCCCGCGGGATTGGTGAGCGGACCAAGAACGTTGAAGATGGTGCGCTGACCCATCTCTTTGCGCGGACCGACAGCGTATTTCATGGCGGGATGAAACTTGGGCGCGAACATGAAGCCAATGCCAACCTGCTCGATGGCTTTGGCGACTTGCTCAGGTGTGAGGTCGAGGTTGACGCCGAGAGCGGAGAGAACATCCGCACTGCCGCACTGCGAGGACGCAGCGCGGTTGCCATGTTTGGCAACTTTGCGTCCTGTGCCCGCGAGGACGAAAGCGGCGGCGGTCGAGATGTTGAAGGTATACGCGCCGTCGCCGCCTGTACCGACGATGTCGTAGATGAGGTCAGTTGAGTTGACGTTGACCTTCACGGCAACATTACGCATGGCGCGGACTGAACCTGTAATCTCGGGGATGGTCTCGCCTTTCATGCGCAGGGCGGTGAGATATGAACCGATCTGTGCGGGGGTCGCACCGCCTGTCATGATAACGGTCATCGCTTCTTCGGCTTCGAGGTCGGTCAGGTCGGTACGGTTGATGACTTTGGCGATGAATGGCTTGAGCATGTCCGTGTTGCTTGTAGCGTGTTCCGTAACGGGCGTTTTGAGTTCAAGAAAATTTTTCAATAACACTTTGCCATGTTCGGTGAGGATTGATTCAGGATGGAACTGCACGCCGTAGGTCGGATGCTGTTTGTGTTTGAGTCCCATGATCTCGCCTTCTTCGGTTTGGGCGATGACTTCGAGTTCGGCGGGAACGGGGTCATAGACGACGAGCGAGTGATAGCGCATGGCTTCGAAGGGAGTCGGGATGTCTTTGAAGATGCCCTGCTGATTGTGTTTGACGGGCGAGGTCTTGCCGTGCATGAGACGCGGAGCGCGGTCCACTTTGCCACCGTAGATGGCGCCGAGGCATTGATGCCCGAGGCAGACTCCCAGGACGGGGACTTTGCCTGTGAAGTATTTGACGGCTTCGGGTGAGACGCCGCCATCTTTGAGCGGTTCGCCTGGACCTGGGGAGATGACGAGGTGATCGGGTTTGAGGGCGATGAGTTCGTTCAGGGAAATCTGGTCGTTGCGGTAAACGCGAATGTCCGCGCCGAGTTCGCCGAAGTACTGAACGAGGTTGTAGGTGAATGAGTCGTAGTTGTCGATTAGGACTAGCATGGTTATTCTCCGAAATACTCCGCGGGTTGAGTAGGGCGAGTGCTCGTCGAGCCCGTATCGAAACCAGCAAGTGACAGAAGCAATTTCAATAATTGAAAGTTTTCAATTTACTGGTGGTCTCGATACGCCCCGCGACGAACACGCGGGACTACTCGACCACCGAGTTGACCTTTAATCTTCGTTCCCGAAAATGTCAAGTTCATCCGCAAACAGATCGAGCGAGTAGGATAAGCCTGTTTTCTCGCGGACGAGTTGCATGGTCTGCTTGGCTTCGGCTTGCATGCGGTGGATGCCGTTGGCTAAAACATCGCGCGGGATGGTGGGATGGGCGAGGAAGTAAGCGCGTTTTTCTCGGAAAGGTTCAAGGAAGTTGTTGATGGCTACTACAAGTTTCTGCTTGACTTCCACATCGCCGACTTTGCCTTGGCGGTAGCGTTCTTTGAGGTCGTCCACTTCGGCGTAGGAGGGATTGAACGCGTCGTGATAAATGAAGATGGGATTGCCTTCAACCGTCCCAGGGTCGGTGGCGTGCAGGCGTTTGGGATCGGTGTACATGTTCATCACCTTTTGCTTGACCGTCTCGGCGTCGTCAGAGAGATAAATCGCATTACCAAGGGATTTGCTCATCTTGCCTTGTCCATCGGTGCCAACCAAAAGCGGAACGTCTCCGATTAGCGAATCAGGCTCGGGGAAGACTTCGCCATACAGGTTGTTGAAGCGACGCGCTAGTTCGCGAGCCAACTCTACATGAGATTGATTATCGCGTCCGACTGGGACGAGTTGTGCGCGAGGTAAAAGAATGTCCACGGCTTGCAGGACGGGGTATCCCAACAAACCGAACGGCATGGAATCAATATTGGCATCGCGCGCCATGTCTTTCAGCGTGGGCATCCGTTCGAGGCGCGGAACCGTGACAAGCATTTCAAAAAGTAAATTCAACTGATAGGTTTCAATAATCGCCGATTGGACAAAGATCGTGCTGATGTTCGGGTCAATGCCGACGGCGAGATAGTCCAACACGGTTTCTTTGATATAGGTTGGAATCTCTTTGATGTATTGCGGTTCGGGCTTGGTGGTCAGCGTGTGCAAGTCCGCGATGATGAAAAAAGATTCGTATTGCTGCTGTAAGCGCACGCGGTTCGCCAGCGAGCCGACGTAATGCCCGAGGTGCAGGCGTCCTGTGGGACGGTCACCGGTGAGTAGGCGGGGTTTGGGTTGGGTCATGGGTTAGGTTCCTTTCAAATTAAGGATGAAGGATGAATTATGAAAGATGAAAAAAGGGCAAAGGCAAAAAGCAAAGAAAGACGAAGGGCGAAGGGTTTTATATTCATCCCTCATCCTTTATCCTTCATCCCTGCTCTGCCACGTCAATAGCCTTCAACATTGCACTCGCCTTGTTCACCGTCTCGTGAAACTCGGTTGTGGGATTCGAATCTGCGACGATGCCTGCGCCTGCTTGCACGCTGACGGTACTTCCGCGCCCGACCATGGTGCGGATGGCGAGGCATGTGTCCATCGCGCCGTCGAAGCCGAAGTAGCCAACCATGCCCGCGTAGGCGCCGCGCGCATCAGGTTCGAGGTCGGCGATGATTTCCATGGCGCGTACTTTCGGCGCTCCGCTGACGGTGCCAGCGGGGAAGGCGGCGCGGACTAAATCGAAGGCGGTCAGTTCAGGTTTCAACTTCCCTTCTACATGTGAGACGATGTGCATGACGTGGGAATATTTTTCGATGGTGAAGAAATCAGAAACGCGAACCGTGCCGTATTCGCAGACGCGCCCGAGGTCGTTGCGTCCGAGGTCAACCAGCATGACATGCTCGGCGCGTTCCTTTGGGTCGGCAAGGAGTTCTTGCGCGAGAGCGTCGTCAGCGGCGTTGTCTTTGCCTCGGGGTCGAGTCCCAGCAATCGGGCGGAGTGAGGCGGTGTTCCCTTCGAGGCGCACAAACATCTCAGGCGAAGATCCAACCAGATAAAGCGGCTCACCGTCCACGGTTCCGAAATCAAAAAAGAACATGTACGGCGACGGGTTGAGCCTGCGCACGG
Organism: Chloroflexota bacterium; assembly: GCA_016191955.1. Classification (GTDB taxonomy): domain Bacteria; phylum Chloroflexota; class Anaerolineae; order Anaerolineales; family Villigracilaceae; genus Villigracilis. Next base: position 4,665 of record JACPVC010000340.1, read on the forward strand.
CGCGATAGACATCGAACGGCTCGACGTTGGTTTCACGCGTAAATCTTTGCGAAAGCACCACCTGAAAAATATCGCCCGCCAAAATATTTTCCTTCGCGGCGCGCACCATGTCTTCGTACGTGCCCTGCGTGTGATTCGACTTAACCTTCGACGGCTTGACCTCGACCTTCGGCGCGGGCGGCAGCGGCTGTTCGATGCGCGCGGCGATCGCGTCCAGTTTTTGATTCGCGGCTTCGGTGTTGCCATCCAACACATTGGCGATGAGGAAGATGCTGCGACGCGCATGGTCAAAGGCGACGATGGTATCTGCCAGCATGTAAATTCCATCGGGGACGCTTCGACTGCGCTCCCCATTCGGGTCGCTCCGCTCAGCGCGGGTCATTCTGGACTTTAGAGTTGGTTCAAAAAACCGAACGGACTCGAACCCGAGAAAGCCTACCAAACCACCCGTGAAGCGCGGTGCATTCGGCATGCGGACGGCGGGGAAGCGGGTGAGTTCATTTTGTAAAAAGAGAGTGGGGTCGCCTGCGTGGTGCGTCCGCTCCGTTTCACTACGGGATGATATGGTGCGTGTTCCGTGTTCATCTTGAATTTCGATTTCTTCATCACGCAAAATATATAACGCTTTCGGCTGGACTCCGATAAACGAATAGCGCGCGATCCTCTCGCCGCCTTCGACTGACTCTAATAGGAACGACGCGCCATCTCCGCGCAGTTTGAGATATAGGCTGACGGGCGTTTCGAGGTCAGCGGAGATTTCGCGGATGATGGTTTGTACTTGGGTTGATTCGAGTAGCATAGGCACTCCTTTATATTTTACGTAGGGGCGAGGTCCCCTCGCCTAATTGCTGAGGGTATCCCAAATTCCTTGGGCGGGGAAACCCCGCCCCTACAATATCATTACATCGATTAAATTAAAATCCCCTCTTGTCCATTGGGACGAGAGGGGAATCTCGTGGTGCCACCCAAGTTAAACGCCTGCCTTTAACAAAAATTTCCCTGTGTGATGCAACAGGGAAAGGAAGCCAGCGTCACTCTTGTAGTCTGCTAGTTCGATAGACTAATCACTACTCTCTGATTATCTATTCTCTATCTCACTAAGAAACTCTGCCATGATAACGGATGCAGTTCCCGTCTTAGGCTACTTGACTATCTGACTAACAAACTATCAGACGCTTTTGCCCTTGAAACTCGGAGGTCCATTCGACTTCTGCGCTTTTGCCTTGCTTTCACCATGGTTCTGCTCGGCTCTCTGGAAATCGCTTTGAAGTGTACTCGTCCTCGTCAGCGTTTTTGGTTGTATGTTGGTCGGGATTTTATGACGGAGAGAGGAAAGAGTCAAGGGGAGAAAATCGAGGTTATAATTTTTCTACTCAGGTATTGATATATGACCTCAAAAGGTGGTACAAAATGATTAAAAGAATAAAGCTAATTCAGGGTATCGGTTCTTTTGTAAATTACCGTCCAGACACACCCACGCAAGCAGCCCTTGAGTTTGCTAAAAGCAGTATTATTTATGCGAATAACGGCTATGGGAAAAGTACTATTGCCAACATATTAAAATCTTTATCTGAAAATGACTCATCAAAGATTATCCAGCGGAAGTCATTAAAAGATGGAAAACCTGTTGAAATAGATCAGGAAGTTGTTATTGTTCGTGCTGGTGGGGAGTCAATTTATCAATCCAACTCGTGGATACATACAAAAACACATGCGCCTAAAATCTATGTCTTTGACCAACAATTTATTTCTGACAACCTCTTTGTTCATGAAGTTGAAGCAACTCACAAACAAAAATCCATATCCTTGTAATTGGCGAAGAAGGTACAACGCTACATTCAAGTTTAGTAAAAGCAAAAGAGGAAGAAAAACGCCTACTTAATCTGTTCGAAGAAAAAAAGAAGGAATTATCTCAACGGCAAAAAAATACCAATCGAGAAGACTACCTTCTTATTGGAAGCGAAGAATTTAAGCAAATTGAAAAAGACCAAAAAATTCTCGAAAATAAAATAGAAATGAAAAACAAAGGGGAAAGAATTCGCGTATTAACCAATAAAACTATTATTCAAACGCAAAATTGGAATGCGAAAGAAATATTTGATGCATTTCAAAGCACCTTAGAAGATATTCACAACGAAGCAGAAGTAAAAGTTAAAAACCATTTTCAAAAACACACAGTAGATCCTGAAAAAGCGGAGCCAATAATCAGAGAATTACTAAAACAAACCAAAGAATCCTGTCCATTCTGCGGACAGGATATTAGTCAACTCCAATCCCTAATCGATGCCTATAAAAGTTATTTCAACCAAGCACATCGTCAGCTACTTCAAAACATTGAGGACATAAAAAGTAAATTTGATTCATGGAATCCGAGATCAGAAATATTAAGTATAAAATCTAATTACACGGAAATCGAAAACGCTGTTCAGGAGCTAAAAAACTACACAGAAGACAATAGTGCTTTTCCACCTTTTGACTTTGAATTATGTATTAAACAACTAGAAGTATCAAAAATAGAAATACAAAAGCTGTTAGAAAAAAAGATCGCAAATTTATCATTTATCCCCCCTGCAGATGTCTTAAATTCTATCTCAATTAAGTTCGAGGAAATGAACTCTTGGTCAGAAAAAGTAAATCAAATTTATATTGCGCTAGCAAAAAGATTTGAAAATGACCTCTCAAGCCTTAGCGGCATGTCAATGGATGACCTAAAAGAGGAACAAGATCGTTACAAAGCATGTCTGAAAAGATTTTTACCCGAAGAAATTCAATGGTGTAAAGAATATAGCACAGCTGAAAATGAATACACATTAGCCTTAGAAACAACGAAGCTATGCGCGCAAAAGCTTTCGGATTATTCAAAAAGCATATTTGAAGATTATCAAAAAGATATAAATGAAACCCTCAAAGATTTAGGAGCCGATTTCAAAGTTGATGGGTTTTCCGAAAAAGTCGACAAAAAGCAAAAACAACCATACGCTGATTTTCAGCTTGTCATTAACAATACACAAGTCCCACTACAAGCACGAGGTGATAACCCTGAGTTTCAAAATACACTAAGCGAGGGTGAAAAAAATACCTTAAGTTTTGCTTTTTTTATTAATTGGATAAACAATACCTTCGCCAATTAAGCGGTAGAAACTGGTTCAAAGGTAGGATGAACCATGCCCAAACGGGCAATTTGCTGGAAAATCTCGGACAATAAAATGCGATCAGGTTTTTCGGGAAGTAATTTTATTGTCTCGGCGACA
>JACPVC010000343.1 GCA_016191955.1 Chloroflexota bacterium
GATGTTGATTCGGTAATGGTCATGGTGTCCTTTATCTATGGGCATTTTACCTGCTAGGCCCGGTGCGGTCACAAATTGCGTTTTTTGAAAGAGGCATTATATCTCTCTGGCATAGAAATAAGAGTGAAACTGCCGGTTTCTTCGAGAAAACACCGCTGTTGTACTTTTCCAAATTATTCTGACAATAACCCTTAACGTGAATTCTGCCTGCTCGCGAAATTTGCGTTAAAAATCGTCTTTAAAAAATTCGTATGACTTTGCGGCAAGAAAAAAGCATTAAATCTCAGTAGATCACGAAAACGTGAGGTGGCTTTGGTAAGGACGCTTGCAAAAGGTTGATTTTTTAACGCGAAGGCGCAAAGTCGCCAAGACTTCAAAAAGACAGTTCACTTTTTTGCACTCTTGGGGCAAAAGTTACATTTTTGCGCCAAAATCTTATTTTCTTTGTGTCCTGGCGTCTTTGCGTTAAGGCTTTGTATTTTTGTGGCAGTAGTGTCTTAGGTCATTCGGCTAAAAAGTGACTGAAGTCGCCGCTGCAAAACCTTTTCGTGAAGTACTGAATCTAGGATTTACGCAGTTCAAAATCCTTTTGCCGCGAACACTTGCACTGACATGCAAGTGCAGGTGTTACACGAATTGTCATGAATTTTTTAAACCATTCGCGTGAATTCGCGACATCGTGCCCGAAGGGTAAATTCGCGGCTTGCTCTTGGTGCTTTGCGTAAGCCCTAAAATCTTTGCGACTCTGCGACTCTGCCGCCCGCTTCCGACCCAGTTGAAAGGCAACGTCGGATGCGATCCGCAACGAAGGCAGTAGTCCTTTCGGGGGTTGGTGAAATATTTGGGATTACAGGAGAATCTTCCCATCTTTGGAATAAGGAGATTCACAATGGCAGGTAAGTTCATGGCTATGGCTCCAACAGTTTGTCCCAAGTGTTCCGGTGTGATGGAAGAGGGCTTGAGGTTCGACTATAAACTAGGCGAACTTTCAGATGATTATGTCATCGAAGACAAGGAATTGGTGCGCGAACGCTGGCAAAAGACAGAAGTTGCAGTCGGGAAATTCCTTGGACGTGAATATACAGGGAAGCGCCGCATCGGTCCGCGATTGGCGGTGATCACGTTTCGCTGTGTGGATTGTGGTTATCTTGAGTCGTATGCGCCGCCCACGGCGTAAACGTTATTTTCCGCATCCCACCGAAGCTTTTTCCATTGGCAGACCAAATGCTTCATACATGGGCACACCATCCCATTCGGCGGGGATGTCCAAGCCGAGGGCGAAGGCGGCGGTGGAGGCTGTGTCTATGGTGGTGATGGAGGAAGTTAACGCGGCGGGTTTGATGCCTGCGCCAAACGCGACCCATGGAATGGTCATATCTTCGTACAGGCTTGAGCCGTGCGTGGTGGCGTGACCGCCGTGGTCGGCGGTGATGATGAAGAGAGTCTCAGATAACAAGCCGCGGCTGTTAAGCTCGGTCACGAGCTTTTCAAGGGCTTGGTCTGCGCGGAATAAAACACTAAGTTGTTCACCGGAAAGCCAGCCGTATTCATGCCCCATCCAGTCTGTGGTGGGGAAGTGGACGAACATCAGGCGAAAGTCGGCGGGGAAGTTTTGGATGAGGTCTTCGGTGATGACGAGGTCGCGGTCATTGATGAATTTGAAAATATCGGTGCTGTCCGGCTCGGTGATCTGGCGCAGTTTTTCTTTCCCAACATACATCACAGTTTGCATCCCCGTAGCGTGGACGATGTCGAAGAGGTCGGTAACTTGAGCATACCCATTTTCAGGGATGTAATCGTTCCAGTCCACTTTGTGTTTGGCGGGGCATTGTCCGCTGAGCATGGAGGTGTGCGCGACCAATGTTACGCTGGGGTAAACCGTCTGCGCGGTGAGGGAATAAGCGGATTGATTCAATAACGATGTGAGGAACGGCATCGGCGCGAGCGGCATGGCGTCGGGGCGGAAACCGTCAATGGAGAGGATCAAGACCCGGCGGGCGAGAGGCGCGGGTGTCGGCGTGATTGAAGGCGTGAGAGTCAGAGTCGCTGTAGGGATGAGAGTCGGCGTGGGAGTCTGAGTCGGCGTTTCGGTTGGGAGGATGGGCGCGGTTTGTAATTGACAGGCGAACGATGCAATGCAGAGAATAACGATAAATTTCGTGCGTGACATTTACCCATTATAAGTTGATTTCATAAGGAGTATGATTGGGATATGAATACTTCGATTCAAAAGAACATACACGAAGAACTCTTTCATCATAATTACACGGATCCGCACAAACGCGGCTCGGGTCTTTCGGACTTTATCCTGGGTGCGCAAGACGGCTTGGTCAACGTCCTCGGCGTGGTGCTGGGAATTGCTGCCGCGACGAACGATGTGCGTGTGGTGTTGGTGGCAGGACTGGCAACGACATTTGCCGAATCCATTTCGATGGGGGCGGTGGCGTTCACGACCACGCTCGCCGATGCGGATTTGTATCAGAGCGAACGCGAGCGCGAGTACCGTCACATTACCGAAGCGCCAACGCTGGAGATGAAGGAGATCCGCGATATTTATGAAAGCAAGGGGTTCAAAGGGGAATTGCTCGACCGTATTGTAGATACGATCACAGCGAACAAGGATGTGTGGGTGGCGGTGATGATGGCGGAGGAACATCAACTCTCGCCCGTAGATCGCGGCACGGCGATGAAAGCCGCATGGGTGGTGGGACTTTCTGCGATTGCCGGCTCGTTGGTACCGATATTGCCATTCGTGTTTTTGCCCGTGTCCACGAGTATGTGGATGTCTGTCTTGGTAACGGCGCTGGTCTTGTTCGGTATTGGATTTTACAAGGCGCGTATGACGGTGGGTCGCCCCACCCGCAGCGGATTGGAAATGATGTTGATCGGGACGGTCAGCGCGATGGCTGGGTATCTGGTGGGGATGTTGCTCAAGGTTCCGCCGTTGCCTTGAGCATTTTTTCTGCACACGGACTAGACGGAATACACGGTCAAGAACGGATTTTTTTCCAGTTTTTTCCGTGAAGATCAGTGCTATCCGTGCTATCCGTGTACAAAAATCTTTACCCCGATTTTTTACCAAAATAGAGATTCGCCAGCATTCCCAAAAAGAAGACGAAGAGCATCGCCACGATCACTTCCGCGCCCCAGCCGATGACCGGGACAAAGGTGAGGATTTCAAGCGCGGCATCTTTGAGCACGGTGGAAAGCCCATACAGCGCCATGGCAGAGTAGCCGATCTCTTTCAACCCCAGTTTGGCTTCATTGGACTTTGAGAGGTGGACGATCATGTACACCTCCAATGCTGTCAGCAGCAGGGACGTGCCGGGGATGGGCGCAGTGAGCGCGGAGACTACGCCTGCAATGAGGGTGTAGATCAATACGAGTTTCATCGGTTCATCAAGATAAAGATGGCAATGGTTGCTGCTGTGACGACAAAACAAAGCATGATGCCAATCAGGATCATGGAGAAGGTGCTGCGTCCGCCTTCTTCTTCGATGACAGAGGAAGATTGCGGTGCGACGAACGGTTTGGATGTGACTTGCGCTTCCTGGCTTGGAGGCGGAGTTTGAGAATCTTCCACGCCATCGAGGAAGCCCATGTTTGAGAGCATCTTGAATGCGCCATCCACGCGCTGACGCATCTCGGGCGGGAGTTCGTTGAACGAGTGGTAGGTCTTGCCGTTCACGCTGATGTTCGTCTGGGTGGAATGGGCAGTGACTACATTCTTCACGATGTCGCCTTCGAGGAAGTCGGGAATGCCGTTGCCGTTCGCATCCACGAATAGCTGCGACATTTGCTCGAACGCCTGTCGTTCGTCCGCGGGCATGTCTTCGATGCGGTGATAGGTCTTGCCGTTGAAAATGATGGTGGGCATGGTTTGCTCCTTCGATCCGTCATCTAATTTTACACGCAGAAATGCTGAAGCGGACAGGTGCATACGAAAGCGAAAACTTCCGATGCGCTGAACATCGGAAGTTTTTTATAGACTTACTTCTGCTCTTGCAGGGGCTTAGCCCCTGCAAGAGCTTTGTTGTTAATGGTATCCGTTCTTTTTCAAGACTTCCTTCAAGGTCGTGCCCAACCTCGTAATGCCTTCGCGGATCATCTCCGGCGAGGAATACGAGAAGTTGATGCGCATCGTATTCGCCCCACCGCCATTCGGGTGGAAGGCTGCGCCCGGCACGAACGCCACCTTGCGGTCGATGGCGATTCGCAGCACATCTGCCGCATCCACGCCTTCGGGCATCATACCCCACAGGAACATACCGCCCTGCGGACGGGTCCAGCGCATTTCGGCAGGGAACATCTCGTCCATCATTTCGAGCATTACATCGCGGCGCTCTTTATACGTGGAGCGGATGACCTTGACGTGCTCATCCAGAAATCCGCCTTTGCCTACTTCGAATGCGACTTGCTGATTGAAACTGGATGTATGCAGGTCGGCGGCTTGCTTGGTCATCACCAGTTTTTGAATCACCTTCGGCGGCGCCACCACCCATGCCAACCGCAGACCCGGCGCAAGCAGTTTCGAGA
>JACPVC010000344.1 GCA_016191955.1 Chloroflexota bacterium
CGGGCGGATTGCGGAATGGGTTGTCGGTTCGCGAGGGCTTCGGCAGCAAGTTCAAGAGATGTCTTGATGGGAATAGCGCGTCCGTCCATTTCATTGAGCGGGGTGCCGTGGACCAAGCCTTCGCCGCCGCCGAGGGCGAGTGAGCCTAACCAGTCGAATCCATTTTGGCGGGCAAATTCAGCACAGATGTTGAGGGCGGTGTCGGTGTGATGTGCTTCGGGGAAGCCGCAGTTGGAGATGGCAGCAAAATAGACTTGGGTATCGGAGGGTATCCGATTCGCGGAAATCTTTTCCAGGGCTGAGATGACGGGAAAAGGCAACGTGTCTACGTAGAGCGGGAAGGCAAGCACAGTTAGGTCGGCATTGTTCACGGCTTCGATCAACCTCTTCATTTTTTCCTGCGAATTGATCGAGGTGTAGATTTGTATGACTTCGGTTTCGACACCGCGTGCTTTCAATTGGTCGAAAAGATAGTTCCCCAGAGAAGCGGATGTGCTCTTGCGTGTGCGCGGGCTTCCTACAAGCAGAACAGCACGGCGAATGGAGGCGGCATCAGTGGAAGGAAAGGTTGGGGTCGGCAGAGCAGGCACGGGGGAGGATGAACTGTTGGCAACTGCTTCGAGCCAGGAATCTGCCTGGGTGGTCAAATCCGCTTCGGAGGGTTGATCAGTCATCAATCCACAAACCGTGGTTTTGGCGTTCATGTTGATGGACATGCGATGGACGAGATGTCGAAAGATGACTTCCTCTCTGGAGTTCGACGCGCTTTGCCAACCCACAACGAGAATGTTCGGATATTTCTCATAGCGCTTTTGATGATGGATCTCACCGTTGATGCTGGTGAAGAATGGCAAAATGTTTTGGATCAGATGGTCCAACATGCGTTTGAGCTGAGAGGAAAAACCACCGAAGGTGACCGGTGTCAGGAAGATGACGAGGTCGCTCTGAATGACCTTGGCAGCGATGACGCGGTTGTCATCGTCGGTGTTGCAGATGCCGGGGCTGCGCATCCAACAGAAGAAATCGCCTGCACAGTTGCCAATCTTTTGCTCGCACAGAAGAATGGACTCGGCTTCCCAACCGCGTTCGTTGGATTGAGCTTGGAAAAGAGAATTGAGGCGGCGCCCCATTGAGTCGGTTGGGTTAGCGCCATTGAGAATGAGGGTCTTCATGATTACAGCCTGATGAATTGTTTGCCGATGGAATCGATCTCGTACAAGTAGAGCGCGTCGCCGTTCACGCCAAAGGGCGGCATGTTGTTGGAAATCTCAAGCGAAACCAAGCCGTGGACACGACTCCAAATGAGCATGGAAACTGCCAGAGATAAAATGTCGTAGTCACCCGCGAAGCCTTTCCAAATGTCGAATTGCTGTTCATAACCGGGTTGAACTTGTGGATACCCATCTACTTTTAGTTTATTGGCTATACGCAGGTCGTCGATGACACTGACAAGAGCGCTAAGCGAACGTGCCGCGGAGGGCAAGACTTCCATGAGAGGCGCGTGGTAGCCGGGAATGGGCGTCCCAAAGATGAGTTGGTAGCGCTGGGGATACATCATCGCCCACTGACGGTAACTTATGCCAATGGCTTTGATTCGTTCGACCGGTTTATCGGCTGGGATTGCATCACGGGCTGCAATTTGGGAATCGCCGAAAGAAGTGTAGGCATCGATGATGAGTGCAGTCACCAACGCATCGCGATCTGGGAAGTAGTTGTAGATGGCAGGTGCTGTAATCTTCAAGTCCCGCGCGATCGCTCGTAAAGACAAGGCTGGCGCACCCGTTTCGGCGATCTGCTTCCACGCCGTTTCTTTGATGGCTTCCTGCAAATTTGGGATTTGGCTTTTCTTGCTTGGTCTGACCATATAACTCCTTATTTACTATACAGTGTATATATACAGTGTTTATTTTATGTTGTCAAGGGGCAATTTTCAAGGAAAAGCTGTTTGATCGGCACAAACCCCCCTTCGAGGCAGTGAAAACTAGGGTAATTTTGAAATCAATGTAAAATTCACTTGACATCAAGTATGTTATACATTACTATTTGTATACAAAAGCATACAGGAGCAAATTATGTCCTACCAGGAAAAAAACATCACCGTTTCGCTACTCAGCCACATTCTGATCGCAATTTACTACCTTACGAACCTCCTCCCCATCATGCAATCGGGAGAATGGGTTGCCAGCAGGTTATATGCATTATGGCTCATCGTCATTGGGGTCAATATCATTGTCAATATCATCGCCAGCATTTTGACGAATATCGTGTTGACCATCGTGGAAGCCGTCAAGTCACGGAAATACGAAGACCCGCGCTTCATCACCGATGAACGAGATAGTCTCATCGAACTGAAAGGCAGTCGCGTTTCATATATCACGTATTCCCTTGGCGTGCTGGTTTCCATCTTCGCCTTCATTTTCGGTCAGTCGCCGTTTATGATGATCAGCTTGATCTTTGCCTTTGGTATTCTTGCCGAGATCACCGGGGATATTGCCCAGATCACACTCTACCGCCGAGGTATGTGACATGGAGAAACGACAGATCCGCAACAACATCCGCAAACTACGCTTCTTGAACAACGAAATGACACAGGAGCAATTGGCGGAGAAGAGCGGGGTAACCCGTCAAACCATCATCGCGCTCGAAGGCGGCAAATACACTCCCTCTTTGGAATTAGCGTTTCGGATCGCCCTCGCCTTTGGCGTGACATTGCAAGAAGTTTTTTCATATGAACTTGAAGGAGATGAAAAATGAATAACGACAGAAGGACCGCCATCCATGTGGGTGTGCTGTATATCATTGGGACGGTTGCAGGTGTACTCAGTATAGTTTTCCTAGGAAACACATTGAGCGGTTCTAATTACCTTATCAAAGTTTCTGAAAATCAAAATCAAATCGTAACCGCATCCCTCCTTGTGTTAACGATGGGTTTTTCGCTTGCCATGATGTCAGTCGTATTGTTTCCAATTTTAAAAAAACAAAACGAAGCCCTGGCTCTTGGGATTGTGCTTTTCAGGGGAGCGCTTGAGGCTGTGATGTATATTGTAGCGGTCATCTGCTGGTTATTACTATTAACAGTAAGCCGGGAGTATGTACAAGCGGGAAATCCAGACACTTCTCATTTTCAAACTTTAGGCGCTGTATTGCTAAAAGCCAGCGGTCAGATAGGTTCTATTTTGAACATCGTATTCAGCCTCGGCGCCCTGATGATCTATTATTTGTTTCATCAATCAAGACTCATTCCCTCATGGATGGCGGTTTGGGGTCTCGTTGGAGCCGTATTGTATTTAGCTTCAGGTTTGTCCGCCATGTTCAGTGTGGATATTGGCTTACTAATGGCTCCGCTGGCTTTGCAGGAAATGGTCATGGCGGTATGGCTGATCGTAAAAGGCTTCAATCCGCCCGAAGTGCTAACTGTATAACATCCTATTCAAGATACATTACAAAAATTAAACAAGGAAAACAAAATGAAAGAATTAAACAAATTCGGCGCTTTTGCGGCATTCTATATGGCAGCCGCATATCTCATCGGAATCATCATATTTCTGGTTGTGCTGGATTACCTGAACATCACCGACATCGATCAGAAAGTAACTTTACTGGTCGAACAGCGAACGATGTTCTTTTCAACCAATCTGTTGATGTATGTTTTCTTCGGGGTTTTTCTAGTGGTATTGAGCCTGGCGTTACATGAACGCCTCAGCCCCGCTGCCCCAGCATTGACGAAGGTCGCAACAACGTTCGGGTTGATCTGGGCGGGTTCTCTAATCGCCAGCGGCATGATCTCGAATGCAGGGATTGCCCCCGTAGCGGCTCTGCACGCCACAGACCCGGAGCAAGCGGCGCTTACTTTGATCACGATTGAAACCATCGCCACCAATGGCATCGGGAATGGGAACGGCGAGATCCTTGGCGGCGTGTGGACGCTGCTTATCAGTCTCGCAGGTCTACGCACAAACAAGCTGCATAAAGCATTGAACTTCCTGGGCATGTTTATCGGGGTTGTCGGCATTGCCTCGGTGTTCCCGGGGTTGAGCGACCTGGCAGGATTGTTCGGCATCACCCAAATCATCTGGTTCGTGGGGTTGGGTGTTACATTCCTCCGCGCGAAAGAATAATCATACAAGGACATCAAAATGAAAGCAATTACCTACACTGAATATGGTTCCCCCGACGTTCTGCAATTGCGAGAAATCGCAAAGCCAACCCCGAAGGAAGGCGAGATTTTGATCCGAATCCGCGCAACGAGAGTCAACTATGGAGATATGCTGGCAAGGCGCTTCGGCAAAGTGACGTCGAAGGAATTCAATATGCCGGGGATTCTGCTGTTCCCTGCCCGGCTGGAGTTCGGCATCCTTAAACCGAAGAAGTACATTCTCGGCAATGAATTCTCCGGTGTGGTCGAAGCCGTTGGAAAAGAAGTAAAGCGCTTCAAAGCCGGTGACGCGGTCTTTGGCTACCGTGGACAGTCTTTCGGCGCGTACGCGGAATATCTCTGCATGCCCGAAAGAGGATTGGTCACCCACAAGCCAATGAACATGAAGTTTGAAGAAGCTACGTTGATCCCCTA
>JACPVC010000315.1 GCA_016191955.1 Chloroflexota bacterium
AAACTGCGAAAAACTTCGAGGGCTTCATGGGCAGATGCCGGGTCGAGTGAGGCGAGCGGTTCATCCAACAATAAGATGGACGGGTTCATCGTCAACACACCGGCGAGAGCCACTTTCTGTTTTTCACCACCAGATAAATTGAACGTCTCACGTTCGCGCAAATATTCAAGGTTGAGGCGTTTCAAGACCTGATCCACACGAGCACAAATTTCCTCACGCGGCAGCCCTAAATTTTCAGGACCAAAAGCGACCTCATTGAACACGTTGCTGGCAACGATCTGGCGTTCGGGGTCCTGCAACAGTGTTCCCACCACCTGTGCCATTTCGGGAATTTGCAGATCGGCAACTTCCCTGCCATGCAGCAGAACCCTGCCGCTGCGTTCGCCGCGATAGCTGCGAGGAATCAAACCGTTGATGCAGCGCGCCAGGGTGGTCTTGCCGCATCCGCTGGAACCGGCGATTAATAACAACTCGCCCTGTTTCAGCTCGAAGGAAACGTTTTCCAAAGCCAACTCAGGACGGGTTTTATATTTGAACGTGAGGTCTTCAACGACGAGAGGTTTGATTGACATTGCCGTTATATTTTACTCGGAAAAACAACTTCCACAAGGATGTTAACTTCCGACCAAATCAACCAACGCCTGATACCTCGCCGGGATGACCTGCGGGGACTTAAACGACTCGGTGATGATGGATGGGTCTTTCATGCCATGACCCGTACATACCACCACGACTCGCTTGCCCTTCGCATCAATCGACCCTTTAGCTGATTCTGCGATCAGACCTGCCAGCCCGGCCGCCGACGCAGGCTCCACCCAGACCCCTTCCGAGGCGAGGATACGCTGCGCATCCAAAATTTGCGCATCGGACACGGCAATGATCCTGCCATTGGATTCGTGCGCCGCTTCGAGGGCTTGCTCTCCGCGCGCGGGCTTGCCAATGCGGATGGCTGTCGCAACCGTCTCCGGCTTCTCTACGGGGTGACCCAACACGAGCGGAGCGGCTCCCTCCGCCTGCACGCCAAGCATACGCGGGAGTCCCTTTTGGTATTGCTTGAAACCCGCCCAATAGGAGGTGATATTCCCGGCATTGCCGACCGGCAAACATAACCAGTCGGGCGCGGAACCAAGCACATCGCAAATCTCAAACGAGGAGGTTTTTTGTCCCTCGATGCGATATGGGTTGATGGAATTGACGAGGGCAATCGGTGTCTTTTGCGTAATTTCAACCACAAGCGAAAGCGCATCGTCGAACGAGCCCTGGATTTGGATGACTTCCGCACCGTAAGCAATCGCCCCAGCCAGTTTACCGGCAGCGACCTTCCCTTCGGGGATCAACACAATGGAACGCAGCCCGGCACGAGCGGCGTATGCGGCGGCAGACGCAGCCGTATTGCCCGTCGAAGCGCAGATCACGGTCTGTGCGCCACGCCCAACGGCTTCACTGATGGCGGCGGTCATGCCACGGTCTTTGAACGAACCGGTGGGGTTCAGCCCCTCAAATTTGATAAATAATTCACAGCCGAATTCATTCCCAAGGCGCGGCATGGGAATGAGCGGCGTATTCCCTTCAAGCAGCGAAATGGTCTGGGTGTGCGCGGGTAGATCGAGGTATTGTTTGTAGCGTTGGATCAAGCCTTGGTATGTCATATCAACTCCGAGATTAAGATGCGATGCGTTCCGTATCGAAACGAGCCGATTATACCTATCGCGGTGACAAATTGAAGAAAAACTCAATTTGTCACCGCAGGTATTATATAATGTCCCGCATGATAAAAATTCGTGTCCCGGCTACGTCTGCAAATCTTGGTCCTGGTTTTGATTGTCTGGGTCTGGCGCTGGATGTTTGGAACGAGGTTACATTTGAAGCGGCAGACCAACTGAAATATCATGCCATCGGCGAAGGCGCCGAAAAGCTAAATAAGGGAAACAGGAATTTACTGACGAAGGCGTTTACACATGTCTATAAGCTTTGCGGACGGGAATTGGTCGGAGTGCGCATCTCTGCCCGCAATGAAATTTTGATGAGCAGCGGGCTTGGCTCAAGCGCGGCGGCAATCGTTGCCGGGCTGCTCGGTGCAAATGAAATGCTTGGCAATCCGTTGGGCGCAAAGCAGTTGTTGGAAATCGCAACCGGAATGGAGGGGCATCCCGATAACGTTGCACCAGCCCTGATGGGCGGATTGGTCGTCTCAATCACGAACCACGACGGTGTGCTTTATCGCCGCCATGAATTACCCAACTGGACGATTGTGATCGTCAAGCCACTGGTGGAATGGCTGACCAAAACTGCGCGCGCCGTGCTGCCCAGGTCGGTCTCGCGCGCCGACTCAATCTTCAACATCGGGCGGGCTGTGCTGGTAACGGATGCTTTGAGAAACGGCGACCTCGACCTGCTGCAAGCCGCAATGGACGACCGCATCCATCAACCTTACCGCTTGAAACATATCTCCGGCGGCATGGCGGCGTATAAGACCGCAAAACAATTTGGGGCGACGGCGCTCTCAGGAGCAGGACCATCCATCATCGCTTTTGTCCCGCCGGAAAATGCGGAACGCGCGAAGGCAGGTATTGCCGCAGTATTCGAGGAGCGGGGGATCGAAACGAAATCGCTTATTACAAAGCCAAGCAAACTGGGCGGTCATCGAGTGTGACAATCATAAGCCAAACAAAAACGCGCCTCGGAATTAGCCCCGAGGCGCGTCGTATTTCATCAATTACTTTTCCTGCCCTTTGCTTTTGTCGCTTTGGGCTTGGCTGTGGGTCCGGCTTTTGCCGCTACAACTATAGGCTGTAATTCAAGACTGGACTCTTTATACGGGTCGCGCAGATTAACCGGCTTGACGTGGCTGTCGCGCACACGCAGGTTGATCATCTCCACAAAGACCGAGAACCCCATTGCGAAGTACACGTATCCTTTTGGAATATGCACGTCAAAGCCCTCTGCCACAAGGGTAAAGCCGATCATAAGAAGAAAGCTCAGCGCTAAAATCTTGATGGTCGGGTGTCTTTCCACAAAGTGCCCGATAGGACCAGATGTAAAAATCATTACCAGCGCCGCGACCACCACTGCAATTACCATAATGGCTATTTCTTCTGCCATTCCAACAGCGGTAATAACGGAGTCAAGTGAAAAAACAATATCCAAAATCATGATCTGAAGAATCACGCTCCAAAAATTTGCGGCAATTTTAGCGGAAGCATGACCTTCCTTGCCTTCTAATTTATCATGGATTTCGTGAGTGCTTTTCCAAAGAAGGAAGAGACCGCCTGCAATCAGGATCAAATCCTTTCCTGATATTCCCACATCGAAAAACGGAAGGGTAAAAATATCCTGCTTAAGATTTATTACCCAATTCAATGAAAGCAGCAAGGCAACACGAGACAAAACTGCCGCCAAAATACCGCTAGTCCGCGCTCGCTGTTGATCCTGCGCGGGTAACTTCCCTGCCAAAATGGAAATGAAGATAATGTTATCAACACCCAACACCAATTCAAGCGCGATAAGGGTAAGGAGGGCAATCCACCCTTCGGGTTGTGCAATCCAATCAAAATACGACATCACTGTGATACTCCAGAAAAAAAATATAAGCCCCATTTTACCAAAAGAGCCTTTATTTCCCGGTCGCCGTATGCAACATTAGAGAATGTGCTCGATAGCAACAAGGGAAGTGTTTGCAGGGTCAAAACGGACGTAAATCTTTTTACCGATGGCGAATGCTTCTTCGTTCTGCCCCATCATTTGAGTCTCAGCCCTGAACGCTGCCCCGGAAGCGGGAATCACATCAAGCCAAAATCGATAAAGGATGGGTCCGCCTGGGGTGGATGATCCGTCTATGATCTTTTCATGCCGCAATATGACAGCCTCGCTTCTCATCCCACCGAGGCGGAGCGGAGCATAATATTTCCTATCCATCTCCCAATATTCCGAGAGTGTTTGAATGTAATGTTCGCTGGCGATCCGTTGCGCCCGGAAACTATCCGTTTCATCAAATGTGACCTTGGAATGGTTATTTGGGTCATAAAAAACCCATATTTTCTTTTCCGATTCGATCCCTTCCCGGTCAAAATCACTTAGTAAGGACATAAATTCAGCTTGAAACGAAGGTATATCCTGCGGTTGTACCAGGACATCAAAATACACCCTCCACTTTAACTTTTCCCGCCGCGTTTCAGCGCCCGACCCAGAAGACATTGCGGTCCCTACTCGCACGGAATTGACCACAGCAGGAGCAGAGACACCAATGACCTTCAACCGCTGTTCTGAAAATTGTTTGATCATCAACCGACCCACCAGGATGACCGCAGCCACGATTGGAATTCCAATGAGAGCGCCAACACATACATAGACAAAAATGGTTACTAAATTCATTTCTTTATCTCCTAGCGGGTTTCAGACACATACTATTGAAGCGACTTGTTTTTCTCAGAGTCAAGCGCGACGCGTTCCAGTTTGCGTGGGTCGAATTTGACATAAATCCTTTTTCCAACCGAATACTTTCCCAAGGCCGTGTCGGTGATCAAAGCATAGGTTTCCGACTGGAAAACAGCCCCAGATTTCGGTGTGATATCAAAATACAGGCGCATGGCCCGCGAACCCTTTAGTGGGTACGGCAAATCCAAATCATCGACTTTGGTAATGACCGCTTCCGCTCCTTCCCCCAATTTTCGGATTTCATCGTTGATCTGCGCAAGCTTGTTGAACTCCAAACGGCGCGCCTCCAACTCCTGCTGTCCAATGATCTTCTGGTGTTCTTCTTCATAATGTTCAAAAATCATTTGGCTGGGATTATTCGGGTCATACGTCACCCATATCTTTCGTCCCGCCTCGCCAACCAGTTCACCAGCAATGGCTATGAATCCCCTGCGCTCCGACCAATATTGAAACGACTGCCGGAAAGACGGTCTTCCCTCCGGTTGAACATCCACCACATAGTCAATGCGCAGCTCATGCGTTTCATACAAGTTCCGCTCCATCCCTTTGCGTGCTGAAACGACAACAGCAGGAGCTGTCACCCCGCGTTTTCTTAATTCGTCATTGTTCGTCTGCTGCTTCGTTTCCTTTCTCCTGCCGAGGATCGCAGTGACAATCCAAATGGCAAGCCCGACAAAAAAACAACCGCCAGCGCCGCAAATCCACACAATAATCGAAGAAAAACCGTTAGACTCAAAAGGATTCATAACATGCTCCTAAATTTTCCATTGTAATTCCGGTATTAGACAAATAAAAAAGCCCAGTTTGTTTCAACTGGGCAAATTCTACACTAGTTTTTCTGTTTACTTGATCTTGAACATCTGGGTCAACTTCATTGCCAAGTTCAAGTCGCCAGCGAGTTTTAGCTTGCCTTCCATGAATGCCTTCATCCCATCGATCTCGCCGGTGAAGATCTTGACGTAGTCAGCGGAGTCGGCGGTGAGAGTCATCTTCGGGGAGGCGTGCGCGCCTTTAGCGACTTCGCATTTTCCGTCCTTGATGGTCGCATACCATTCACCGGGTTCTGCGCCAGTAAATTTAAATTGGATGGTAGCGTCCAGTCCAGCCGCTTTTTCGGGCATGAATGCGCCAGGCATTTTGGACATGAGGGTTTCGATTGTGAGAGCCATTTTAGGTTTCCTTATTTGAGTTTTGGTTATTGGTCAAAGGTCGAAGGTTAAAAGTCAGACCTTCGACCTTTGACTTTCGACTATTTCTTTATTGAAGATTTTCAAAGATCGCTGCTGCACCCATGCCGCCGCCGATGCACATGGTGACCATACCATACTTGGACTTGCGCCGTCCCATTTCGTAGATCAACTGGGTGGTGAGCTTGGAGCCGGTACAGCCGAGCGGATGTCCGAGTGCGATAGCGCCACCATTGACGTTGACCTTGTCGGGGTCCATTTCGAGAGTTTGCATCACAGCCAGGGACTGCGCGGCAAAAGCTTCGTTCAGCTCGAACAGGTCAATATCATTCATCGTTAAGCCCGCTTTCTTCAAGGCTTTCGGGATAGCGGCTACGGGTCCGATGCCCATCAATTCCGGTGGGACGCCTCCGACTGCGAAGGAGACGAATCTTGCCAATGGCTTGAGTCCCAACTCGTGGGCTTTCTCCGCAGACATGACCATAACCGCCGAAGCGCCATCGGACATCTGAGAAGAGTTTCCAGCGGTGACCACGCCTCCGTCTTTGAAGGCAGGCTTGAGCTTGGCAAGAGCGTCGAGAGTCGAATCGCCGCGTGGACCTTCATCACGCTTGACGGTAAATTTGCGGTTGACCGTTTTGCCATCCATATATTCATTCACTTCTACATCAATGGACACAAGTTCGGGGTCGAAGATTCCTGTCTCAACGGCTTTCGCAGCCTTCTGGTTACTCTTCAATGAAAATTCATCCTGCTGTTCGCGGGTAATGCCATATTTTACAGAGACATTCTCAGCAGTGAGACCCATGTTGGTGTAGTAGTGCGGCAATTCCATCGCGAACTGCGGATTGGGCGAAAACTTGTAACCCATCATCGGCACCATCGACATGGACTCAACGCCCGCGCCAATGCCGATCTCGATGTCACCTGCTTTGATGGCATGTGCCACATGCGCAATAGACTGCACACCCGATGAACAGTAGCGATTGATTGTTTCCGCAGGGACAGTATCCGGCAAACCTGCGCGGATCGAAATCGTGCGAGCCACGTTCATGCCCTGCTCGCCTTCGGGGAAAGCACAACCAAAGACCACGTCTTCAATTTGAGCGGGATCTAAATTCGGCGTGCGCTTGAGCAATTCCTGGATGACCGCCGCGCCCATCTCATCGGGACGGACAGTTGCAAGCCCACCGCGTTTGGCTTTGCCAATGGGTGTGCGAACGGCGGATACGATTACGGCTTCTTTTGTCATGATAGGTTTCCTTCTAATAATTACAAGTTAGGAATTAGGCAATTAGGAATTATTTTTTGCGTCGGTTTTGATCGATGACTTTTACCGTGAGCGCAATGGCTTGCTGAATGACTTTGATACGTTTTTCCAGAAGCTCGTTTCCAAGGATATGCCTTGCGCGGAAGTACCAGCCTTGGGTTTCACCAAGTTCACCTAGTGAGATCCGCATGATACGAACAAAATCAGCAGTTCCAATTCCACGACGATAGCCTTCTTCCATGTTGGCACAAACACTGCCCGCAGACCTCACCAACTGATGAACAATCTCGCGTCCACGAAAATCCTTATTAATGATCTCAGCGTCGATCCACATCAAATCATACATATACATCGAGAGCCGATAGTACGCAGATTTCCACAACGGATCGCTTCGCAATGAATCGGGCAAGGTTTTTACCCACTCTTCAAACGGCAACTCTTTAATCACAGCCATTCCAATTCTCCTAATTCCTAATCCACAATTCCTAATTTCTTAATGGTTTTCCTGTCTGTAAAATGCTCCACATTCTCGCCTGTGTCTTTTCTTCACCGCACAGCGACAGAAATGCTTCGCGTTCGAGATCGAGGATATATTGTTCGCTCACCCAGGTTGGCTTGGTCAGTTCACCGCCTGCGATGATGTGTGCCAGTTTAGTGGCGATGTGCGCATCGTACTCGGTGATGTAATGACCTTCCTTGAACGCCCATGCGCCAATTTTCATCGCGCCGAACATGTCGCGTCCGGCGGCATAGATCAAATCAGGAGTGGGCGGTCTGTATCCAGCAGCGACCATGTGTAGCACTTCGCGTTTGGCTTCGGTGAGCAAGTGGTCTCGGTTCGCGATCACACGATCTTGCGGACCAAGGATTCCCATGCCGCGTGCTTCTTCGGCAGAAGTGGCAACCTTCGCCTGACCAATTTGCAGGAACGCCTTTTGAATGAACGGGAACACTTCCACGCCGTCGGTTTTCATTGCAGGGTTAATGATGCGGCGCATATATTCCTTCGTACCTGCGCCCGCAGGAATCACACCTGCACCTAATTCCACCAAGCCAATGTACGTCTCAGCCGCAGCAACCACGCGCGAGCCGTGCATGGTGATCTCGCATCCGCCGCCGAGCGCCAACCCGGCAGGAGCGATGACCACAGGCTTGGGCGAATAGCGCATGCGCATGTTCAAGCCTTGCAAGCGTTTGATCGCGCCATCGAGCGTGTCCCACATGCCTTGTTGTGCGGCAAGCACAACCATGAACAAATTTGCGCCCGCGCTGAAATTATCCGCCTCGCTGCCGATGACCAGGCCATCGAAGTCATTTTCGAGTCTATCCAACGCTTCGGAGGCAATCGCAAAGATATCGTCATCGAGCGCGTTCATCTTGGTATGGAACTCAACCAACGCCACGCCGTCGCCAATATCGAACAAAGTCGCGCCCGCATTCTTGTTAATTTCTTTCTTCGTGCCGCGCAAGTCCTTGAGGAACACGAAGCCCTCGCTCGCCTTCAGCTTCACATATTTCTTTTTGGAAACATCATACACGCCGACCTTGTTATCACCTTTATATTGATAGAAGGTCTCGACGCCGTTCTTCAACATCTCCTCCACCCATTTGGCAGCGGGGTAACCTTCCGCCTTCATGCGCTTGACAGTTTCCTTCACACCGAGCATATCCCAAATCTCGAACGGGCCCGCTTCGTGCATGAAGCCCCAGCGCACCGCATCATCGATTGGCTTAGCCGTATCCGCTACTTCGGGGATGATGGTGGAGACGTACTGGAAGCTTTGATACGTGAGCGCCTTGACCAGTTTCGCCGCCTTGTCATCCGCTTCAAGCAGGACCTTGAGCCTGTCACCCAATCCCTCGACATCTTTCGCCGCCTTGACCGAGTCAAAGCGCGGCTTGCCCGCAGGGACATGCTCCAACGTGTTCAAGTCCAGCGAATAGAATTGTTTCTTGCCTTCCGCATCGCGCACTTCTTTATAGAAGCCGACTTTTGTCTTGTTGCCGAGCCACTTGCGCTCCATCAACGTATCCATCAACTTCTTGGGCTTTTCGGCGGCAAGATATTTCTGCCCAAGCGTGTCGTGCGGAATCAAGGGCGCAAGGTTCGCGCCGACGTGATGCCACACGTCCACGCCGACCAAATCTATCAGCCTGAATGTGGCTGTTTTTGGGCGACCCATCAAAGGTCCGGTGAGAGCGTCCACTTCATCCACGGTGTATTCGTTGTTGAGGATGAAGTCCATGGCAAATGCGCCGGTTCCAAACGCGACACGGTTGCCGATGAAGTTAGGCGTGTCTTTGCAAAGCACAATGCCCTTGCCCAATTTGAATTCGCCGAAGCGCATGAAGAATTCGGTGACATCCTTCGACGTGTCCGCCGTTGGGATGATCTCCAACAGTTTGAGATAACGCGGCGGATTGAAGAAGTGCGTGCCGAGGAAATGCTTCTTGAATTCCTTTGAACGTCCTTCGGCAATTGCCTTGACGGGAATGCCCGAAGTGTTCGTGGAAACAATCGCGTTCGGCTTGCGGATTTCGTCAATGCGTGCCATCAAATCCTGCTTGATCTTCAAGTTCTCAATGATGGCTTCGCAGACCCAATCCGCCTCGGCAATAATGCTGAAATCATCTTCCAGATTGCCGAGTTTCACCAAAGTCTTCAACTCATCGCCCATCAAGTTGGCAGGGCGCGCCTTGATACAGCGATCCCAACCCTCTTTGACGATCTTATTCTTGTCGGGTGAATCTTTGGCAACGATATCGAGCAAGGTTACAGGGATTCCGATATTCGCCAAGTGTGCCGCAATCGCTGCACCCATGGTGCCCGAGCCGATGACTACTGCTTTGTGGATGTTGTATTTCATAATATGTTCCTCCGTAGGGGCGCGGTCCTCGCACCCCGGGCGGGAAGACCCCGCCCCTACGATTTACCGCAATTCCGAACCCGAATAACCAAGAATATGCCTTGCCACCACGAGGCGATTGATCTGACCGGTGCCTTCGTAAATGTCGGTGATCTTTGCATCGCGGAACCATTTCTCGAGCAGGAACTCACGGCTATAGCCGATGGGTCCGAGAATCTCAACTGCCTTCTGCGTGATCTTTGTGGTCACATCCCCTGCGCGGACTTTGCTCATCGAAGACTCAAGCGCGTTGGACTTTTTATTATCTGCCATCCAAACCGCTTTCAAGGTCAACAGCCACGCCGAGCGGAGTTGGATGTCCATGTCGATCACATCTTTTTCGACGGAGGTTAACTTGTTGCGCGGCAATCCATAACGGATTTCGACGCCATTCTCCTTCAACTTCTCTTTGAGGAATTCCAACGCGGCTCTCGCCACGCCGATACCTGATGCAGCGACAAGGGGACGAGTCGCATCGAAAGTTGCCATCGCGCCCTTGAAGCCCGTTGTATTTTTTTCGACAGTCGGCTTGCCAAGGATGTTCTCAAACGGCACACGCGCATCGACGAGGGAGATGGCAGCCGTGTCACTCGCGCGGATACCCAGCTTGTGTTCGAGCTTGGTGACCTTCACACCGGGCGTCCCCGCTTCGACGACAAAGGCACGCATGCCCGCGCGCCCTGCGGACGGGTCGATACTCGCCCACACGACGATGAAACCCTTGCCAAGCTTTTCATATATATTGAAAGACTTATCGCCAGCGGTGACGAAGATCTTCTCGCCGTTGATAACCCATTCATTAGTCTTTTCATCCAAGACAGCCCGCGCGCGGATGGCGGAAGTATCGGAACCAGCGCCAGGTTCCGTCATGCACATGGCGGCGTAGGTCGGTTTGTCGTCGTTGAAGCGGGCGAGGAATTTGGCTTTCTGTTCGGGGGAACCAGCCGCTGCCACTGCTGCCGCGCCAAGACCACCACCGGGAGTGATGAGGTAATAGCCCACATCGCCCCATGACAACATTTCGATCTGGGAGGCAAGTTTTTGGTAACCTATTGGTGGGCGCTTTTCAGTGCCTTCCTTCGGCTTTTCTTCATTGATGGTCAAACCACCGCCGCCACCCATGGAGCGCATGGCGGAGTGCATGAATTCAACGTAATCCCACGGGATGGCATGTTCGTTCTCGTCCATTTCACGTGAGGTGCTGCGCATCATATTCTCTGCGACAGTCTGTAACATCGTCTGCATTTGGACGATGGGTTTGGGGGCTTCAAATTCGATAGTCATAGTTGCTCCTGTTTAATCTCCAATCTCTTGTGGCGATTGGAGATTGGTAATTAGACAATTGCGAGTCCCAACAGCATCGGGAAACCGCGTCCGTTGCGCATGAGCAATTCGACCGGGTTCTCACGGATATAGCCGTGACCGCCATAGATTTGCACGCCGCGGTCGGTCACCATCATTGCCATGTCGGCTGCGCCGGTGAAGGCGAGATAGGCGGAGATGACGGCTTCTTCCTTGCCGTTGTCCAATTGCCAGGCGGCTTCCCAGGTCAGCAGGCGCATGGCTTCGAGTTCGGTCACCATCTCTGCCAGCATGAAAGCGACCGCCTGCTTCTGCGCGATCTTCACGCCGAAGGCTTCGCGTTCCTTGGCATAGTTCTTGGCATATTCAAAGGAAGACTTCGCCACGCCCAAAGCGGTTGCAGCGGAGGCAATGCGCATCGAAGCGAGGATCAACTCAAAGTTATGTCCAGAGGCGCCGCCGAGTCGTTGAGCAGGGACGTTTTCCAGTTTGACGCGGTACATGGGCAGGGCGTTGAGTCCCATCAGTTTTTCGCGTTCTTCAGAGATGGATAAACCCGCGCTTCCCTTCTTGACGATGAAGCCTTGAGTGACCCCATCAAGATTGGCGTACACGATCATGGCTTCGGCATCTTTGGCGAAGGGTACGAAGACTTTCTCACCGTTCAAAACGTAGCCGCCTTGAGCTTTAGCGGTGGTCTTGAGTTCATTCGGGTCGAAGTTAAAACTGTATTCAATGAGTGCGGCAGTATAGGGAGCCCACGCGCCTTCGATAATTTTAGGAAGATATTCCCGCTTTTGTTCTTCACTGCCCGCCAGCAAAATCGGTGTTGCGAACAGTGACGGGGTCATGACCGCCAGCGTACCAGCCAGGTCACCGAATGCCATCTCTTCGGCAGCCAGCACACCGGTGACGGCGCTGCGTTCACCAAAGCCGTCATAGGCTTCGGGCGTGGACGCTTGCAGGAGACCGAGTTCCCAGCCCTTGTTGATGAGCTTCTTCGGAAGTTCGCGGTTTTCTTCGGCGTCGTGAGCCGCGGGACGCAGGTCGATGGCAGCGTACTTCTCCACCGCGTCAATCAACATTTGTTGTTCTTCATTAGGTTCGAACGAATACATTTGCCTTCTCCTTTTTAGACGATTGACCATAGACCATGGTCGGCATTTACTTCAACATGCCCCTCAATACAAAATCGGAATACTCATCTGCAATCTGTTCAATGGACTTTTGACCATCAGGGTGATACCAGGTAAGAGTCCAGTTTAATAACCCCATCAGCGCGCGGACCGCCAAGCCGGTATCTTTCAAGTCGAATATCTTCTTTTGGACGCCTTCATTAAGCACATCCCGCCACAGCCCTTCGAACTTATCGCGGTGAGGGACATGGCGGGCGTGGCTCTTTTTATCGAGGGAGCGGTGCTCGAAAAGCAAAACGGATGTCAGGTCGGCGTTGTCGGCGAGTCCGGTCAGGTAGCCGCGGATCATCAATCGAAGTTTTTGGTCTGGGGGAAGATTTTGGGTGGAAATGGCAGAGATATGCTCGGTGAGCATCACCAGGGCACGGTCGAGGAGTGCGAGCAGAATTTCCTGCTTGGACGAGACATGGTGATACAGGCTCGCCTTTTGCACATTCACCGCCGCAGCAATGTCTGACATGGACGCGCCATGAAATCCCTTCTGGCGGAATACCTGTGCAGCGGCATCAAGAACATCGTCTCGGGTCATCGCGTCTCCTTCCCTACCGAACGGTAGGTAGGCGTAGTGTACTACCGTCGGTAGGGAGAGTCAAGGGAGTCGGCTCTCCACTACACAACTTCAGAGAAAGACTGCGACATGTTGCGGGGTAAAATTATTCACTCACCTACGCAGTAGGGGCGACCCGTCCAAGTTTTTCAGACCGCACAACCTCAAAGGGAGGGTCGCCCACGGACAAGAAATCTTTTTGTATACAAGGCGACTCCCTTTGCGCAACGGGGATTCTTGCTATTTCGACGGGTCGCCCCTACGATAAATCGTGTAAGGTAAGTTATTCATCAGACAAAGAGGAGTAGTTCAATGAAATATTTCGTCACAGGTGCAACTGGTTTTGTCGGCGGTGTTTTGGTCAAACAACTACGCGCGGCGGGGCATGAAGTGAACGCCTCCGTCCGCTCGCCGGAGAAGGCAAAGGAATTACAAGCTCTCGGCGTGAAATTATTCAAAGGCGATGTGACCGATAAAGAGTCCATGCGCGAGGCGATGACCGGCGTGGACGGTGTCTATCACGTAGCGGGTTGGTACAAGATCGGCACGAAAGATAAAAGCGACGGGGTCAAGGTCAACATCAACGGCACGCGCAGCGTGCTGGAATTAATGCAAGAATTGAAGATTGCCAAAGGCGTATATACCAGCACGCTGGCGGTCAACTCGGATACAAACGGCAAATTGGTCGATGAAACCTATCACTTTACCGGCAAGCACATCAGCGAATATGACCGCACCAAAGCCGCGGCACACGACATTGCCAAAGAATTCATCGCGAAGGGACTGCCGCTGGTCATCGTCCAACCTGGTTTGATCTATGGGCCGGGAGATACCTCGGCGGTCAGGGAAAACTTGCTCGATCTGTTCAAAGGCAGGCTGCCGATGCTGCCTTCCAAAACCGCCTATTGTTGGACGCATGTGGAGGATATTGCCAATGGTCACATTCTAGCGATGGAAAAGGGCAAGACCGGCGAAAGCTATGCCATTTGCGGCGAGATGCACACGGCCGTCGAGGGCTTTGGTCTTGCTGCAAAGGTCGCAGGCAAGCGCGCGCCCATCACCGTTCCATACCAGATGATGAAGGTCCTTTCGGTGTTGGTCACACCGTTGGATGCATTCATGCCTGCGACGTATACATCCGAAGGGTTGCGCGTGGTGGGCGGCGTGACATATCTCGGTGACAACAGCAAGGCAAAACGCGAGCTTGGGTACAGTCCGCGCCCGTTTAGCGAGGGTTGGGTTGAAACGGTCAGGCACGAGATGAAATTGCTCAAGATGTAGGAACTGCCCAATGGACAGGATCAAGCCGGGCACGGGAAAGATGCGAAGCATTCATCCCACACTTGGCTTTTTTCTGAATATTGAATCTGCTATAATAAAAACATGGCAATGCCCAACCCCACCGAACCCGCTCCACAAACTCCCCCTCCGTTAACTCCTGAACAATTAGTTGAGTTACGCGAACAGGAACGCAAACAAAAACAGATGATGGCTGCCATCATTACTGGAGTTATTGCCTTCCTCGGTTTGCTCATTTGGGCAATTGTCGCCCTCATGCGACCGGAGACCCCCACCGATAAGATCCGTGACGTATTTATCATCGTGGTGGCGTTGGAAACGCTGGTCATTGGCGTGGCGTTGATCGTGCTCGTGATCCAACTGGCGAGCCTGATCAACCTGCTTCAAAATGAAGTGCGTCCCATTTTGCATGCCACCAGTGAAACCGTGAACACGCTGCGCGGCACAGCAGAATTTTTAGGTGAGAACGTCATTGAGCCGGTCATCAAATTGAATGGCTATCTGGCTGGGCTGAAGCGTATGTTAGAATTGTTAGGTGTAAAACCTAAATAAGATTGATTATCAACTGACTCAAAAGGAGAAATACCATGTCTGACCGTGATGAATTTGGAGCCTTTCTTGTAGGATTTGTCGTCGGCGGGCTGACTGGCGCCGTGGTGGCGCTGCTCTTTGCCCCGCAATCGGGCGAAGAGACCCGCGCCCTGATCAAAGACAAGTCGATTGAACTGCGCGATAAAGCGCAGATGACCGCAGAAGAAGCCTACGCCCGCGCCGAAGCTGCCGCCAAAGAAGCCCGCGCCCGCGCTGAAGAACTTGCACATGAAGCCCGCGCCCGCGCCGAACAACTCGCCGCTGAAGTGAAAGAACGTGGCAAGGGCGCTCTCGAAGCCGTCCGCAAAACGAAGAAAGACGGCAGCGAAGCCACCCCTGCGTAATAATTTTCTTCCAAGAACGAGGGTTTGACTTGTGTCAAGCCCTCGTTTTATTTCTCACCACGAAGAGCTTTTCTAACCGCCAAGAGCGCGAAGCTCGCGAAGGATAAAGGGTCTTCTTTGCGCCCTTAACGAGCTTCACGGTTGAATTGGATCTGGCTGATGCGTTCATTCATGCGTTTTTTCTATTACCTGCTCTATCATCCCTTCGCCTTCACCTATGACCTTGTGGCGTGGGTGGTTTCATTTGGCAAATGGAACGACTGGGTCTTGAGCATTTTCCCCCACCTCGAAGGGACTCGCATCCTCGAGCTGGGACATGGTCCCGGTCACTTGCAGCGCTTCTTTCGTGACCGTGGGCTGAGTCCTGTTGCGATAGATGAATCCACACAGATGGGGAATCTCGCCAAACGCCGCCTCGGCGCAAACCACAAACTGGCGCGTGGACTCGCCCAATCCCTGCCTTTCGTGGCGGATTCATTCGATACGGTTGTTTCCACTTTCCCGAGCGAATATATTTTTGACCCGCGCACGCTCGCCGAAGTGAAGCGCGTCCTCACAAGCGGAGGGAAACTCATCGTCCTGCCCGCCGCATTCCCTTCAAATGAATTTCTCAAATGGTTGTACAAGGTCACAGGCGAAACCCCCGAAACGTTGGACGACATCTTGAAAGAAAGGCTTAAACGTCCCTTTGTACAAGTGGGGTTTGCGGTGGAAGTGCAGATCGTGGAGTTGATATCCAGCCGGTTGGTGGTGTTGATAGCAAGGAACTGAATCCTTGACCATCCGTGCTGAGGATCGGTAGAATTGGGGAAATAATAAGCGGGGGAGTACCCTGCTGAGGAACTTTTATGAACAAAGAAGCCAAAGCAAGAATTAAGATCAATGAAATGCTAAAAGAAGCTGGCTGGAAGTTTTTTGGCGATAATGAGGTCAAGGCAAATATTGTCCTTGAAAACAACGTCAAAATTGAGGGTCTGGGAAAGATGACATCCAAGGAGAACACATGAGGGTATCGGAATATTATCAACTTGGGCGAACGCAACCTACATTAGATTTTGTAGATGTGGATATAGATGGTGACACCTCCGTATTTATTGATCCACGTGCTCTTAGGTTGCTGCCTGATGAATGGGGCAATGAATGTGTTTCCCTCATTCAGAATTTCTTTAGAACGATATTAAGAGCAATCAAGGAAAAGAATGACGAACTTGGACATAATTTGCTTAGCGCTTTGCGAGAACCAAATGAAACTCATCTAGGACTTTCACAAGGACAAGCGCGAGGAAGAGCGGTTGGCAGACAATCTGCTCGTGCCGTATGGGAAGCATTAAGTAAAAGCGAAGCCGCAAAAAGCGGCTTGCTGGAGGAACTTGAGGATTCAATCTTAATGATTGAAGGTATTTCTTCAGACATCATTTCTGATATTACAACAAATATTATTCGTAAACCTCTAATACTTTACACACAAGAAAAAGCAAAATTCTATGGCATACCTACAACACCTGATGTTAATTCTGGGCTATTATGGAATCCTGAAAAGACTCAGTGGTATTCAGTATTTACATCCATGCCTGTGATAGATGACAAAAAACTTCTTCTTGTTCCCAAGTCTATAGTTAGGACGAAAATGGAATACGATGTTGGAAAGTATTACCGGAACTATCTACTTGAACGCTTGAGAGAAATTGAATTATCAGCAAACACAGAGTTGGTTTATTTACTTAAAGACGGAAAAACTAGAAAGGTGGATAAGAAAGATGTGGAAGAAAAATTTGGTTCAGGGAAAGCCGTAATTGTCCGAGAAACAAGGAACCATCCTGAAATACTCGACAAATACAGAAAGGACAAACGCAATAATTACCAACCTCCACTTGATCACACAGGTATATCACTTGCCGAGGGGACTCCTGAGCCAGAATGGGATGATCTATTACAAGCTCTGATTGACATTTCTACAGGTCAAGAATATTTTTCTCAATACGAGAACGCCGTTGAAGCTCTGCTGACCGCCTTGTTTTATCCATCACTTACGAATCCAATCAAACAAGTGCCAATACATGAAGGAAGAAAACGGATTGATTTAACCTATACAAACGTAGCTACAGGCGGCTTCTTCTATTGGTTAGGTATGCACTATTCAGCCCCAAATATTTTTGTAGAATGCAAGAACTATGGCAGCGAATTGGGCAATCCCGAACTTGATCAAATGGGAGGCAGATTTTCTCCTAGTCGCGGACAATTCGGGATTATCATTTGCAGAAACTTTGAGAACAAAGAACTTTTCATTAAACGATGTAGAGATACAGCAAATGATGGAAGAGGATTCATCATACCAATCGATGATAGTGATCTTCAAGTTTTGATAGATGAGGTTAAAGCACAAGTGCATGAAGCAAGGTTTGATTTTCTACAGTCGTGCTTTGCAAAGCTTGTTATGTAAGGATATAAAAATGATTCTTTCACAGCTCAACATCCAGCACAAAATTGTCGCCCACATTGAGACTGAGCGCGCCATTGTCCACGGCAATCGGGAGTTGATCCGCTTGTACGAGGAGAAGGTCAAGAAGGTGATTGAGCGGGTGTAGGAAGGGTGACTAGAAAATATCAGAAAAGAATGGGTCGTATTGAAAAAACTTATGAAATAAAGGATATTATAGCTAATGGATCTCATTTCAAAAGAATTGCAAGAAGATTATGAACGGTGGAAAAATGAAATTGGTGAAGATCCATATGTAAGTCACAAGACAATGGGTATTCTAGATGTCTTGAGAGCCCATTATTTAATAATTGATTTTTTTGCTCACGAGCGCGAGGAAGGTGTTGGGGGTGTGGGTCCCAAGAATTTAAACCTATTGCATTCGACGCTTAGTCGGCAGTTTAGTGGATACCAAAATAAAGAAAAGTGGAATACAGATTTGGAAATATGCGCTTCCTTATTTTGGGGATTGGTAAAGAATCATGCCTTTCATGATGTGAACAAGAGAACTGCTATACTTTCCTTGTTTTACCACCTTTTGAAATTAAAAAGATTTCCTCATCGCCCTCACAAACTATACGAACAGCTAGCTATTTGTGTAGCATCAAACTCATTGGAGAATTACCCCGTCTATGAAAAGTATAAGGACAAGCATGATGCAGAGGTACTTTTCATTGCCGATTTTTTATCACACAATACTAGAAAGATGGAAAAGACTGAATACAAAATAACTTTTCGGCAGCTTGATAATATACTAAGAAAATACGAGTTTGGCTTGGCTTATTCTGATAATAACAAAATTGACATTGTAAAATATTATGATGAAAAAGTTGGTCTCTTAGGTAGAAAAATTATCCAACGAGAACAGAGAATTGCATCTATCGGGTTTCCAGGTTGGACTAGGCAAGTAAATCTCACCACAGTAAAGCAGATAAGAAGGTTGACTGGTCTTACAGTGGAGAATGGATATGATTCTGAGACTTTTTATCACGATGCTGACTCACTCCCATTCTTAATTAATGAATTTCAAGGATTATTGATTCGGTTAGCTGACAAATAGGCTGGAGAGATTTCCTCTAAAACCGGGAAGGACTCAGCTATCGACTTAGTTGCTTTTGAAACCCAGAATGGGTTTGGGAGATACGGAAAAAATAATACATGCAGTCGTGCAATAAAAGCAAAATACGGGGTTTCCCGTTCATTTCCCACGGGTGTAAAATATGCCGACTTTATGAAAACGAAATCCCCCAACACCTTATCGCTGTTCTTCAACCTAACCGTTCTTGCCGCTTACTTCCATACCTTCATGGAATGGTTATTCTTCGTCACGCAGTCTTCCTCCCTTTCCACCCTCTCGCTTTTCGACAAAGGCAAAGTGCTGTTCGTCTCCGGCGGCGTATTCGCGTTGACTCTCATAGCACTCCTGCTTCTGCTCGCTTTGCCCGCCCAAAAATGGAAAGCCCTCGGCTACGTTCCATCTGCGGTGATGTTATCCATCACCGCACTCGTCATGCTCGACAACTTCACCTACACCGTTTTCAAATTCGGCATTGTCACCACAGTCAGCGCATGGCGTTTACTTTACACGGCAGCTTTCATTATCATCTTTGTTTGGATGCTCCGCTTCGTAGAGCGGCAAAAACTCTGGAAGCGCGCTTCATTCTTAAGCCTGAGCCTGCTCGCTGTTTCGACAGTTGGGATTCTCACTGTTTACTCTTCCCGCGACCCCTACCTGACGGGCTTCAACTTCCAGCCGCTTGGGACGTCCACCGAGCGCCCCAATATCCTCATCCTCGGCAGCGACGGTTTGAGCGCAGGCTATCTCTCTGCATATGGATATATTGAAGAGACGACGCCGTTCCTCACAGAGTTGATGAAAACATCGCTCGTCGTAGAAAACGCCTTCCCCAACGCCTCCAGCACCACCGCCTCCACCGCCTCAGCATTGACCGGCAAGGAGGCTGCCGAAGTCCAGGTATTTCGATATCCCGATATTCTCAATAAAGAAGACTCCTACGAACACCTGCCCGGCATCCTAAAACACATGGGCTACAAGACCGTGGAAATCGGCACTACCTACTATGTAGACGCAAAAAAACTCAACCTGCTCGATGGCTTCGACATCGTCAACAACGTCTCTTTCGAAAACCCCATGCTGGATGCGCTTCAACCAGTCCTCGGCAACTCCGCGTCTGCTTATTTCATTCAACTGCTTGCCGAGCGGATAAGCGACCGAGTGCTGCACATCTTCTTCGTCAAAGAGATGGACAATCCCTTCGACCAGGTCACCAACCCCAAAGCCCGCCTCACCGACGCCGAGCGCGTCGACCAGATCATCGACCTGCTCGAAACCTCCGACCGCCCGGTCTTTGTCTTTTCGCATTTCATGAACACACATGGTCCGCACTTCTCTTCTGAAAACAAGAGTTCCTCCGAGGAATCCACAGACGAAGAAGAGGAATGGGATGTTGAACTCTACAAGGAAGCCATCCGCAGCTTCGATGACCACGTAAAGGAAATTTATACCTACCTCGAAGAATCGGGCAAACTGGACAATACCATCATCGTCATCTACACCGACCACGGCTACCGTTATGTGGTCAATCAACGTATCCCGATCATCATGCGCTTCCCGAAGGGCGAATACGCCGGTTCCATCAAAAACAACGCCCAGATCATAGATATGCCCGTCACGTTGTTGGATTATCTCGACCTCGATCAACCCGAATGGATGACTGGCGCATCTTTATTGACGGGTGAACCGCCCGCCTTGAGAGAAATCATCAGCACCACAGCGGGTTCGCCCAAGAAAATAAAACCGCCCTTCTACCAGATCAAAACCCTGCAAGTCATCGCCTGCCAAAGATGGTACGTCTGGAACCTTCAGGAAAACACCTGGAAAACCGGCGATATCAAAGGTCACACCGCCAAATGCGACCCGACTCTCCTGCCGCCCGATGAACAAATCCGCCAAAAGATGCTCGATTATCTTGAGAA
>JACPVC010000316.1 GCA_016191955.1 Chloroflexota bacterium
ACTCGAACTGCTTAAAGGCGACACGAAACTCAACCATTTTGCACTCAAATCAAAACTCTATTTGCACGCTATTCATGCCGCTTATGCCAAACTGCGCCAACTTAACCCTGTCTGTTTGGCTGCGTAAGGTGAGTTACTAATCTCCAATTACGCTCTTGCTTCGAACGCCGCGATGTCTTTCTCAAAGCCCATGATGTAACCAAGTTCGTCCACGCCATTGAGCAGGCAGGTCTTGTTAAATGGGTCGATGGGAAAGGTGAATGAGCCTCCGGGGAAGGAAACGGTTTGGGTGGCGAGATCAACTGTCAGCTCGGCGCGAGGCGCTTCTTCCAAAAGGTCGAAGAGCAGCTTGTGAGTCTCGTCATCCACGATGATGGGGATGAGTCCATTCTTCAGCGAGTTGTTGCGGAAGATGTCTGCGAACGAGGTGGAGATGACGGCGCGGAAGCCGTAGCTGACGAGTGCCCAGGGCGCATGTTCGCGGCTCGACCCGCAGCCGAAGTTGTCACCTGCTAACAAAACTTGTGCGCCCTTTGACTCGGGTTTGTTGATAATGAAATCTTCCTTGGGGGTCTTGTCGTCGTTATAGCGCCAATTGAAGAAGAGCGCGTCGGCGAGACCGTTCTTGTCGGTGACTTTGAGAAATTGCGCCGGGATGATCTGATCCGTGTCGATGTCGTTGACGGGGAGTGCCAGGATGCGGGAGGTTAGGGATGTGAATTGAGCCATATATTTTCCTTCTTCATAATTTAGTTTATACTTGCCTTACACATTTTTGCTCAAGGAGCGGACAGACTATGGCGATTGTGTATCAAAATGGTGTCGCTGGAAAAATTTGCATAAACCCTGAATGTGGTTGGAAACCTCTCAGTGAATTTCATCCAAACAGATTGCTTGGAATTCCTGTTGGCGACGGGTATAAATCTCGCTGCCGAGAATGCGCCAATGCTCAAAGCCGCGCCGAGTATGCAGCAAACCTAGAAAAGTACAGGGAAACCCAACGCAAATATGTTGAAACAAACAAAGAACATTATCGTGAATTAAAACGCGCTCATCAAAAAGCTCATTCTGAAAAATACGCCGAAACAGACCGCAAGTGGAAAGAAGACCATCGTGAAGAGATCAACACAAAAGCTAAAGAGCGACGCCAAAAAGATCTGGAACATTATCGCGAAATTGGCAGGAACTCTTACGAACGTCACGCCGAAGAACGGCGCAAGTACTCATTAGAGTATTACAAACTTCATCCCGAAAAGTCTGTTGCTGCAAGCAATCGCCGCCGCGCTTTGAAATATGCTTCAAAAGTTACGCATACTGAACAAGAATGGCAAAAACTAAAAGCGCGTTACAACTCTACCTGTCTCTGTTGCGGAAAAAAGGAACCTGAGATCAAATTAACTCGCGATCACGTTATTCCGCTTACGCAAGGCGGGTCTGATTCAATTGATAATGTTCAACCTCTATGTGCTCGTTGCAACAGCAAAAAGAACAACAAACATATTGATTATCGCTAACTCATCATCGTCCTAGGGTCTGTAACGACACCGTTAATAGCTGAAGCAGCGGCAGTAATTGGACTAGCCAGAAAAGTACGCGAACCTTTTCCCTGTCGTCCTTCAAAGTTTCTATTTGATGTGCTAACGCAATATTGACCTGCTGGAATCACATCAGAATTCATGGCGATACACGACGAACAACCGGACTCACGCCATTCGGCTCCTGCTTCTTTGAATACTTTATCTAAGCCTTCCTGTTCGGCTTGCTTCTTGACATCTTGTGAGCCGGGGACAACCATCACGCGAGTTCCTTCCGCAACCTTGCGTCCTTTGAGCATTCCAGCAGCGAGACGTAAGTCAGAGATGCGAGAGTTGGTGCAGGAGCCGATGAAGACCACATCCACTTTTTGACCGAGCAGAGATTGACCGGGTTGCAGCCCCATGTAGGTCATAGCCTTTTCGAAGGCGGCTTTCTGCGAGGCTTCGGTGAAGGAGTCCACAGTCGGGATGCGATCAGTGATCTTCATACCCATGCCGGGATTCGTACCATAGGTGATCATCGGTTCGAGGTCGGCGGCGTTGATCGTAATGGACTTATCGTAGACGGCACCTTCATCGCTGGGCAGGGTCTTCCAATAGGCAACGGCCTTGTCCCAGTCTGCGCCTTGGGGAACGAATTCGCGCCCGGCAAGATATTCGAAGGTGTTGTCATCGGGGGCGATCATGCCTGCGCGTGCGCCGCCTTCAATGGACATGTTGCAAATGGTCATGCGTTGTTCCATGGTCAGTCCGCGAATGGCTTCGCCGGTGTACTCGAAGACATGACCCGTTCCCCCACCGACGCCGATCTTGGCGATGAGCGCAAGGATGATGTCTTTGGCAGAAACGCCAGCGGGGAGTTTTCCATCCACACGGACTTCGTACGTCTTGGGTTTCCTTTGCAAGAGACACTGAGTCGCAAGCACATGCTCGACTTCAGATGTACCGATGCCGAAAGCCAGAGCGCCAAACGCTCCATGCGTAGCAGTGTGACTGTCGCCGCAGACGATGGTCATGCCGGGTTGAGTGCGCCCGAGTTCAGGTCCGATCACGTGGACGATGCCGCGGTGCGGGCTGGTCATGCCGTGCAGGGTAATGCCGAATTCAGCGGCGTTGGTTTCCATCTGCTTGATCTGCGCCGCAGCCATTGCATCTGCAATGGGAACGTCGATGGGCGTGGTTGGGATGGAGTGATCCATCGTCGCCAGAGTCTTATCGGGGCGGCGGACCTTGAGTCCGCGCTGACGCAGACCGGTGAAGGCTTGCGGTGAGGTCACTTCGTGGACGAGGTGCAAGTCAATGTAGAGGACGGCGGGAGCGCCTTCCTGTTCGGTGACGACGTGCGATTTCCATATCTTGTCAAATAAAGTTTGTTTCATAATGTGGTATTTTGCCTCAATCGTGAGTGTAAAAAGTAAACAGGTATACAAGTAC
>JACPVC010000317.1 GCA_016191955.1 Chloroflexota bacterium
ATCTGCTTGGTTCGACCCTGCAACGCCTGTCTGATTGTTATACAAAATCTTGTCGCATTGGCAAACATGCAAATCTCGCTTGTACTTACCAGATGTTACTTGACCCGACTGCCCTATCCTTACGTTGATAGATATGGGGCGCAGCATTGCTGCGCCCCTACGATTTTCTTGAAGGTTTATCGTTTAAGAGAACGCCTGTATCCCAGTCTGCGCTCTGCCTAAGATCAAGGCATGGATGTCATGCGTCCCCTCGTAGGTATTCACTGCTTCCAAATTCATCACATGGCGGATGACATGATACTCATCCGAAATACCGTTGCCACCATGCATGTCGCGCGAAGTGCGGGCGATCTCCAATGCTTTGCCGCAGGAATTGCGTTTGATAAGCGAGATCATCTCAGGCGTGGACTTACCTTCGTCGATCAAACGTCCAACGCGCAGCGCACCTTGCAGTCCCAGCGTGATCTCCGTCATCATATTTGCCAGCTTCAACTGCATGATCTGATTCGCCGCGAGCGGACGCCCAAACTGCGGGCGATCTAACGTATATTGCCGCGCCGCATGCCAGCAAAATTCCGCCGCGCCCAACGCTCCCCACGCAATGCCATAACGCGCCTTGTTCAAACACCCAAACGGACCTTTCAGTCCCTTCACTTCAGGGAAGATATTTTCTTCGGGAACAAAGACCTCATCCATCACGATCTCACCTGTCGAACTGGCGCGTAAACTAAATTTCCCCTCGATCTTCGGCGCAGACAAGCCCTTCATGCCCTTTTCCAAAATAAAGCCGCGGATCTCGCCCTCACCGCCGGGAACGGCGGTGTGAGCAGAGTCGCTCCTTCCGCCGTCCTCGGCGGAAGAGTCGGTGCCGGGGACGGCGCCCTGAGCAGGGTAAAGTTTTGCCCAAACAACAAAGACATCTGCGATGGGTGAATTTGTGATCCACATCTTGTTGCCATGCAGAATATAACCGCCGTCCACTTTCTTCGCTTTGGTTTCCATGCTGGCAGGGTCACTGCCGTGATTCGGCTCGGTCAACCCAAAACAGCCTACCCACTTTCCACTTGCCAAATTCGGAAGATACTTCTTTCTTTGCTCTTCTGTTCCGTATGTGAAGATCGGATACATCACCAGTGAACTTTGCACACTCATGGCAGAACGATAGCCGCTGTCCACGCGCTCCACTTCACGAGCGACGAGTCCATAAGCGACATGGTTCAAACCTGCGCCGCCGTATTCCTCAGGGATGGTCGAGCCGAGGAAACCCATGTTGCCCATCTCGGTCATGATCTCACGATGGAAAACTTCGTGTCGATTCGCTTCAAGGATGCGCGGCATGAGTTTGTCCTGGCAGTACTTGCGCGCCGTATCGCGGATCATGCGCTCTTCGTCGGTCAGTTGGTCGTTGAGCAGAAAGGGATCGTCCCATTTGAAAGTTTGTTTGGACATGAGTGCCTCGGGGAATTGGAGATTGGTAATTGGTAATTGATTGTGCCGTGATTGTATCAAATGTCAAAGGTAGGGAAATGTCAAAGGAAACAGAAACAGTTTCGAGCGCGGGAAGAAGCGCGAATCAAAAAGAGGACACGCCGTAAAGCGCATCCTCTTAATCTCCAATTACTAATTACCAATTACGCAGAACCCGTCAACCAGCCGCGGAGTTCCATCGCCTTGACCACGCGGTCGATGGCGACCATGTAAGCCGCATCGCGCATGTAGACCTTTTCCTTCTCGTGGCGGTCGAACACGCCGTTGAAGGCAGAGGTCATCTTCTCATCGAGGCGCTGGAGGACTTCATCCTTGCTCCAGTAGAAGTTCATGTCGTTCTGAACCTGTTCGAAGTAGGAGGTCGTCACGCCGCCGGCATTGCAGAGGAAGTCGGGGATGTTGAAGACGCCGTTCTTCTTGAACACTTCGTCGGCTTCGGGGGTGGTGGGACCATTTGCGCCTTCGGCAACGATCTTGACGCCCTTGGAAACCTTCTTGACCGTATCGCCGTTGACCTGTCCCTCGAGCGCGGCAGGGATCAAGACATTGCCTTCGAACTCGATCCACTTGTCACCATCGTCCACCTGGTAACCCGAGTCCATCGCCTTCTTCTTGTCGATGGTGCCGTATTCATCCACGATGGAGAGCAGGAAGCGCGGATCGATGCCGCCCTTCTTGCTGTAGGTGTAGGCTTTCTTGTCGTGACGGTCGTAGCAGGAAACACACGCCACAGTTCCACCGAGGATTTCGACGAAGCCAATCGCCGCATACTGCGACACGTTACCAAAACCCTGCAAAACAGCAACCGATTTCTTCGGGTCGATATTGAGGCGCTTCATCGCTTCGCGCACGGTGTAGATCACGCCGTAGCCGGTGGCTTCGGTGCGTCCGAGCGAGCCGCCGCCGCCAAGGGGTTTGCCGGTAAACACGCCGGGGGTGTATTGACCGACGAGCTTGGAATATTCATCCATCATCCAGCCCATCATTTGAGGAGTGGTGCCTACATCGGGAGCCGGCACATCATTGCGTGGACCGATGTTCTTCCACATATTGCGCACCCAACCGCGACACAGGTTTTC
The DNA here is from genome assembly GCA_016191955.1 of Chloroflexota bacterium. GTDB lineage: Bacteria > Chloroflexota > Anaerolineae > Anaerolineales > Villigracilaceae > Villigracilis. The sequence continues at coordinate 2,568 of JACPVC010000317.1, forward strand.
TTTTTCATTTACAGACAACGTGGAGGGATCGACGATAATGCCGCCTTTGCCGCCGCCGAGCGGAATATCTGCCACGGCGCATTTCCAGGTCATCCAGGTTGCGAGCGCGCGCACGGTGTCGAGCGTCTCAGCCGGGTGGAAGCGAATGCCGCCCTTGTTGGGTCCGCGCGCATCGTTGTGCTGCACACGGAAACCCTGAAAGACTTTGAGCGAGCCGTCTTCCATGCGAACGGGGATGCGGAAGGAAAATTCGCGCATCGGCCAACGCAGGGTCTCAGCCACACCAGAGTCGAGCTTCAATTGCTTGGCAACAGCATCGAACTGCTTCTGTGCCATTTCAAACGCATTGATCTGTCCTGACATATTACTCTCCTAGGGTAAGAGGTTTAGAAAAAAATAAGCGGGCACCCCGGACGGGGTCCCGCTTTTATTCACGGCTTATGTACAATTGCTGGCTCATAGGTTTCAGATAATAAACAATTGCCCTGAAACTTTACACGAGTTTCAGACCTGCGTCAATATGACAAAAGTACGCGGATTTTTGGCAAAAAATGATGTTTTTTGACGCGTTAAGTAACCCTGACGACCCCAATTAGGATACGCTAGTCATATTTGGGTCTGCGCTTCTCGAAAAAAGCTCTGACTGCTTCTTGATGATCCGCCGACCTGCCCAATTGATCTTGCAGGATTCCTTCCTGCTTTAGGGACTCTGCCAGATTAGGCAGGATCGCCGCATTGAACGCTTTCTTCCCCATCGCAAACGCCTCACGCGGACCTCGAGCCAGCTCGCCCACCATTTGATCGATCACACGCTGATAGTTGAATCCGCCCAGTTTGTTGACGATGCCCCATTCGAAAGCCAGTTGGGCTGTGATGGGCGTATTGGTGTAGAAATATTCCTGGGCACGCCCCAGCCCGATGAGTTTCGGCAACAAGAGAGAAACGCCAGAGTCTGGCGCTAATGCAATGCCACTAAAGCCCACAACAAAATACGCGCTGGTATGTGCGATGCGCAAGTCACAAGCCAAAGTGATTCCAAACGCTGCGCCCGCGCACGCTCCATTGACAGCCGCAACAACCGGCTTGCCCATATTCCGAATTTGTAGAATGAGCGGATTGTAGGTCTTCTCCAAATGCTCGCGGTAGGAAATTTCACCGCCATATTTCTTCATTTCGGTGATGTCCTGCCCGGCGCTGAATATCTTTCCATTGCCGGTGATGACCACGCATCGCACCTGCGAGTCTTTTTCCGCATCGGCGAGGGCGCTTTGCAGCGCCGTGGTCATCTCGAAGTTGAAGGCGTTGGCGCGTTCGGGGCGGTTAAGGCGCAGGGTGAGCACACCAGATTGGAGGTTGGAAAGAAGCGTTGTCATTTAAGTCCTCAAAATAAAAGTGACAGTCATGGCGCCGCGGCGCCATGACTGTCACTTATTGTATACCCAACTTATTCGCCGGGGTAGTCGTCCAGTTGGTCGTCGTCGCCGGCATCGTCGGTTTCGTATTCGACCTTCTCGCTGTCGAGATACACCCACAGGAGCAGGACATGCCCGTCGTTCGTCTCCACGTTGCGGGCGGCGAGGATGGGAGCGGTCTGTTCGAGACCCGTCTCGTTGCGATAGTGCAGGTGAATGGAGGTCCTGTTGTGCCATGCGTTGTAACAGCGTTGCACCAGGGCGGGACCATTAAATGTGCGCAGGCGCGTGAGCGCGGGGATGGATAGATTCGGGCTTTCGTTCAAGCCCATTGCCCAGCCGTCGTTGACGTGCTCAAAGATCGGGGGCGGTCCTTCGATGATCGTGATTTTGTCGTCCATAATAAGGGTTACCTTGTCGCGAATATACCACAAGTGGCTTGTCGAATCGTTTCAGAAATTTATCAGAATTGACAATGGGCGGCAGACCGTAAAACACCGTCCATGGTCTGCCGTCCACCGTCTTATAATTACGCCATGTCTAAACTTACCCCGAAAATCATCCTCGAAGGTACGCGCCTGACCTTCAAAACCGACATCGCTTTTGCGCTCAACGAGCACCCGCGGATTGTGGGTCCGCGCAAGTACAAATATCACTCGCCGCTGATCTCGGGTGAGTGGTGCGCGTTCACTAATTTTCCCTGGGGGCGCGGCCTGATCAACTTCGAGCCGCAGGAAGAAGCGCTTGCGATGGAGACCTACGACACATGGGTCAAGCTCTTCGAGTTGCAAAAATACTATTCCTGGATCGTGGACCGTTTTCACCTCTCGACCCGCATGTATCAGTGGATGACCTACAAGAAGGATTACGACTTTCGCTGGCTGGAGGAACGCCTGCACCCGCTCAACTTCCGCTTAGTGCTGATGACGCGCTCGCCCGAATCCTTTGCCGCCGCCCGCGCCGAACGTTTGAAGGTCTCCGGCAACCCTTCGCAATACGATGACTTGAATCTCTTTGTCGAAGAGCAAAAAGTCATCCGCAAATTGTTTGATGATTCGATCCTGCCTAAAATGGAGATCGATATCTCAGATAACAACATTCCCGCCGCCGTGGAACGCATCGCCGACTGGATGGAGTCCACGGGCGGGCTATACATGGCAGAATAAAGGTTTCATCGGTATACTTGCCCATATGGCTATCCCAGAAAAGATCGGACGTTACGAAATCAAAGGTGAACTCGGGCGCGGCGGTTTTGCCACGGTGTACCGCGCCTACGACCCGCGTTTCGAACGTGAAGTAGCCATCAAGTTTCTGCCGCCCGAATTGATCCACTCTGACCCGCAGTTCCGTCTGCGGTTCCAGCGTGAGGCGAAGATCATCGCCAAGTTGGAGCATCCCTCCATTGTGCCGGTCTACGATGTAGGCGAAGAGAATAACCAACCTTATTTCGTGATGCGCTATATGAGCGGCGGCTCGCTTGCCGAACGCATCCGTGCCCACACCTTCACCGTTCAAGAAGCCGTCAGAATCATCGAACAGATCGCGCCGGGGCTGGATGAAGCGCATTCCAAAGGCGTCGTCCACCGCGACCTCAAACCCGCAAACATCCTTTTCACCGAAAAGAACATCCCTCTTATTTCAGATTTCGGCATCGCCAAGTTCAGCCAGGGCGACGCGACCAGCAACATGACCGGTTCTGCCATCATCGGTACGCCCGCCTATATGGCGCCGGAACAGGCATCTGGAGATGCCATCGATGGGCGTGTTGACATTTATGCCCTGGGCGTCATCCTGTACGAAATGGTGACGGGCAAACAACCCTACACGGCAGATACTCCGCTTGGGCTGGCGATTAAACACGTCACCGAGCCTGTGCCGCGAATTTTGGAAGCCAACCCCAACCTGCCCGGCTGGATGGAAAAGGTCATCTCCACCGCGATGGCAAAGAACCATGACGACCGTTTCTCCACATCGGTTGAGTTGGTGGAAACGATCAAAGCCTTTCTACGCGGAGAGAACCCGCAGCGCAATATGAATGTCACTGCCAAGGTTTCACCGTTTAACGGCACCGCGACTTTCAAAAGGCCGAAGACCGATACGCAGCCACAACGCCGCAGTTGGGTGATTCCCGTGCTACTCACATTGGGGTTTCTAACCGTTATCGGCGGCGCATTTCTCTTCTTTAGCACAGACCTGCTCCAGGTCCTGTTGGAAGCGCCGACGTCCGTCATCCCCGGCAAACCTCCCACACAGACCCTTCAGCCCGTCATCATCGAATGGACCGCCACTCCCAACACCCTTGTCGCAACTGATGTCGCAGCTGAAGAAACCAGTCCAGCGAGTCTGCCTCAGATCGGCGGCGCGGATAAGATCGCCTTCATACGCGATAACGACATCTGGGCTATGAACGTGGATGGCAGCGAGCTCAAGCAATTCACCAATGATGGGCTTCCCAAGTTCAACCTGCAATGGCTGCCAGACGGAGAGAGCATCCTTTATATGACCGGCAAAACGGTCAAGACGGTCAACATCGGAACCGAGGTAGAGGACGTCATCATCAACTTTGTTTCAGCGGAATACTTCGAGGGTTTCAGTGTTTCGCCGGATGGAACAAAAGCTGCCCTCAGTGTGAACCGCGAGTTGTTCATCGTTCCATACGATCCGTCGAAATTGCGCTTCGTGACCCGCAAAAGCGCCCTGCTCGAAATGGGCGGTTGTTTTTATGACGATCTGGCGTTCAAGGATGTTGAATGGTCGGATGACGGCACACAGCTTGCGGTCGAATTTAACGCCAACGCCAGCGGCACATTTGCAGACGCGATCCGCATCATCAAAGTACAGAACTGCAATGCCTTCACGGATATAAAAGTGGATGAGTTTCCCTCCGGGCGTTTCCAATTCTCCGGAGACATCTCCAATTTCGACTGGGATGGAGACCTGCTCTTCTTTCTCACCAGTAACGTCCGCAATGGCGGCTTTGGCGATCTGGCTTTATACAACACCTTCACGCACAAAGCTCAAAAGGCTGCACCTTACGAAAGCAACTGTTGTTACCGAGATGCCTCCTTCAGCCCCGATGGCAGTCACGTGATCTTTGCTTTTCAAGATATACGCCTTGGTGGGGAAAGCCCCATCAACCTTTACATTATCCCCGCCGATTCGATCTCCACGCCTCGCACGCTCGAACCACTGCTGTTGCCTGAAAACTTCTTCACCGACCGCAATGAAGCACCCTCTCCGGTAATGCGCCCGGCACAGCCCTAGAGCGCCCGGATGATCTCTTTTACCAAACCCGGTCCGCGATAGATCAACCCCGTATAGACCTGCACCAGCGCCGCCCCCAGCTCGAGGCGGCGTTTTGCATCCTCTGGATTCATGACTCCGCCCGCGCTCACCACCGGGATTTGCCCGTCCACACGCTTAATCGCTTGACGAAGAACCGCCTCACTCTTAACCCTGAGCGGACTCCCGCTCAACCCGCCTGATTCTCCCCGATAGTTTGACTGTAACCCCTCGCGTCCCAAGGTCGTGTTCGTGACAATCACCCCATCCATGCGCGTGTGGACGATGGCTTCAAGCGCGTCATCGAGTTCCGCTTCCGATAAATCCGGTGCAAGTTTGACGAGAATAGGAATACGTTTCTTGTACGTCTGCTGTTCGATCAATCGCTGTCGATGGAGTTGAGTAAGCAACCCCTCCAAGGCTGCCCGTCCCTGCAAACTGCGCAGCCCCACCGTGTTGGGCGAACTGACGTTGACCGTCAGATAATCTGCCAGCCCTGCAAAATTTTGAAGCAAGGCAAGATAATCGAACACAGCTTCTTCGTTGGGCGTTTCCTTGTTCTTGCCGAGATTAACACCCAGCACTGTATTCCAATGGATTCGCCTTTGGGGCCTTTCACTTGCAATGCCCAACACGCGCCCAAGCCAGTTCGATGGCACACCGGGAGATAACCTTGCCTGCATATATTCCGCGCCACGCGAAGGGAAACCCATGCGGTTGATGACCGCTTCATCCTCCACCAGACGAAACACGCGTGGAGACGGATTCCCCGGCTGCGGCTTGGGCGTGACCGTGCCTACTTCCACGTGACCAAAACCCAACGCTGCCAGTCCACGGACCGCGAGGCAGTCCTTGTCATATCCCGCCGCCAAGCCAATCAGATTTTTGAACGTCAGCCCGAAGACCGTCACCGGTTTGGAAGGAGCATGGTAAAGAAGTTCGAGTATCTTACGCGAGGGGAAGAAATTTCCCGTAATGCATAATGCGTGGAGCGTGAACGCATGGGCACGTTCGGGGTCGAGGCGAAAGAGCAGTGGGCGAAGCAGGCGATACATTTACAACCCCATTACCTTTCGGATGCCATCAACGACCAGTTCAGGTTGGTCTTTTTGAATCCAGTGACCACTTTGTTCGGCAACGAAAAGCGAACTCTTCGGGGATAGTTTTAGAAATTCGTCCTGCAACTCCCGTTCTACCCGTTGGAGTTCCGCACTGGGCCAGACACTATCCGTTTTATCGGGCAAGCCGCGCACCAGCACCATCAGCGGAAAATCGAACATATGCCAGGCATCACGTACCTGTCCCTCAGATGGGATGCGGTCAACGAATTCGGAGTTACGCGAGGGGTCGAGAAGGAATGCACGATTACGGGCGATCAATTCATTCGATAAGACTTTTTCGAAACCGGCAGTGCGGTCTTCATGCGCTGAATCCACCAGCAACATGCCAGTCACATCGTTGACATGTTGGCTTGCAAAGAGTCGGGCGATCAACCCGCCAAAGGAATGACCGACCAGAATATACGGTGGCAGTATGTTCGCAGCTTTCAGGAGCGCAGACAGGTCATCCACCATGTTCTGGCAGGTGCGGGGCGTCGGCGCGGGATCGCTCTGCCCAATGCCTGCGCGATCATAAACAAACACGCTCGTGAATTGTGCAACCGCATCTTGAACGTGTGCCCACGATGCGGAAGTATCACCCAACCCGGTTTCAAGAATGACGGTCGGTTTACCCGAACCCGCGAGTGAATAAAATAACTTCCGGTCTCCAATGTTGATCTTCGGCATGGGCGGATTAATGTTCCTTCTTTCCCTTTTTCAGTATCTGCACCGTTTTCAAAATACGATTGGCGCGAGTTTCCTCTTTCTTTGCTTCCAGAATCCAATTCACATATTCCCTCCTATGAGTAAATGAAAGCTTGTCAAAAAAAGCCTTAGCGTCTTTATCTCTTTTCAATTCCTTCAACAAGTCTTTTGGAATTTCTATCACACGCGGTTCGGTATCCAACTCAACCGTAACTTTGACCTCATCGCCGAACGTCTTGCCGATCTGCTCGCGAATCGACTTGAGGATCAACAGCATGTGACAGTCACTGCCCATCCGCACTAAAAGTCCGCGATAGGGAACGCCGTCAATCGTCGCTTTGACCTTGGGGCGCTTCGAGCCGAAGACCGCTTCGACATCGAAGGGCACATCCACAAAGGCGCCCCCTCCGCCCGCGTCCTTTATCTCAGCAATAAAGGTTTGTTTTTTTGTCATCTTATTCACTCCCTTACGCACCTACGCTTCGACTACGAGCGGGACGAACACCCGCTCTCCGCTCACATCGTCCCGGTGTTTTCGGGAGCGCGGCAGCCGCCCTGAGCGGAGCGACGAGTGAACGTCGAGGAGCGCAGTCGAAGGGCAAGGGGCGCAAGAAAGTAAAAATTGCGTAAGGTGAGTTATTCATCGAGCTCCCAACGCCTGCGAATGGGACCACCTTCTTCGGGATATTCTGTTGTGGTGACACTTTCAAGATGCAATTCAAAAAGGATATATCGTTCGGCAGGTTCATACGACGAGACTCTCACAGCAACAGCACGTATTTCCCGGTCTTCGATAAAACTTGTCCTGCCTGAGAGGAAGACTTCTCCACTTTCACCGCTGGTATCCGAGACGGCACAATGGACGGCAAAACGTGGGTCACGGCGCAGGTCGTGTCCTTTCGGCGAAGTCGGTTCCATGAAAACGAAAAAATGTCCCTCGCCGATGATCGGCGTGAACGGATGAACGCGCGGCGAACCGTCCTTGCGGATGGTGGCGAGATAGGCGACCTTGCTGTGAAGCCGCGTTCTTGCAAATTCAGCCAATTCAGAGGATTGAACTTCAAATGTTTTCCAGGTCATAAGTCACACAATTCCAGTTTGAATACCAAAGACTTCCACGGTTTCTTCTAATTTAACATTCTCCATTATTTTCAAATAAAAATCCTGGCGAGATAAACCTGAGCTATCACGGAGTTCTATTAATTCACGTCTTGATATTTTTTCGGGCATGTCTGGAAAAATAAACTTCTGCAAAACAACTACACCAGACATGCCTGAAATCGCATCTTCAATTCTTCTTTTATGTCCGGCTGAAAGTGGACTTGGGATCTCATCAAAAGGAAACCACTCCACAGCTATGGTTTCGCCTTCCTGACATTTGATCTCCCCACCAACGGGTTTGGCAACAAATAATACAGCATGGACGAGAGGCATATTACTAAAACGAGAATATGTGCCAACCAATCTGGTCAATTCCACATCCAAGCCGGTTTCTTCTTTCGTTTCGCGGATTGCAGCTTGAGCAAGGCTTTCTCCATCCTCCACACCGCCACTTGGCAAAATCCAGGTTTCAAAATCCTCTCGTTGCGTCAACAAAATCTTGCTTTCGTGAATTACTGCCACATTTACAGCCAATCCTGCCATCTCTCATCCTTTAGTTTGTTTCAGGAAAGTTCGTGTCTCTTCGATCTTAGTCTTTTCCACTTTTCCAGTTGATTCCCAATGATCCAACAACTGCGTGATGGTCAACACCGCATGGAGGTTGTAGCCTGCCTGCTCCAATGACTCTTTCGCACCGGATTGACGGTCCACCAGCACGACGACATCTTTCACGACCAGACCAACACCGGTCAACTTTTCGATGGCTTCGAATTTGCTGCCGCCGGTGGTGGCAAGATCGTCGATGACGACCACCGTCTCGCCCGCATGATATTCGCCCTCGATCTCGGCTTTGGTTCCGTAAGTCTTCACTTCCTTGCGTGGGTAGATCATGGGATAGTCCCCCGCCAGGCTGATGGCAGTGGCGATGGGAATGGCGGCATAAGGTAAGCCTGCGATTCGAGAGAATTGGAGGAGTGAGAGAATTGGCAGATAGGCTTGGGCAATCTGTTCCAATAATTTTGGATAGGTAATGATCTGACGCAGGTCAATGTAAATGGGCGATTTGAGCCCCGACTTGAGCGTGAACTCGCCGAATTTGATACAACCTGCATCGAGGAGTCCGTCTGCGAGTGCGGCTAATGCGTGATCCGTAATGCGTAATTTGTTTGTCATGATGTCTCCTATTTTTTCATCTCGTGTTTGATACGCAATATCTCATCGCGGATTTCGGCAGCAGCTTTACCGGGGTTATCGGCGCGAGAGATCGTACGTGAAATGGGCAGCAATAACCCTTTCCCGTCCGCACGCAGACCAGCTTTGAGCGTGATCTCCAATTCGCCGCCTTGTGCGCCAACACCCGGAGCAAGGAACCACAAATCCGGCGCGGCGGCGCGGATCATTTCCATGATCTGCGGGTGGGTCGCGCCAACCACACCACCCCCATTATTTTTCTCATTCCATTGCTGGGCGAGTTTCGCCACGTAAATATACAAGGGCATGGGCATATCCGAACCCATCGGCATGACGAGCAGGTTCTGCACATCCATCGAACCAGCGTTGGACGTTTTGCACAGCAGGAAAACGCCCTTCTCTCGATAATTGAGGAACGGCTCGATGGAGTCTTTGCCGAGATACGGACTCAAGGTGATGCAGTCCACGCCGAGAGATTCAAACGCGGATTTGGCGTATGCCTCCGCCGTGGATGAGATATCACCCCGCTTCGCATCCAGGATGATAGGGATGCGCGACCCCATTCGATCTGACTCTTCGTTGATGGCTTCGATCACCTGCTTGAGTGCCGTCCAGCCTTCAGCGCCGAAGACTTCGAAGAAGGCGGCGTTGGGTTTGAAGGCTGCAGCGTAGCGAGCGGTCTGCTTGACGAGATTCAGGCTGAACGTCAGCGCGGAGGCGGCAGTGGGGCTTGGAAGGTCGGAGATGTGCGGGTCGAGTCCCACGCACAGAAGAGAAGAGGAGTCGTCGACGCGTTTTTCCAAAAAAGAGAAGAAGGTTTCCATGTTGTTCCTTGTTATAAAAAATAAAGACCCTAAAGGTTTTGAAAGCCTTTAGGGTCTATTTTACTCAATGAATGATTTCCACTTACTTGTTTCATCGGATATCCATTTATTGAAGCTGCCGCTGAGTTGGTCCCAATAATATGGATTCCAGATATTCGCGCCATAGCCGTTGCACTCAGGGATGAAGAAATCGAGCGGAATGGTATCGGGCAGGTTGCAGAC
>JACPVC010000328.1 GCA_016191955.1 Chloroflexota bacterium
AAATGCGCGCCTCTATCACGAAGTGACCGATATGAATCAGATGATGGAACGCATGGTCTCGGAACGCGTTGAGGAATTAAACAAAGCCTATCAAACGCTTGAGAAACATGACAAGAACAAGTCCGCGTTCATTCAGGTTGCTGCGCACGAGTTGCGCACGCCGTTGACGGTCGTCAAAGGTTTCCTCGGCATGCTGCAAAACGACGCGATCATTCAAGGCAATGCCACGCTTTCCGAGGCGGTGCAGGGTGTGTTACGCGGAACGAACCGCCTGCATCAGATTGTGAACAGCATGTTGGACGTAGTCCGCCTCGAGAACCAGGTCATCACGCCGCATCTTGAGTCGGTCAGTTTGGGATTGATCCTCAGGCTTATCCACAAGGATTATGTGGAGGACCTCGCGGCTCGCAGCCTGACCTTGACTCTGGACGACTCCATCAAAACGATCCCCCCGCTGTTGGCGGATTCGGAACTCGTGAAAAAGGCGCTCGACCAGGTGATCGTCAACGCCATCAAGTTCACGCCAGACGGCGGCTCGATCTACATCTCTGCCTGGGTGGTGGAAGACCCCAAACGCGGCAAAATGGCGGAGATCGCCATCAAAGACAGCGGCATCGGTATCGACTCGGAACATCACAAGGTCATCTTCGAGAAGTTGTATCAAATGGGGGAGGTGCAATTGCATTCGTCCAGCCGTACGAATTACAAAGGCGGCGGCGCAGGGCTAGGACTCGCCATCGCCTCCGGCATCGTCCGCGCGTTGCAGGGCACCATTTGGGTGGAAAGCCCTGGTAAGGACGAAGAGAAATTCCCCGGCAGTACCTTCTTCATCCGCTTGCCGTTGTTGAAGGATTGAGTAAAAAAGCACTGTCGTGATTTACATGGATTTCACGCATCACTAAAAGATTTGATAGCGGGTCTGATTAAATGTTGTAGCGCAAGATGTCATCTTGCGCTACGGGCAGCGAGCCTTTTTGGTATGCAATCCAGTCCCTATTTCATCCGTTCCCTGAAATCATAGATCCCGTTTTGAACGGACCACTTCGCCCCGCAGGAGGGACAGGCGACATGGTCTGTCTTCTCTTGTAAATTCCCGCCGTCACAATCTGGGCATTTGAAAAGCTCGATCACTGTCAAAGGAATATCCACGTTTGGATTGCCGGGGAGGACGGCTTTCACGAACACGCTGGGCGTGAGTTGGAAGAGCGTACCTGTTGGTTGGAAGAGACCGTCCACAGCGGCGAGCAGGCTGGCAGGGATAATGCGCTTCAACAAGCCGAGGCGGAAGTGCGAAACGGTCAGCATTTTTTCGATGGCGAAGCCAAGCGAGTTTAACCACTGGCGGATGGCTTTTGGGTGAAAGTCGAAATTCAGTTTGACGAATTCCACCGGTTCCAGCGAGAACGGACTCCACGATTGTTTTCCAAGCCAATACCGCAAAATCGCTTTGAGATTCAACTTGTTCGCGAATTCAAGGATGAAAGTTGCGCCGGGTTGCAATGTTGCCTGAATTTGAGCAAGCGCCTTGGGCGCATCTGCCATGTGGTGAAGGACGCGGATCATCGTCGTAGCATCGAACAAGCCTGAGCGGAAGGGGAGGCGGTATACATCCGCAGCGACATAGATGTATTTATCCGAACGCCCAAGCCTTTCCTGCGCCTGTGCCAGTTGTGTGGTCGAATAATCCAACACCACGATGCGTTCAAAACCGGCATAACGCGGTGTATTGCGACCTGCGCCTGCGCCAAGTTCGAGCATCAACTTTCCGCTTTTGGGCAGCATGCGTTTTAGGGCAATCGCTTCAGCGCGGTCTTCGTAGGCGCGCCCGCCCTGCTCCCAAAAGGATTGCTGGTAGTCGGAGCCTTCGTAATTACAAACGGGGGGAGTGTTAGTCATGTTGTCTTTTAGTCTTGTAGTCGGATAGTCTTTAGTCAAATAGTCGGATAGTCAGATTCCCTGACTATCCGACTATCAAACCAACAGGCGAAAAGACTAACGTCCAATTGCCCGATAGGTGAAGCCCATTTCTTTCATGCGACCGGGTTCGTAGATATTGCGCCCGTCGTAAATAACCGGAGACTTGAGCAAGCCCTTCACCTTGTCCAGGTCGAGCTGCTTGAACTCGTTCCATTCGGTGACGACCATCAACGCATCGCAGCCATCTGCCAGTTTATACGGCTCGTCGAACATTTCCACGGCTGGGAGGATGGGACGCGCCACGTGCATGGCGACCGGGTCATAGGCGCGGACCTTCGCGCCTGCTTCGATCAATTCTTCTGAAATATCAATGGATGGCGCATCGCGCATGTCATCGGTGTTGGGTTTGAACGCCAAACCAAGCAATCCAATGGTCTTGCCCTTTAGGCTGCCACCGACCATCAATTCAACAGCTTTTACGGCTTCCTTGCGGCGGTCATAATTGACGCCCATCACACTGTTGAGGATCTTCGGTTCGAGTCCCTTCTCTTTTGCCATGAAGGCGAGTGCCTCCACATCTTTGGGGAAGCAGGAGCCGCCCCAGCCGAGACCCGCATCCAAAAAGTGACGCCCGATGCGCGCATCGTAGCCCATGCCCGCGGCTACTTCCTTCACATCCGCGCCGACGCGTTCGCACAGGTCGGCAAGCTCGTTGATGAAGGAAATCTTGGTGGCGAGGAAGGCGTTACTGGCGTACTTAATCATCTCCGCGGTGCGCAAATCGGTGATGACGATGGGCGCGCGCAGGGGTAAATGCAATTGAGCGACCTTGTTCGCGGCATCGCGATCCAATGACCCGATCACCGTGCGGTGCGGACTCATGAAGTCACCGATGGCGGACCCTTCGCGTAAAAATTCAGGGCAGGAGACAACCGCAAAGTCGATTGGCTTGGGCTGGGCACCCTTCACAATGTCGGCAACCCAGTCACCGGTCCCGATCGGAACCGTGGATTTGTTGATGAGCACCAGCGGCGCGGTCATGTTCTTCGCAATCGAAGTCGCTGCCGCGGCAACGTACTGCAAGTCTGCCGAACCATCCGAGCCGGAAGGAGTGCCCACGGCGATGAAGGCATATTCCGCGCCTTTCAGGGCATCAGCGTATGAGGTGGTGAATGTGATGCGCCCCGCTTTGACGTTGCGTTTGACGAGTTCATCCAGCCCCGGTTCGTAGATGGGCATGATGCCCTTTTTGAGATTCGCAACGCGTTCTTCGTTCACGTCCAACGCGGTCACGCGGTTGCCCAGGTCGGCGAAGCAGGCGGCGGTTACCAGACCGACGTAGCCAACGCCGACAACACAAATTTGTTTCATATTTTGTTCCTCTTGATTGAAAGATTTGGCTCTTGCGTGATTCGCTATGATCTCACGAGCCATAAAATAGTGGGCTTGCCCAAGCCTTAAACCTTTTGTATCCGGTTTTGAACGGTATCCAGCAAGTCGAGCAAATCCATGGGTTTGGTGATGTATTCATCGCAGCCTGCATCGAACGCGCGTTTGCGGTCGCTGGGCAGGGCATGAGCGGTGAGGGCGATCATCGGAATCGATGAAGTGACGGTGTTGCCTTTGATCAGCCGCATGGCGGTCCAACCGTCCATCTCCGGCATCGAAAGGTCCATGATGATGAGGTCTGGCTGCTGTTTGTTGGCGGCGTTGACCCCGTCGCGTCCATTCATGGCGAGAAAGGTTTCAAACCCATTCTTCTCCAGAATGAAGCGCACCAGTTCGTATGTGTCCATATTGTCTTCGACGATGAGAATGCGACCTGTGCTCATGAGCTTAAATATACTACAAAGTGGAATGCAATTGCTCAGGATTTTGCTGGGTATAATCACCTTATGCGACTGCTTTTCGTCACCGATGCCCGCTCGCCCATCTCGCGCAATTGGATTCGCTATTTCATCGAACGCGGCGATGAGGTCTTTATCGCCTCCACCTTTGAATGGGATGCGGATCTTCCCACCGCGCAGACTGAATTCACACCCGTCGCTTTTAGCGCCGCCAAGAAACGCACCTCCGCCCCTTCCAGCGCCTCTTTGCGGACCCTGAGCCTGCGCACCAAAATCAGACAGTGGCTCGGTCCCGTGACCATTCCCGCATCCGCGCGCAAGTTACGCGCCTTCATCAAAAAAGTACAGCCCGATATTGTCCATGCCATGCGCATCCCTTATGAAGGGATGTTAACCGCCTCTGCTTTGCAAGGTCTCGAACCTCGTCCCTCATTTCTCGTTTCCATTTGGGGCAACGACTTCACCCTGCATGCCCCGTCTACGCCGCTGATGAAATATTACACGCGCAAAGTGATGAAGTCTGTAGATGGCTTGCATGCCGACGTCGAACGTGATGTAAGGCTGGCTCACGAATGGGGCTTGAGCGTGGATAAGCCCGCGTTGGTCGCGCCCGGCAACGGCGGAATCCGAGGCGATGTTTTTTATCCGCCAAAGGAATTGGTGAAGAGTCCGATCATCATCAACCCGCGTGGAGTGAGACCCTATGTGCGCAATGATTCATTCTTCAACGCTATTCCGCTGGTGTTGGCAAAACATCCTGGAGCCAAGTTCCTTTGCACAGGCATGCAATGGGAGCCGCAGGCGATGGGCTGGGTGCGCGATTTGAAAATAGAAGATGCGGTGGAATTATTGCCGCCTTATCCGCATGAAAAAATGGGGGAGGTGTTTCGTGGGGCGCAGATCGTGGTTTCGCCCAGCATCCATGACGGCACGCCAAATACGCTACTCGAAGCGATGGCATGTGGATGTTTCCCTGTGGCGGGCGATCTCGAATCCATCCGCGAGTGGATTACGCATGGGCAGAACGGTTTGCTATTCGATTCAAACGACCCGCAATCGATAGCCGATGCGATTTTATTGGGCTTGGAAAGAGAAGACCTGCGAACCGAAGCCGCAGGTCTGAATACGAACATCATCTCCGCGCGTGCGGAGTATGGGGCGAATATGCAAAATGTAGTGAAGTTTTACGCGGAAGTAATAAGTAGACAAGTAAACAAGTAGACAAGTAGACAAGTACCTGTTTACTTGTTTACTGCATTAGAACTCGCTCCTCGGCGCTCGCAGCGAATCTAACCGTCCGCGTAGTTCGATGCGGCGGGCATCTGCCGAGTGGCGGATGTCGTTGAGGAAGGTTTGCCCGCGGTCGCGGAGTTGTCCGCGCAGGTTCTCGCCGGATTCGGGGGCAAGCAGCAAAGCGATCACCCCGCCGACCAACGCGCCTGTAAAGATCCCGATCAAAAAGCCGAACATTCTACGCATGGATTTTCTCCTTGAAAAGTCATTGTGATGATTGAATTATACATCTGAAACATACTTATAAAAAGTAGGTCACGCTTGTAAGGGTGCGCTAAAAGTTTGTAGATGACCTGCTCCCTTCGCCGTCCTCGGCGAAGGATTTACTCGCAGAACGCCGCCGGGGACGGCGGCTCTGAGCCTTTTTTCTAACAAACTTTTGGCGCTCCCCGCTTGTAATGCGTGGCTGTAGTGAAGTCCCAAAACCTTAATGCGAAAAGTGCGAAAAAAGGCGAATGACGCAATACCCCATGATTTTCGCGTCATTCGCCTCATTTGCGAAATTCGCGTTGAGGCTTTTCCGCATTCTTACATAGCAATCGAATTTGCTACAGTGATAGCTTGTAGTGTGACCTACTTGATTTAACTCCACTTCCAAGTTGTGCCGTCTTTGCTGTCTTCGATGGACACGCCCATTGCTTTGAGCTGGTCGCGGATTTCGTCGGAGCGCTTCCAGTTTTTGTCTTTGCGTGCTTGAGTGCGTTCTGCGATCAGGGCTTTCACTTCGGCTTCTTGTTCACTCGAACCTTTTTTATCCTCAAGTTTCAAGCCGAGGACACCAGCGAGCTCACTGAATACTTTTTGAGCAGCTGCGAGCTGATCGGCTGTCGCGCCGTTATCGCGGGCGGTATTGATGGACTTGGAGAGTTCGAACAACGCGGCGATGGCGCCCGCGGTGTTGAAGTCGTTGTCCATGGCTTCGGTGAAGTTGGTGCCCGCTGACTCAATGGACGCAGAGAGGGCAGAAGCGGCGTCAGCGACGAGTCCGCTGGCGGAGGGGGCGGCAGGTTTGAGCGCGGATTTGAGGCGTTCCACATTCCTTTCCGCAGCGCCGAGCGTTTCTTCATTGAACATCAGCGGGGCGCGGTAGGTCCCGTTCAGAACCAGCATGCGCATCACGTCGGAGGAGCGCTTCGAGAGAAATTCCTTGATGCTGACGATGTTGCCAAGCGATTTGGACATTTTCTCGCCGCCGAGTTGCAGCATGCCGTTGTGAATCCAATAGTGGGAAAATTCCTTACCTGTGTAGCTTTCAGTTTGCGCGATCTCGTTTTCGTGGTGCGGGAAGATCAAATCGTTGCCGCCGCCGTGGATGTCGATCTGTTCGCCAAGTTCGGCAAGGTTCATGGCGGAGCATTCGATATGCCAGCCGGGGCGTCCCTTGCCCCACGGGCTTTCCCAGAAAATTTCACCAGGCTTGGCGGCTTTCCAAAGCGCGAAGTCCATGGGATGTTCTTTTTGTTCACCGACTTCGATGCGCGCGCCGGCTTGCATGTCTTCAAGTTTGCGCCCGGAGAGGCGACCATAATCATCGTCGCTGGTGACGCGGAAATAGACATCGCCATTTTGAGCGGCGTAGGCGTGACCTTTTTGGATCAGCCCTTCGATGAATTGGATGATGAGCGGCATGGTCTTGCTGACCTGCGGGTTGGACGTGGCAGGCAGCACGTTGAGACTGGCGAGATCGCGCGCGTAATCTTCGATGTAACGTTGCGAAAGTTTGAGCGGGTCTTCGCCGAGTTGGTTGGCGCGGTTGATGATCTTATCGTCCACGTCGGTATAGTTCATGACGTGTCTGACGTTGAAGCCACGATATTCGAGGTAGCGGCGGATGATGTCGAATACGATGGCAGACATGGCGTGCCCAACGTGCGCGTCGTTATAGACCGTGACACCGCAGACGTACATCTTGACGACGCCGGGTTCGAGGGTCTGTAATTCTTCGGTTTTGCGGGTGAGAGTGTTGTAGATTTTCAGCATGGTTTCCTTCGTTAAACACAAAGGACACAAAGGTCACTAAGGTTTTGGGTTTGAGTATTTTAACCGCAGAATAACACAGATGAAAGGGATAAAAGATAGGGCTATAGCAAAGTCAGAAAATCTTAACGCAAAATCCGCGAAAAGGCGAAAAACGCTATTTTTGCGTCATTCGCTCCTTTCGCGCTTTTGATCTTATCTTTTGAATATCAAGTGACTTGACTACGACCTTGGGGATAAAAACAGGACGCCTCGCGACGCCCTGTTCACTGTTTACTGTTTACTTGCTTTTGTTGCGTCTTCCGTTCTCCTCTTCCACCCGTCCGAAGATCATGCGCCCGGCGGCGGTTTGGAGGACCTTGGTGATGTTCACATCCATGTATTCGCCGATGTACTCGCGTCCGTTCTCGACCACGACCATCGTGCCATCGTCCATGTAGCCGACGCCCTGACCATGTTCCTTGCCTTCCTGCATGATGTTGATGCGCAGGGCTTCACCCGGTAGGACGACCGATTTGACGGCGTTCGCCAGTTCGTTGATGTTGAGTACGGTCACGCCTTGCAGTTCGGCGACGCGGTTGAGATTGTAATCGTTGGTGAGGATGGGACTCTTGAGCTGTTTGCCGAGCACGACCAGTTTGTCGTCCACTTCGCGCACGCCATCCACGTTGATGTCCGAGATGCGCACCAGGACGTTGGGCAGCTTTTGTATTTCAGCAAGGACTTCCATACCGCGGCGACCGCGTTGGCGGCGAACGCCATCGGGAGAGTCCGCGATATATTGGAGCTCGTTCAACACGAAGCGGGGAATGAGCAGTGTGCCGGGCAGGAAGCCGGTCTTGGCAATATCCGCCACGCGCCCGTCGATGATGACGCTGGTATCGAGCAGGATGTTGCGGTTGAGGTTGGTCCACGAGGAGGAACCGCCGCCTTCGCCACGTCCACTTAGGGCGCTGAGCAAGCCCATAATGTCGCCCTGACGCATCACGAACAGTGACACACCGAAATACGAGAAGATCAAGACGACGATGAAAGGCAGTATCTGGCTAAACGGCTGCGGCAACATGGAAAGCGGAAATGCGAGCAATGCCGCGATGAGCAAACCGACCACAAGCCCGGTCAACCCGGCGAAGAGGCTTTCGGCGGTCATGCGTCCCAGCACGGAACGAATGGAGCGCGCAGGGCGGGTGGTAAAGTAAGGGGTAAGGATCAGACCCGTCAATGCGCCAACCAAACTGAACACAAGTGTGGTACGAATGGCGTCTTCCGGTGCGAATTTGGAAAATTCAAATCCCCAAAATCCCCCGGCAACTGCCAGAACGACCATGCCGACGATGCGAAGAATAAATTCAAAACTCATAATAACTCCTAATAATGGTAAGAATAATGACCATGTCATGATAGCATGGCTGCCACCCTCCGTCAATTGCAATCCCGGATTATTTAATAAAATTGATATAATCCTCGAACCCGGCGCTAAAAACTGCGCCTGGAGAGAAGGCCAACAATGACCCTCCTGGATACTCTCAATCGACCTCTGCGCGACCTGCGAATCTCCGTCACAGACCGGTGCAACTTCCGCTGTGTGTATTGCATGCCGAAGGAAGTTTTCGGTTCCGATTATCAATTCCTGCACCGCGATATGGTGCTGACCTTTGAAGAGATCACCCGCCTCGCGCGCCTGTTCGTTTCCTTTGGGGTGAAGAAGATTCGTCTCACCGGCGGCGAGCCGCTCGTACGCAAGGACTTCCCCGACCTTGTCGCGATGCTGGCGCAGATTCCCAACGTCGATCTGACGATGACCACCAACGGGGCGCTCCTGCCCCGGTTTGCCGACCAGCTCAAAAAGTCTGGGTTGAAGCGTGTGACCGTCAGTCTCGATTCGCTCGACAATGCAATCTTCAAATCCATGAACGATGTGGACTTCCCGGTGGAGAAGGTGATTGAAGGCATGGATGCCGCCAAAGCCGCCGGGCTGGAACCGATCAAGGTCAATATGGTGGTGAAGCGCGGCGTGAACGAGGATAGCATCCTGCCGATGGCGCGTTTCTTCCGCGAGAGGGGCTACATCCTGCGCTTCATTGAATACATGGATGTGGGTCACAGCAATGGCTGGCGCGTTAACGATGTCGTCTCTGCCAGGGAAATCGTCAGCATCATCAACGCCGAAATGCCGCTCGAACCCGCCGACCCGAATTATCGCGGCGAAGTGGCAGAACGCTGGCGCTACAAAGATGGCGGCGGTGAGATTGGTTTGATTGCTTCCGTCACGCAGGCGTTCTGTCGCGATTGCAATCGCGCGCGTCTTTCTGCTGAAGGGTCACTGTATACCTGCCTGTTTGCATCCCAAGGACATGATTTTCGCGATTTGATGCGCAGCGGCGCAACCGATGAAGAGATAATACATAAGATCGAAAGCGTTTGGGGGAAGCGCGCAGATCGTTACTCCGAGATCCGTTCGGATAACACGATACCACTCCCGAAAGTTGAAATGTCTCATATAGGCGGCTAAACCCAAAAATGAATCGTCAGTTTAAAAATATAAGAGCAGTTCTATTCGACCTCGATGGAACCCTGCGCCTCAACCAGCCCGCATCTCGTGAGGTCTTTGCCGATTGCGTCAAAGGCATGGGGCTTGAACCGTCTGAAGAAGACCACACCCGCGCCGAACGTTGGGAGCATTTTTATTTCGCGAACTCTCTCGATATTCAGGAAGATGGAGAAAAGTTCAAAGATGATCGCAAGGGGTTCTGGGTCAACTTTACCAAGCGGCGTTTGGTCGCGCTGGGCATTCATAAACATCAGGCAGCCGACCTTGCACCTCACGTTTCCGACTGCATGGAAATGAATTACAAACCGCAGGCAAAACTGCCGGGTGGCATACAGACGCTTTTGAAGACCCTGCAAGAAAAAGACTATGTGCTTGGCGTTGTTTCCAACCGCGAAGAACCCTTTCATAATGAATTGGAAGAATTGGGTCTAAAAGACTACTTCCGGTTTTCGCTTGCAGGCGGTGAAGTGCAATCGTTCAAACCGCATCCCCGCATTTTTGAACGTGCATTGGAATTGGCAGGGACCTCCGCCAGTGAGACGATGTACGTGGGTGACAATTATTTTGCCGATGTGGTCGGCGCGCTTCGTGCCGGGCTGATGCCTGTTCTCTTCGACCCAAGCCGTCTCTTCCCCGAAGCCGAATGTGACGTCATCCGCTCGTTCGATGAACTGCATGAATTGTTGATGTAATACGCTACTGCTCCAACGCTCTGGCAGGGGCTTAGCTCCTGCCAGAGCGAATTGTTTAGCCAATACCGCGAAGCGACTTCGCGGTATTGGCGTTAAAATGATATTGACTATAAAAGGAGATAATCATGGCGTGGGAACAGAAGATCATGCGCATTGTGCGCGTACGCAATTCACAGAAGAAGGGGGTGTTGGCGAAGTTATTGACCGCCATCGCCGAGGCAGGCGGGAATGTGGGCAGCCTTGTCTTATTGACTGAGACTTCACAGCACGTCGTGCGCGACATCACCGTCACTGCAGAAAACGAAAAATCCCTTGCCGCTGTTCTGGCAGCGATGGAGACCAATGAAGGCACGAAGATCATCGAAGTGCGCGATGAAGTGCTGGAACTTCATCAGAAGGGGAAGATCGCAATCCGCTCGCGTTATCCCATCGAATCGCTGACCACCTTGCGGCGTGTCTACACTCCTGGGGTGGCGGAAGTATGCCTGCGGATTGCCAAGGACCCGTCTCAGGCGCGGTTGTATACGAGCATCAGCCACATGGTTGCCATCGTCACAGACGGGACGGCGGTGTTGGGTCTGGGCGATATTGGCGCAGTGGCGGGCATGCCGGTAATGGAAGGCAAAGCCATGCTGATGGAAACGTTGGTTGGGCTTTCGGGGATTCCGATTCTGTTGAATACCAAAGATACCGAAGAGATCA
>JACPVC010000324.1 GCA_016191955.1 Chloroflexota bacterium
TGTTTATCGCGTGTGTAATCGCGGATGTTGTGAACGTTGACCTGGATCAGTCCTCGTTCACGTGCGCGTTTGAGTATGCTGGTATCAAGATAGGGGGGGAAAACTTCGGGTAGGAGGGTAAAAACCTCGAATTGCATGAAGGGATTTTAGCATATAAGAGGCAAATTAGAGCTTAGCCTCCCTGCTTGACTGTGATTTCACGCGGATGGTAATATGAATTTATGTATTTAAGAGGAAGTAAATGGAGTATGAACAAAAGGCGGACCCGCCCAAACTGGTTCCGCATTATTTTGCTTAGCCTGCTGGTCTTGGGGGCGGCGTACGTGAATCGCTTCGTGGTGGCGGATATCGACCCATTAGGCGTCCCTTCGCCAACTCCCACCATTTCGCCGGATACTTTGATTGCCCAAGGCGATGAACTTTTCAAGCAGGGCAAACTTTTACCCGCCATCGACGTGTATCAGCAGGCGGTCGTTTCCCAGCCGGATAACCCAGCCATCCATATCACGCTGGCGCGCGCCTATGCATTCGCAGGTAAGTATAAAGAAGCGCAGATCGCCGCCGAAGACGCGCTGTTGTTGAACCCCAATAACTCGATGGCACATGCCGTGCGCGGATGGACGTTGAATTTTCAAGGCGAGTATCTTGAAGCTGAATCCAGCGTCAAGCGCGCATTGGAACTCGACCCGAACAACGCGCTGGCACACGCCTATTATGTGGAGGTCCTGATCGATTCCTATTACAGCGGGCTGGGTTCGTTCGAGGGCGTCGAGAAAGCCATCGAAGAATCCAAAGTGGCGCAGGCGCTCGCGCCCGACCTGCTTGAAACTCATCGCGCGCGCGGCTATATTTTGGAAGCGACCGGTAACTACGAAGAAGCCATCCGCGAATATGAACAGGCGATTGCCATCAACCCCAACATCGCCGACCTCTATCTGGCAATCGGGCGCAATTACCGTATCCTTGGCATCTACGATCAGGCGGTCGATTCCTTCACCCGTGCTGACGCGCTTAACCCTGAAGACCCCAACCCCGACCTGCTGCTCTCGCGCACCTATGCCACCATCGGTGAATACGGCAAAGCCATGCAGTTCGCTGAGTCTGCTGTGGCGAATAACCCTGCTGATACCAATCTACGCGGTAACTACGGTGTGATGTTATATCGCAACTCTTATTGGCCCGAAGCCATTCAGGAGCTTTCTTATGTGGTCAAAGGCGGGCTTTCGGAAGACGGGCATGAAATGGAAGTCATCAACCTCGTGCCAGATGCGCCGCGCATTGCAGAATATTATTTCACATATGGGCTGGCACTCTCACGCACAGATCAGTGTGGCGAAGCCTTGCAGATCGCCCAATTGATCATTTCCCGCATTCCGGCGGATGAACTGGCGGTGGATAACGCCAACGAGATCACCAATCGCTGTACGGAAAATCTGAATGCGCCTCCTCCCACGGGGACAGAGGAACCGGCTGCCGCTGAAGTTGAAGCCACCCCGACGCCATGAACCTCAATAATAGACGCAGTCTTTTCAGGCGGCGCGACGAATCCAGCGTGTATCGCATGTTCTTATTCGTTGTGCTGATCCTGGCAGGCATCTGGCTCATTCGCTCGGTACAGAAAGGGGACGTTAAGCCTTTATTCCTGCCGACTGCCACGCCCACTCGTTTTGCAGCCTCCTATACCCTCGAAGGGGATGCCTACTTCACCGCCGGTCAATTGGATGCTGCCATCAATGCCTATCGTGAAGCCACCACCGTGGACCCGAACAATGCCGAAGTATGGGCGCAGCTCTCGCGCGTGCAGACCTATTCCACAGCGTTGATCGTGCAGCGTGAAGACTTGCTCACCCGTTTGGATGAAGCCATTGCTTCAGCAGAAAAAGCCATCGAAGTGGACCCCGACAGCAGTGACGCCCACGCCGTCCATGCTTTTGCGCTGGATTGGAAGGCTTCGTATATATCTAATGAACGTGAGCGGCAATCTCTGTTGCAAGACTCAGAACAGCAAGCCGTGCGCGCCATTCAGTTGGATAACACGAACGTGCTGGCGCAAGCCTTCTATGCCGAGGTACTTGTCGATCAGCAAAAATGGACGCAGGCGCAACAAGTCATCGAGCAGGCGTTGGCGCAGGACCCATCTCAAATGGATGTGCATCGTGTAAATGCCTACGTGCTTGAGTCGCTGGGGGAATATGCGCTTGCCATCGAAGCCTATGACCGCGCCATTGCCATCACTCCGAACCTGACCTTCCTTTATCTGCGCGCAGGCGCGGGCTATCGTCGCCTCGCTTTTGAAAGCCCCAACGAGGAAGTGCAGAGACAGTTATTCGAAAAATCGCTGGAGTATTTTGCGCAGACCGCCCGCATCAATACGCAGTTGGGTGTGAAGGACCCGGCTCCGTATATTTCAATTGCCAAGACCTATTCCCAGATGGGTGAGTTCTTCATTGCTATTCGCAACATCCAAAAGGCGATTGAGTTTGAGCCGTTCAACCCGGTCTTGTATGGTGAGTTGGGCGTGCTGTATCACAAGAATCGCAACTACGAGACGGGCATCCTCGCTTTGGGATGTGCGGTCAATGGTTGTACGGGACCCGAGTCTTGTGATGGGCGTGGCGGATGCGGACCAAATGATACTGAAGCTGTAGTCGAACCACTGACCTTGGATGGCAGCACGGTGTATTACTACGACGTCTACGCTTCCGAGTTGGCGGCGTTGAGCACCCCGAAGAATGATAAATGTCCACAGGCGCGGAAAGTAGCAGCAATTATTGAGAATTCAGAATATATTCAAGACCCAAACATCGCCGCGGATATGGCAGTGGTGCGGACGATCTGTTCGTTCTCGTCTGGGACGACAAGCACCGGTTCCGAGTCCGCGCCGACAGCGACGGCTGAACCTGCCATGACCGAACCTACGCCAACACCGTAAAATTCAAGTAGCGCAAGATGGCATCTTGCGCTACAAAGCTTGGGTGGGCAAGGCAGGACCGGATCCAGAAAGAGGCGGGGTAAGTTGTCATCAGAGAAATGTAAGAATTTTTATATATCCCCTTGACGACGCCATTTTTAGTGTGTAAGATAGCCTTTAGCACTCAGTTGTATTGAGTGCTAATTCTGTGATTATTCCAAAATCCCAAAAACAGACCCTTACAGGAGGCATCAAATGGCAAAAATTTCGTTCAAACCCCTCGGCAGCCGCGTGTTGATCGAGCCCATTGAACAAGAGGAAATCACCGCGAGCGGTATCATCCTCCCCGAAACCGCAAAGGAAAAACCCCAACAAGGCAAGGTGTTGGCGGCTGGTCCTGGAGACCGCAACGACAAAGGCGACCGCGTCGCCATGGACGTGAAAACGGGCGATATCATTTTGTTCGCCAAGTACTCCGGCACCGAAGTGAAGATGGATGGCAAGAAACTGCTGATCCTGCGCGAGAGCGATATTCTCGGAATTGTTGGATAAAACCAAGAGCCTTAACCACAAAGGACACGAAGGACCCCCCTTTTCCCTTAGTGACCTTCGTGTTTAAAGGTTTTCAAGCATAAAACTAGAAAAGGAAGTGAAACTATGGCAGCTAAACAACTGGTATTTTCCGAAGAAGCCCGCCGCAAGCTGAAGAACGGCATGAATGTCGTTGCGAATGCGGTATCCGCCACACTCGGTCCCAAGGGACGCAATGTGGCTGTTGATCGCAAGTTCGGCTCCCCCACCATCACCCACGACGGCGTTTCCGTCGCCAAGGAAATCGAACTCGAAGATCCGTTCGAGAACATGGGCGCGCAGCTCCTCAAGGAAGCCGCTCAGAAGACCAATGACATTGCCGGTGACGGCACCACCACCTCCACCGTTCTGGCACACGCGATTGTGAACGAAGGCTTGAAGGCTCTCGAAGCCGGTTACAACCCGATGCTGCTCAAGCGCGGCATTGAACTCGCCACCGAGACCGTCGTTACCGAGCTCAAGAAAAACTCCGTCAAGATCGACACCAAGGAAGAAATTGCTTCCGTTGCCACCAACTCCGCCGCTGACGAAGAAGTCGGTCAGCTCATCGCGGATGTGATGGACAAGGTCGGCAAAGACGGCGTCATCACCGTCGAAGAATCCAAGACGATGCAGTTCGAAACTGAATTCGTCGAAGGTATGCAGTTCGACCGCGGTTACCTCTCCCCTTACTTCATCACCAGCGCTGAAAACATGGAAGCTCAGATCAGCGATGCGTATGTCTTGATCTACGACAAGAAGATCTCTGCTGCTCAGGACATCGTTCCTTTGCTCGAGAAGCTTGTTCAGCTCGGCAAACGCGAACTCGTCATCGTCGCTGAAGATGTCGATGGTGAAGCGCTCGCCACCTTGATCCTCAACAAGATCCGCGGCATGTTGAACGTGCTCGCCATCAAAGCCCCTGGCTTCGGTGACCGCCGCAAAGCCATGCTTCAGGATATCGCTGTCCTCACCGGCGGCGAAGTTATCTCTGAAGAACTCGGACGCAAGCTCGAATCTGTTACCGTTCAGGAACTGGGTCGCGCTGAGAAGATCGTCTCTGACAAAGAAAACACCACCGTCATTGGCGGCAAGGGTAAGAAATCTAATATCGAAGGACGTATCAAGGAAATCCGTATCGAGATCGACAAGAGCACCAGCGATTACGATAAGGAAAAGCTCCAGGAACGCCTTGCCAAGTTGAGCGGCGGCGTCGCCATCATCCGTGTGGGTGCTGCGACTGAAACCGAAATGAAGGAAAAGAAACACCGCGTTGAAGACGCCCTCTCCGCTGCCCGCGCAGCCGTTGAAGAAGGCATTGTCCCCGGCGGCGAAATCTCCCTCATCAATGCTTCCGCCAAACTCGACAAGCTCGCCAAGGCTCAGGAAGACGAACCCGAAGAAGTGAAGGTCGGCATCAACA
This sequence comes from Chloroflexota bacterium, assembly GCA_016191955.1. Classification (GTDB taxonomy): domain Bacteria; phylum Chloroflexota; class Anaerolineae; order Anaerolineales; family Villigracilaceae; genus Villigracilis. Next base: position 4,905 of record JACPVC010000324.1, read on the forward strand.
TCGTCAAGAAGGCGCTCGAAGCCCCGATCCGCAAGCTCGCTTCCAATGCCGGTCAGGATGGCTCCGTCATCATCGACACCGTCCGCCGTACCGCTGCTGAGAAGAAGAACCCGAACATCGGCTTCAACGTCCTCACCAGCGAATACACCGACATGATTAAAGCCGGTGTGATCGACCCGGTCAAAGTGGTGCGTGGCGCGCTCGAAAACGCCGCTTCCATCGCCGCGATGATCCTCACCACCGACGTGCTCATCACCGACATGCCTGTGAAGGAAAACGCTCCTGCCATGCCCCCTGGCGGCATGGGCGGTATGGATTACTAAATCCCTCACCCTCACCCTCACCCCTACCCCTCTCCCAAAACGGGAGAGGGGTTTTCGTATCTGTAGAGATGCAGCATTGCTGCGTCTCTGCTTTTTTAATATATAATTTCAAGAATGTTTTTCAAACGGATACTTTTGACTTTGTTCCTCGCTGTGGGGATAACTGCCTGCGGTTCCTTCGGGACCTCGAACACACCCACCCCTTCTGTGCCTAGTGCAACACCGGCGCCTCCTACTCCTACTCCTCCGCCCTCTGCGGCTGTTGTCAATGGGGAATACATCACCATCGCTGAGTACGAAGCGGAACTGGCGCGCTTCAAAGCGGCGCAAACCGAGTTGGGACTTTCTTTTACTGATGAGGATGCCAGCCAGATGGTGCTCGAAGATATGATCGCACAGGTGTTGTTGAGTCAAGCCGCGCGGGAGGAAAACTTCGAAGTGACCGAAGCAGACCTTCAGTCGCGGATTGATGCGTTGGTGAGTCAGCTTGGAAGCGCCGATGCGCTCAACCAGTGGCAGTCTGCGCACGGGTATGATGATGCGTCCTTCCGTCTGGCATTGAAGCGTTCCGTCGAAGCGGCTTGGATGCGTGACAAAGTCATTGCGTCTGTGCCTGCTTCTGTGGAGCAAATTCACCTGCATCAGATTTTGACCTATAATGAGGCGGACGCGCAGGCGGCGTTACAGGAATTGAACGCCGGAGCCGATTTCGATGAATTGGTGGAGCGCTATGATGAATCGGTCACCGGCGGTGAGCTGGGTTGGGTTCCACAAGGTTATTTGCTGGATGCCAAAGCCGATGAAGCGGTCTTTGTTTTGCAAACGGGCGAGGTGAGCGGCATCATCCCCACCGAGGCTGGTTTCCATATTTTCAAAGCCATCGAACGCGCCCAGCATCAACTTTCCCCAGACGCTTTGCTTGCCATGCAGCAACTTGCCTTGAAACAGTGGATTGCAGACCAGCGCGAAACAAGCGACATAGTTTTTGCGCCTTAGCTTACAAATGATTTGGTAGCTCTTGCCGCTGTCCTTTGCAAAGCATCCTGTGGACGGCGGCGGGGACGCCGCCCTGAGCAGAGTAGTTTTTTCCTAGCTTACAAATGATCTTGGAGTGACCTCATGAGAAAACCGAGCAAATACGATTACGACGATACCCCGCCCCCGCCGCCAAAGACTCCCATGCGGCTCGACTTGTGGGATATGCTGAGCATCCTTGCCTTATTGACGACCTTGTGCCTTGGCGCCTACTTTGTTGCCGTGTTTGCTTCGCCAGACGCGTCGTATAACCTGTTGAACCCGGCGCGCAATCAGCCGCCCACTGCGACCATCACTCAGATCCAACCTCCCGCCACATGGACGTCTACTCCTCTTGGTCCGACAGAGACAGCTACCGTTACGCTGCTCCCCACGTTCACGCTCGAGCCATCTCCCACGCTCGTTTCCTTAATTACGCCCTCCGTTACCCCCACCCCAACCAAGACACCCAAAGCGCCATTTTCCGCCACTGTCAGCTATATCGATAGCACCATCATCCACCCCGAAGCCGCTTGTAACTGGCAGGGCGTGGCAGGCACCATCCTCGATGCCAGCAATGCAGACATGCTTGGCATTGCCGTCCGCTTGACGGGTTTTTATAATGGCAAGACCAAGAACGAATTGACTGTGAGCGGTATCGCCCCTGCGTATGGAAAATCCGGTTTCGAGTTTTTCCTCGGCACCGTGCCGGTTGCGTCGGAGGGTTTGCTCTCCATCCAAATCCTCGACCAGGCAGGCTTGCCGCTTTCGGGTAACATTCCGATCAATACGTATGGAGATTGTACAAAGAACCTGGTGCTGGTGAAGTTCAAGAAGAATCCGTAACAAAGAAAGATGAAAGAAGAAAAGACAACAAAGTCCGTTGCTTGATCGGCAACGGACTTTGTTTATCTGTCTACTTGTTTACCTGTTTACATTCCCCTACTTCACTTCCACATTCCAACTGGCGTATTTGGGGTTCTTCGCCCGCACGATGTTATCAAAGACTGTGCGGAGTTTGGAGGTCACCGGCCCCATCGAGCCTGTGCCCACTGGGCGGTGATCCACTGTGGTGACTGCCACCACCTGTGCGGCGGTCCCGGTCATGAACATTTCTTCGGCAATGAAAACCTCGGTACGGTCAATGGAGCGCTCCACGACCTCGATGCCGAGTTCTTTTCTGGCAATTTCAATGATCGAGCGGCGGGTGATGCCCTCGAGGATGTTATCTGTAATGGGCGGAGTCACCAGCACGCCATCGCGTACCATGAAGATATTCATCGCCGAGCCTTCAGAGACGTGCCCGTGATTGTCGAGCACGATGGCTTCATCGAAACCGGCGCGGTTTGCGTCCGTTTTGATGAGCGCGGAGTTGGCATATGCGCCCGCTACCTTTCCGCGCGCGGGGATGACGTTATCGTCGATACGCCGCCACGATGAAATAGTCACATGTGCGTTCGTATCGTTCTTGACATATTGTTCATACGCCATCACGAACATGCAGAACTCATCCTTCAATTCATGCAGGCGCACACCAATGCCCAGGTCCGATTTGTAAATGGTCGGACGCATGTACACATCTTGCTTCCAGTTGTCGGCACGTAAAAGGTCGACCGTCAGTTGAATTAAAGCTTCTTCGTCATAAGGAATGGACATCGCCATCATCCGCCCGGAATTCAGCAAACGACGGAAATGGTCATAGGGACGAAAAACGAAGAGACTTTTCTTCTCTTCGTTCCAATATGCGCGCAGCCCACCGAATACGGCGGTACCATATAAAAATCCGTGCGTGGCAATGTTTATCTTTGCCTCGCTCAAAGGGATGTTCTTCCCCTCGAAAAATGCATGCTTTGTGAGATCCACTTGCACCTCCTCTGTTTGAGTTGATGGATAAATTATACCCAGTGCGGGCATTATATACCAACCTATACAACCCCATTGGGATGCGTCCGCTTCGGGGCTGCGCTCAGGCTTGGGCAGCTGAACCAAGCCTCTCCCACGTCTGAAGCGGATGGTCGTACAATGGGGCATCTCATCCATATGGAGGCGGTAAGTGAAAAGAATAGTTTCCATCAGTGTGGGTTCGTCTGCACGTGACCACACCACGCGTCATACGTTCTTGGGGCAGGAATGTGAAATATCAAGGCGGGGCACAAACGGCGATTTTCAAAAAGCAGTTGAACTCTACAAGGAACTGGACGGCAAGGTCGATGCATTTGGCGCAGGCGGTGTTGAATTCTTTTTGCAGGTCGAGAACAAACGCTATTACTTCCGCGATGTCAAACGATTTCGTGATGCGGTCAAGGTCAGCAAGATGGGGGACGGTAACGGTGTAAAAGGTCTGCTTGAAAAACGCGCCTTTGAATACCTTGAAAGATACTTGAACGAAAAAGAAGGACGTTCACTCAAAGGTTTGCCCGCCCTGAAAACCACTGTCGTGGAACGTTACAGCATGGGCAAAGCCATGGTCGATGCTGGGCTGGATGTGACCTTCGGCGATTTCATGTTTGCACTTGGCTTGCCGATTCCCATGCACTCGCTCGGCGCGGCTCGCGCGGTTGCAGCGGTTTTGCTGCCTGTCGTTACTCAAGTGCCTTTCCCCTGGTTGTATCCGCTTGGCTCGGAGCAGGACAAACCGCCGCAAAATAAGTGGAGAAAATATTATGAGCAGTCTCAAGTCATTGCAGGTGACTTTTTGCAGATTCGCCAATTCATGCCAGATGACTTAAGCGGCAAAATCATCGTCACGAACACAACCACCGCAAAGAACGTGGAGGAACTGCGTCAACGCAACTTGCACATTCTGGTCACCGTCACACCGCGCTTGGAAGGTCGCTCTTTCGGCACCAACGTCATGGAAGCCACCCTGCTTGCCCTAATGGATAAGCCGCAATCCGAAGTCACCCAAGCCGATTTTGTAGACTTGATTAACCGCATTCCGCTTGAACCAAATATCGAAGTCTTAAACTAAACGTAGGTCACGCTTTTAGCGTGACGCCTTTAATCCCTAAAACGTCAGGCTGCAAGCCTGACCTACGAGAATGCCAAGCCTCGACACAGAGCGCACAGAGATTTTTCTCTGCGCGCTCTGTGTCGAGATTTCCTCTTGACAAACCCCGGATTCACTCCTAAAATCTAATTCGATAACCATCGAAATAAATCTACGGAAGTGAAACATGAATGAAATGCTCGATTACGTCAAAGCCCTATCGGACCCCGACCGTCTGCGGATCATTGGTCTGCTCTCGCAGGGAGATGCCACTCGCCAAGAAATTGCCGCGCGCTTGAACCTCTCGCCCAAAGACTCGCTCACCCATCTTGGTTTCTTAGAGTCTGTCGGGGTTGTCAGCCAAACGAATGGCGTTTTTGCTCTCAATAACGATAAACTCGCCACGTTTGGAAAAGAGAAACTGGTTGGTGGAGGAAATAAATTCGTCCCGCCTGAAGACTTGGATGATGCCTCGAAAAAGGTCTTGCGTGATTTCCTCAATGCCGATGGCACCATCCGGCAGGTCCCCGAACAAAAGAAGATTGGTCCCATTCTGGAGTACCTAATTCGAAATTTTGAATTTGATAAAACCTACACCGAACGGGAAGTCAACGCTATCATCAAGCGTTTCAACGAGGATACTGCCGGTTTACGCCGCGACTTAATAGACGCCGGTCTGCTCGCCCGTGAAAGTGACGGCTCGAAGTATTGGAGAGTGCAAAATGGAAAATAAAGTGAAGACGAAAAAAGACCTGCAGCGTGAATACAAAGAGCGCGCAAAACCTGCCGGGGTATACCAGGTCAAAAATACAGCGAACGGAAAAGTCTTGCTGGGTAGCAGTTTGAATCTCGAAGGTCCCTTGAACCGGCACAAGTTCATGCTCAAGATCGGTAGTCACACCAACAAGACTCTCCAAAACGATTGGAGTGAATTCAGTCCAGATGCGTTCGTCTTCGAGATTCTTGAAGAAGTAAAAATGAAGAACGACCCGAACTTTAATCTCCAGGATGAATTAACTCTTTTAGAAATGATCTGGCTGGAAAAACTTCAACCTGTTGAGCGTGGTTACAACCTCAATACTAGAATCCGCGAGGCGTGATATGAGCGAAGAACTTGTCGCTTTTTTCAAAGTCCTTTCGGATGCGAACCGTCTTAAGATTATCGGACTACTGGCTCAACAACCCTATAGCGTGGAGGAACTCGCCGCCTTACTGGGCTTAAAGCCGTCCACAGTGTCGCATCATCTCTCGAAGCTTTCCAAGGTCGGGCTGGTTAGCGCCAAGGCAGACAGCTACTACAACGTCTACCAGCTCGACCAGAAGGCGCTGGAGGAGAAATCACGCAGCCTCTTCTCGCAGGAAAAAATGACCGCCTCCATTGTGGACGTGGATGTCGATGCGTACGACAATAAGGTGGTCAAAGAATATCTCCGCAAAGATGGTGGATTGAAGACCATCCCAGCTCAAAAGAAAAAACTGGAGGCTGTCTTGCGGTATGTGGTCAAAGCGTTCAAGGTCGGCAAACGCTATAGCGAAAAACAAGTCAACGAGATTCTGAGCGCTTATCACGCAGACACCGCGTCTCTGCGGCGAGAATTGGTTGGAGCCAAACTAATGATGCGCGAAGGTGGCGGCGGGGAATATTGGCGGGAAGAACGAGAAATAAGTAACGAGAAATAAGTAACGAGAAATAAGTAACGAGGATAAAAAACATCCCAAGACTATTGCCTGGGATGTTTTACGTTCGTTTCAAACTCAAAGCCGCCGCCCCTTCAATGAACTCAGGACAAGCCTCGGCGGCGTGTTGCCGAGGAACCCTGCGCCGGGGACGGCGCAGGGAGCAATCTTGCGCTGTAATGCTATTGTCTGGGATGTTTTGCGTTCAGGGTGAAACTTGAGTTGTCGTTCAGCGCCATCGTCAACGGCGAAGACTCCAACGCCATCACCCGTCCATTCGCAAAGAAGGCAAAATCGAAGGTCGTTGTATCCCCCGCTTTTTTACCGGGGATGGGCATCAATCTCGCGGTGAGGGGCTTGTTCAATCGAAGCGCCAAAGCACACAGATCCAGGAGAAGAGGCGTAAGTTCATCCGCAGTCACATCTCCCGCGAGCGGAACTGTATCCAATCCCGTGCCGCAAACAGCTGAATAAAGTAATGCATCTTTCACGGTCAACACACCTTCGGCGGCGCGTTTCGCCAAAATCGAATCTTCAAGAATCGGCTGCATGAAACCGTTGAAGCCGAGGTGCGGAAAGTCCGCGCGTTCAATGGCATCGGTGAGGATGGCGGCGGCGGCAAGCGAACCATGCAGACCGATCTTCGGCACACCCATATTCTCGACTGCTTTGCCGAGGGAATGTGCATCATCGGGGAAGGGCGCGAGGGAGAAGTCGATACCTTTGAATGAAAGAGATTGGTAATTGGTAATTAGTGATTGGGCGGTCTTTGTAATGGCTTGCCCATGTTTAGTGAATTCGGCAATGAGCAAATTCCGTCCACCGTCCACGGTCTTCTGTCCATCAAACGCATCCACTGCCAAATCAGCGCATTCCACAGCGATGCCAAAAGCGGGTTGATCGGAGGTGTGATACGCCCCCGGAAAGAACGGCGCATTTGCGCCGACATTTGCCAAAGCGGTGAAATTAAGATTCGCAAACCCATTTGGGTCGATGGGCGCGCACTTGACGATGATCTCCGCGCACGCTTTGACCTGCGCCATGTGGATCGTCTGCGCATCTGCCATCACACCGCTGAAGAAGATATTCTCACTCGCGGCAATCGCCTCAGGGATGACCTGATAACTGCGCGGCAATTCCGGCAAGGCAGGACCCAACGCTGCATACATTACGCTTGTCTGCTTCATCGCTTTTGAAAATTCACTAGCGTATTTGGGTAACTCGTCAACATGCTTTTCGCCCAGCAACTTCGCAAACGAAACCGTCGCCACACGGACGGTCTGTACTTCATATCCCGCCGCCTCATAAGCGGATTTTGCCTTGGATAAAAAATCTCCCGCTTCACGCAGGACTTTTTCTTCAAGGGGGAATTGGGGATTGCAAAAATAGGTAATGGATCGAATTTTCATCTCTTCACTCTCGTTACTCGTTACTCGTTACTCGTTCTCTGCCTCATCACCTCAAACATTAACACCGACCCCGCTACCCCCGCATTCAGGGACTCGGTTTCGCTAGACATCGGAATGCTGATCTTCCCGTTCGCCAACTTCCGCGCGGATTCGCTTGCGCCTTCTGCTTCGCTTCCGATAATCAAGGCAATAGGTTGCCGCAAATTCGTTTCCCAGCAAGACTGACCATCCATATCTGCCACGTAAACTTCTAAGCTTTCAGACTTTATGACCTTCTCTATTTCATCCCAACTCATCGAATGGATAGGTAATCTGAAATGCGCACCCATACCCGAACGGAGAACTTTGGGCGCAAATGCATCCGTCGTTTCGGGCGGAATCAAAACCGCTTGCACGCCCGAAGCTGCCGCAGATCGAAGAAGTGTGCCAAGATTCCCTGGGTCGCGGATTTGGTCTGGGATGAGGATGAAGTTCGGTTCATTGGGAATTGGTAAACGCGGTCCTGAGCTTGTCGAAGGATTGGTAAATTCCAGGACAGCCAGAATACCTTGTGGCGCTTCGGTCTCGCTGATGGACTTCATCACACTCGCGGACACTTCTTCCACGTCCACGCCGTGCGACTTTAGACTTTCGACCTGTGACTTGCCTCTTTCACTCAATGTTTCATCGTACAAGGCGAATCGACATTTCCAATTCGCCTTCACCGCTTCTTCAACCAACCGCACCCCTTCAGCGACAAATGCTCCCGCCTCGCGGCGCTCTTTGGAACGTCCGAGTAAGGTGCGGACAAGTTTTATCTTTGAATTTTGGTTGGAGGTAATCATGGAAAAGGATGAAGGATGAAGGCGGAATTATTCGAACTGTGTCTTCCAAACTTTCAGGAACTCATCGATGGTTGCTTGATCGAACAAAACCATGCGAACTTGCTTCACGCCTGAATTTGTATTCTTTTCAAAATAAGCCGCGACCGCCTTGAAGATGATTCCCGCCGCGCGGTCTTTTGGAAAGCCAAAGATGCCCGTGGAGATTGCAGGCATCGAGATAGATTGACATTTCAATTCATCGGCGACTTGCAGAGAACCTGTCACGGCATCGTGTAATTTTTTATCTTCGTCGCCGTCGCCCCACACCGGACCCACAGCGTGGATCACGTATTTCGCAGGCAGGTGCCCGCCTGAGGTCCAGGCAGGATGCGCGTGTGAGACAAGTCCATGTTTGCGGACCCAGGCGTCGCTTTCCTTCTGAATCGCCGGTCCGCCTTTTTTCGAGATCGCCCATGCCACGCCGCCGCCATGCGCAAGATGCTCGTTCGCAGCATTGACAATGGCATCCACTTCTTCAGTGGTGATGTCGCCTTGCACGATCTGCAACGATTGACCCGATGAAAATGTTTTTTCGACGAGAACGGAATTCATAAATCAATTTTACCCCTTAAGAAAGTAGCGCGAGATATTATCTCGCGCTACAGGTTTTATTTCGTTTGCGCCACGACTGCGGCGAAGGCTTGCGGATTTCGTACTGCGATATCGGCCAGCATCTTGCGGTTGATCTCGATATTCGCCTTCTTCAAGGCTGCCACCAAACGACTGTAGGTGGTGCCATTCAGGCGGGCCGCGGCGTTGATGCGGGCAATCCACAACTTGCGAAGATCGCGTTTGCGCACGCGGCGGTCACGAGTGGCATACCAGAGGCTCTTGAGCATTGCCTCGTTGGCACGCTTGAACAAAAAGTGCTTTGTTCCGCGCTGTCCCTTCGTGATCTTCAAAACTTTCTTGTGACGTAAGTGCCCTTGCGGGCCACCTTTAACGCGCATTGTTTAGTACCTCCTGCAAACTCGCGGGCGTCGATGGCGCCTGTAGCGCCACCAGTTGCGTACACCCGAAAGCCGCACATAAAAAAATTACGACAGCCGGACGATTAGTCCATGTTGGGCGCGAGGCGCTTGATGCGCTTCACGAACTTGCGGCCCTGCACAACGATCATCTCGCTCAAGAGTGCCTTGGAGCGGTCAGAGGTGCGGCGGCGAAGGTGGCTTTTGCCGCCCTTTGTGCGCACCACAGTGCCGGACCCGGTCAGGCGGAATCGCTTGGATGTCGCCTTGTGAGTCTTGAGTTTGAACTTCTTGCCAGGTTTTGCTTTGCGTGGCATCGCTTAGTTCTCCTTTCGGACAATATACACAGTACTGTGTTGTATCCAAACTTTCGATGAAACCCTAACTTTTTATTTCTTCTTCAAGTTTGGTAAATACCATATAGACAGTAAACCGCGGACATTTCTGCCCGCGGACGATCAACATCTTTGGGTCTTGCTCTACGATCAAGCTTCCGCTTCGTTCTTCGCTTCAGCCTGTTCGGGTTTCTCTTTCTTTTTCGGTGCCCCAGCCTTGTTCGGAGCCATCACCACGAGCATGGTGCGTCCTTCCATTTGCGGGGGGACTTCGATGACAGCGATGTCAGCGAGGTCGGCGGCGATCTCTTTCAGGTCTTCCAGCGCGATCTCTGGGTAATCCATTTCGCGCCCACGGAACTTGATCGTCACACGAACCTTGTGTCCCTGCTGAAGCCAGCGGCGGGCATCGTCGACTTTGAAACCGCGGTGAGCTTCGTTCGTCTTCGGGCGCAGGCGAATTTCCTTAACCTCGATCTTGGTCTGGGATTTCTTCGCTTCGCGTTCCTTCTTGGCCTTCTCGTAGATGAACTTTCCAAAATCCATCACACGGCAGACGGGCGGGTTCGCACCGGGCGAGACCTCTACCAGGTCCAATTCCGCATCACGTGCAATCTTCAAGGCTTCCTTGATGCTGACAACACCGACGTTGCCTCCATCTGGACCGATTAGGCGCACTTCCGCGACGCGGATGCCCTCATTTACTCGAAACTCGTTGGCGCTTATATGCTTCTCCTCTTGCTTATAGACAAAACAAATCCAGCTTTGGGCTGGTTTTTAGCGGGCGAATGATACCATGAAGGCAGGCGAGTCGTCAACGAAAACGGCTATATTGAGGGTTTCTGACTTTGCTGCAGCCATGCTATTTTGCCGAATCAACCATGGGCAAAAATACAGTGCTGTACATGGCATCGTGCTCATCCGGGTGACTGAAGAGGGCGATGATGGTTAATTTGCTGCCCGAATCCGCAACGGCTAGGTCCACGGGGTATTTTCTGGAAGTGGTGTAATACAAGCTCCATATGCGACCGTTTGCCTGATGCGTCCCTGTTGGGGCTGGAGAGCTGTCAAACCCGAGATAGCTTGAGTAGGAAGAGAAATACAATGCCAGTTCATCTACGCTGATCGCTTCGCGGAAGGCAAGGATCTCGGTGACATCAAAAAGGGAATTCCCGCGGTACAAACCACCATCTATTAAGACCCAGTCGGCTGGGACTTTAAGCGTGACACCGTTGAGATTATCCGTTTTCAGCTTTAAGGCGGGGTCACCCGTGTAAGGCAAAATGAATTTCACTTTGGGCAGGTCGTTCATGCAGGAACTATCTGGCTCTACAAGAGGGTTACGCAGAAAACCCATGACGATGTTTTCTGCGCAGCCGGTCGTGTCGCTGCCGGTGGGAACATGTCCCTGGTTGGAAAATTCAAAGTAGTAACTGTTGGGGAGTTTTTCGGCAACCTGCTTCCCGAAGAAAGGCGGTGTGGCAGGGTCGAAGGAGCCTTCGATCACGAGGCTGGGAATGTCGCTGACGACAGCATCCATCTCGCCGAGATCAGGACCTTCCGCGCCCCAAGATTTACAGGCAGTGGACATTTTTCCGAAGTCGCCGTAGAAGGGTCGGAACACATGGCTTTTTACCCTGGATTGCTCGACAGCCTTGACGAGTTCTTCCTGTGTGGTGGCGAGAGCATGTTCACGACATATCATCGAGATATACAAGCCCTGACTGATATTATCGAATTCGTAGGGCAGGGCAAATTGTGCGGTAATCAGGGTGGTGTAATCTCCGCTTCGGACGCGGAAAATGGTCTGCGGAGCGGTATTGATCAGTTCGCTGGTTTTCAACAACCCACTGATAACCGAAAGCAGGTAGGAACCGTCCAGGGTTTCAGTGACCGTTCCTATGGGGTAGGCGGAAGTCGTTAGCGTGACCGGGTTGGCATCCAACTGCGCTATCAGGTCCCAGAATACTTTTTCAAGTTCCGGGTATGCATTATTACATTCAGGGTCAACTGCGCAGGATATGAACATTTGCGAAAGCGCCGAGTTTGTCGATTGGGGAAACTCACGAATGACGTTTGTCTCCACCGGAACAACCGAATCCAAAATGGCAGAGCGGACGATTTCTGGATAACTACGCATGGTCACGAGGGCAAGCCGGGTTCCATACGAGGCGCCGTACAGGTTTACTTTTTCGTACCCAAGTAATTTGACGATGTCCCGTAGATCGGCTGCGCTTTCAACGGTCGAATAGGCGGTCAGGTCGATGCCCTGGGATTGCAAAACTCCGCTGCAATCTTGAATGGCGTTTTGGTAGACGAGTTCGCGAGTTTCACTTGCGAGGCCGCCATATATATCCTGCCGTTGGACTTTATCCAACTCGTCGCAGCGCATGGACGGTTCAGAGAACCCCGTGCCGCGTTGGTCGAAAGTAATGTAATCGCGTTCACTCAGGAAGGGTTGCACGAGATTCGGGAAGAGGTCCACGCTGAGTTGCATGGCTTCTGCGCCCGGACCTCCTTGCAGGAAGATGACCGGGTCAGGCGCGGGGCTGCCGCTCGTGCTGTGGAAGACTGCAACTGCCAGCCGCAGTGTGCGCCCTGTGTTCGTCGTCCGGTTTTCGGGGACGATGGCATATCCACAGGTGACGTTCGCACCGGTTGGAATTTCAAAACTGCAGGGCGCCGGTTCAAATTGCGGTGTGTAGGAAATAAGAGGAAGCGCGGTGGGGAAGACCAGCGCTGTTGGCGTCTGCACGACGTTGGTAAGGACAGGTTGAGTGGCGATGGGCGCGGGGGATGTAGGAGTACCAACTTCCGGCGCAGGCTGTGAAGATGGACGCCCGACTCCGTTGGTTAAGATGGCTAACGCCCCAATACCCGCAACTGCGAGAATGCATATCCCTACAATGGAGGCAATCAGGATGGCAGGGTTACTCTTTTTCTTTTTTGCAGGCGCGTTTGCTTTGGGCGGATTGGGCACAGGCTGAACCGCTTCTTTAACGGGTTCAATGAAAGCATCTTCATCTTCGTCCGTGTAGAAGGCGGAGGCGTTTAGGTTGGTGGGTTTTTCTGGCAGGGGAACTGGGATCGGTCTTGAGATGGGGTCTGGCTGACGGCGCGGAGGTTCCGGCTGTGCTGCCCAGGCTGGGGTGGGAGGAGCAGGCTTGGGCGGGGAAAGAAGCGCGAGTTGTTTTTTCGCATCCGGGTTATTCGGGTTGAGAGTTAGAACGCGTTGAAGGCAATAGGTGCGCTTTTGAACGTCATCCACGCTCATGCCCAATAGGAACCAGCCGCGTTCCGATTGCGGATATTGTTGTACGACCTGTGCAAGGATCGATACTGCTCGTTGTTTGTCGTTCGCTTTGAGCGCGGAGATTCCAGCTTGAATGAGTTCTTGTTCCGACACGTTGCTTCCCTCTTTATTATTAAAAGAAAATGGAGCCGATGCTTCGGCTCCATTATACCCTTACATGTGCGGTGTAACTTTTGCTTCGATCTTGTCTTTGGGCGTGTACCCGGTGATGCGTTCCGCGACCTCGCCGCTCTTGAAGAGCATGAGGGTCGGAATGCCCATGACGCCATACTGCATCATGATGTTGGGATTCTGGTCCGCATCGAGCTTGACGACTTTGACCTTGCCGTCCCATTGACCGGCGAGCTGTTCGACGATGGGCGCGATCATCTTACATGGCTGACACCAGTCTGCCGTAAAATCCACTAATACTGGGGTTTGAGAGCTGATGACTTCCTCCTGGAAGTCCTGTTCGGTTACGTATTTGACTGAACTCATGGTTGCCTCCGGTCATTTGGATGTGATGTTGCCTGCTTTTATTACTTACGTTGACGCCTGTATCTTGCCGTGATAGAATGCAATCCGCTTTGAAGATGGGCGCGTAGCTCAATGGTAGAGCAGCGGCCTTTTAAGCCGTTTGTTGAGAGTTCGAGCCTCTCCGCGCTCACTGAAAATCCCTTGCTTTGGCGAGGGATTTTTATTTTGTTGTGAGCCCCATCGAGGGATATATATTCAAGCCTCTCCGCGCTCACTTTGTGTAAGGCATAAGTAACGAGAAATGAGTAACGAGTTTTAAGTCTCGTTACTCATTTCTTTTAACTTGTTACTCTCCCTACCCCCACCGCACTGCTTCACATCGCTCGCAATCGGGACGACCACACAGCAGGGAATAGGCGTCTTCGTGGATTTTGTTGACCACGGCGCGCAGCAAGTCGTTGATGGGGATGGCTTGAATGGTTACGCCGTCCACTTCGGTTTGACGGGTGAAGGGTTTGAGGGTGAGGGCAACGGCGTTGAAACCTTCCGGGTCGCCGGGGAAGTTGGGACATTCGACCATGCCGTTTTCCGCCAGCGCCCAGCGGATGAATTGCATGCGCCCGGCAAGTTTCTCGCCGTAGTGAATGCTGAAGTTGACACGTTGGTCCATGCCGACGAGCAGGACGACGCCGTCTTCTTCTGCCATGGCGGAGATGGGTGCGTACGGCTCATAAACCGTTTGGGCATTGATGACATCGTCCGCGCCGATGCCTGCAAAGGATAGGACAGGATGAATGGAGCGTTTAGCCTTGGCATGCTTGCGGACAAGTTCTGCGAAATTGCCGAAGGCTTCATCGGCAGGCGTGGATGGAGCGAATGGCTCTGCCAAAGTTTTCAAATTCGCTTTGGTGTGGACGGGATGAAAGTCCAACGGCAGCAGGGATTTGGGCGTGAAGGTTGGGGTGAAGAATCCACCCGTGGTTTCGAGCAGGGAGGTGAGCAATGTATCCGCATCCACAACGGGAGAGGCGTGGACAAGGACGAGGCGTTTTCTCAGGCTCAGGTCGGAGAGAGCAGATTTGAGATTAAGAGATGAGGCGGGCATGTTAAGTCAAGCTCAGACGGGGCTTAGCCCCGTCTGGAGCAATTTATTTTCCCTTCCAATTGGGTTTGCGTTTTTCGATGAAGGCTTGCATGCCTTCCTTTTGGTCTTCGGTGGCGAAGAGTTGATAGAAGTCGCGCTTCTCGACGTTGAGACCTTCGGTAAGCGTGGTTTCGAATGCGGCGTTGACGGCATCCTTCGCCATGCGGGCAGCCAGCGGCGCGCGCGAGGCGATCTCTTCGGCGAAGGTAACGGCAGCATCGAGATAGCCTTCGACAGGTACGATGCGATTGGCGAGACCGAACTGTTGCGCTTCTTGTGCGGTGAGTGTGCGATTGTTGATCACCATTTCCATCGCAAGTTGTTTGCCAACGAGGCGAGCTAAACGTTGCGTGCCGCCTGCGCCGGGGATGACACCGATGGTAATTTCAGGCTGACCAAACTTGGCAGACTCGCTTGCCACGACCATATCACACGAGAGGACGAATTCACATCCGCCACCGAGCGCCCAACCGGAGACTGCGGCGATGACGGGTTTATGGATGCCGCGAATGCGGTCCCAAACTTTGACACGTTCTTCAACGACCATCTGCACGTAAGAGGCTTCCGCCATTTCTTTGATGTCGGCTCCAGCGGCGAAGGCTTTTTCATTTCCTGTGACAACAATCGCGCCAACGGCTTCATCTTTATCGAAGGCTTCCATCGCATCGAAGACTTCGCCGAGCATAGCGAGGTTGAAGGCGTTCATTGCCTGCGGGCGGTTAAGTTGCACGATGCCAACGCGTCCGCGCGTTTCGGTCAGGATGGTGGTGTAGGTCATGGGTTCCTCCAGTGATTTTCAAATCCAGGCAGATTATAAACTCAACATCTGCTATGCTGGGGTGCGTCGCACCAGACTTAATTAGGCAGACCCAACCCGTGAACCATGCTTCTTAATGAGTCTTATCTTACCCGTTTGGTGCGACGCACTCTTGCCCTGCCGTATAATTTGCGATCTGTTTTGTTCCTATGAAAAAAATGATTCTGATCGGTCCCGCGCTTTTCACATTTGTCCTCGCCGTGCTCACCGTCGTCGAATATGACTTTCTCTTGAGCCTTGGCTGGCATCCCATCCACGACCCTACCTTCGACTGGCCCAGCGGGCTGGCGCTCGGTCGCTTTGGATGGATCATGACCGCAACCTTCATCATCAGCGGACTCGTCATGACTCTCTTTGCCCGCCGCCTCTTTCTGGACTTGGAACGGAGTATCCCCTCAAAACTTGGCACCACGCTGCTGGCGTTTGCCGGTCTATTTCTCGCTGCCCTAGCCTTCGCTACCGACCCCACGATTCGCGATACCCCCGCCACCTGGCATGGACGTTTGCACGACCTATCCTTCGTTTTGCTGGGTCTCACTTTATTCCCTGCCATGATCGTCCTCGGCTTTGCCTTCCGCGCCGATGAGCGTTGGAAGAATCTCGCCCTCTACACGTGGGGGACGTTGGCGTTGGCGGGTCCCGCCTTCTTTATCAAAGGCGCGGCGTTCTACGTCTTTTTGCTGGCAATTCTGGTATGGAATGAAATTGCGGCGATTCGGCTGAATTCGCATTCCGCCGCTGCGTAGTCGATTATGACTAACCTGAATGTTGATTGTTGTTTATAATAACCAAAATTCACAAACCCTTTTTGGGAGGACTCATGAACGAATCAACACCCATCATTCGACCGATGACCCTTGGCGAAATTCTGGATAAAGCCATCCGCCTGTATCGGCAGAACTTTCTGAAATTCATTGGTATCTTTGCCATTCCCTACATCCCGTTGGTGCTCATTCAGACGGTCGTTTCCGTCCTGTATACATCTGCCATGCTTCAGCCCAACTTTCTGGAGCAGGCAGACCCGACGGCAGCCATGGGAATCGGCATTGCCACTATCATTGGCTCCCTTATTTATTTGGTCGCAAACTTCATCCTCGTAAGCGGATTTGCCACAGCGGCGCTCACCCGCGCCGTGGCAAACAACTACATGGACAAGCCCATCGGTATCCTTGATTCCTACCGGGCGATTTCTGGCTCGGTCTGGAAATTGGTCGCAGCATTGTTTCTGGCTGCCCTGCTGCTGTTCGTGCTCATTTTCTGGGCGATGATGCCCCTCGTCGGCTGGTTCAGCGGACCGGGCATCATCATGTTCCTTTCGCTGATCGTCATCCC
Source organism: Chloroflexota bacterium (assembly GCA_016191955.1). Taxonomy (GTDB): domain Bacteria; phylum Chloroflexota; class Anaerolineae; order Anaerolineales; family Villigracilaceae; genus Villigracilis. Next base: position 21,545 of record JACPVC010000324.1, read on the forward strand.
AATGATCGCACCAGTCGCCTCGCTCGAAAAACTGGGCGTGAGAGAAACCCTCCGCCGCGCATGGGATTTGGGACGAAGCCGCTTCTGGTGGCTGATCGGCTATTCGATTGTGCTTGCGCTGCTCGGTCAATTGATCGTCACGGGACCCGTCTACCTGTTGAGCGCCATTTTGCAGGGAGCATTTGCCGCGCTGGCTGAGATCAGCTTTGAAATGCAATCCGTGTTGAACACTCTCCTCACCAGCTTGCTCAGCCTGGCGTTGGGCTTGTTATACAGCCCGCTACAATTGACCATGATGACGGTTGTATATTTCGACCTGCGCGCCCGCAGCGAAGGGCTGGACCTTGCGCTTCAACTTGCCCCGCCCGACGAAACCCAAATCGAATTGGCAGCCCTGCCGGAAATTTCGACCAAGGCATCCACTCCCTTGCTTACCGGCATTGATATTGGGCGGTTCGCACTTTTATCCCTGGTTGGTGTGATGCTCTTTGGTTGTTACTTCTTCTTTATGTTTATGGTACTTGGGTTGGCGAGTCTCGGTTTATAACGCGTGATGCGATCCGCTCTCAAGTTTGCACAACTACTTTTCATCGCTGTTCTTCTCGGACAGGCAGGGTGGACTGTCTTTGCGGATGCATCTACTTTAACTGAAGATCAATATTGGGCGCTGGTGCAAGAGTCGCGTGATGAGATCGCGCGACTCAAGAATGCATCAGCGGAGGAAATCTCTCTGGGGATGGAACAGCTTGCGGCGCGCTGGGAAGCGGTCACTGAAGTCGAAGTCGATGGAAAAAGAATCCCGGTCGACCATCAATATCTGACCGAAATGATGCGCACGAATCCGCCCGACCTTGAGCGCTTGGACGAACTCCTCGCTTCTTTCCTGGACGCAAAGCGGGTTGCCCCCATTGGCGCTTTTTCTTCCGCCGATCTTGCTCCACTAAAGGAAATTCTCTCGCGCCCCGAATTCCAATGGGCAGAAGCCGCCCCCAACCCCGCCATGGAGTGGATTCAAAAGATCTTCGATACGATCATCGGTTGGTTGAATAAAATTTTGGGCATCACTTTGGACGCCGCCGACTCGAACGTGACGACCTTCATCATGGCTGCCTTGCTCGCGGCGGTTTTTATTTTTGTGTTCCGCACCCTGTTTGCCGATTTCCTGAACGAAGCCAAAATGAATGGGGAAAACGAAGAAGAACCCCTTACTTCTGAATCGGCTTTTGCAAAGGCGCAGCGGCTTTCGCGCGGAGGGGACTATCGCGCCGCTGTGCGTTATCTTTATCTTTCCACCTTGTTAATCCTCGACGAGCGCGGCGTGATGCGTTATGACCGCTCGAAAACCAACCGCGAATATTTACGCAGCGTTTCCAATTCGCCGGAACTCTCCAAACCGTTGGAGGAAGTGATCGAGGTATTCGATAACGTCTGGTACGGATACCACACCCTGGAAGAGGATACCTTCAAACATTACAGCGACCGCGTGGAAGAGTTGAAGGAGAAACGCTCATGAAGTTCTCCCGCGACGCATGGCTGGGGATCGGCATCCTGCTGGCGCTGGTGCTCGTGACCACCCTTGCCGCCTTTCAACGCACGGACGAAACCCAGATTCCCTACGAAAGCGCCTCTTCGCAACCCAATGGGACTCTGGCACTCAAACTTTGGCTGGATGAGTTGGGATACGACACGGCTGTATCGTCCACGCTCTCCTTTAGCCCCGAAGCGGAGATCAAGACCATTTTCATGATCCAGCCTTTTGTGCCCGTCACAGACGATGAATGGAGGCTGCTGGATCAATGGCTCGAGCAAGGCGGGACGTTGGTCATCGCCGGCAGGAACGGCGTCACGAATTCCGTCATGCAACACTTCGAGTTTGGGTATTCATACCTGACGCAGACCACAGAGGAAATCGTCCCGGTTCTGCCGCTTTTGAAATCGCCGGTGCTTGAATCAAAAGTCAAGGTCAGGGCGACCCTGGGCATCGACACCACACGCGCAGACTTCATCCCGCTGATGACCGCGAACGCTCAGCCCGTTATGCTGACCTTCCAACAAAGACAAGGGCGCGTCATCCTTTCGAGCACGCCCGAGATATTTACTAACCTTGAACTCAAGAATGAAACGACTGCTGCGCTCATCCTGAACCTGATGGCGTTCACGGGCACGAAGGGAACGGTGTTGTTCGATGAATGGCATCATGGCTTTCAATCAGAAGGTGTTGTCGGTCCGGCGCAATGGTTGAAAAACACATCGGGCGGTCACGCCGTTCTGTTCGCCGTTTTCGCGGTCTTCATTGCGCTGATTCTGCAAGGACGGGCATTTGGGCGGCACATCCCGCTCAAGCATGAGCTTAAACGCCGCGGACCGATGGAGCACGTCACAGCCGTTGCGAACTTGAACCGTAAGGCGGGTCATCGCAGTGAGGTGGCAAAGCAGTACCACAACCGGCTCAAACGTCACCTTGGGCATCGTTACCGCCTCGACCCTTCCATGAAAGATGAAGACTATGTGGAGATGCTCGCCGGGTATAACGCAAATATCGACAAAGCCGAATTATTGCGTTTGTTGAAACACCTCTCGCAAGTGAATATCAGCGAAGCGGATTTATTGAAACTCTCAGCCGAAGCCGCAAAGTGGATGAGCGAGTAGGCTGTTTCTTTATCATACATAAGGCTTACGCAAAACCCCAAGAGCAAGCCGCGAATAACGCGAATTATCACGAATTTTTTAAACAATTCGCGTGAATTAACAAAATTCGCGGCAAAGGATTTTGAACTGCGTAAGTCCAAATACATTTCACCGCGAAGTCCGCAAAGCTCGCGAAGAAAACCGTTAAACTTGGCGTGTTTGGCGGTGATAATCAGTACTTCGCGAAATGTCATTCTGCCTGCACCGTGCAGCAGGCACGCGTAAGCGGAGCGAAGAATCTCTCCTCCCGTCTTGGAGTTTTCTTGCCAAGGTAGAGATGCTCGCCGCACTGGCACGCGGCGCAAGTGTCACTTCGTTCAGCATGACACACCTTTTCGTGATCTACTGATAATACAACTAAAGACAGCAGTAATTGACCGTCAAATTTATTTTGGAGACTATCATGCAAATCACCGAACTGAAAAACGTTTTTGAAGCGATCAAAGCCGAAGCGGGTAAAGTGCTCGTCGGGTTGGACGAGCCCTTCGAACTGCTTGCCGTTGCCCTGTTCAGCAATGGACACGTCCTGCTCGAAGGCGTGCCTGGTACGGCAAAGACTCTAATGGCGAAAACCCTTGCCTTCATGGTGGATGCCAAGTTCACCCGCGTGCAATTCACGCCGGACCTGATGCCTTCCGACATTCTCGGCACCAGTGTGTTCGACATGAGCACCTCGCGGTTCTACCTCAAAAAGGGACCGATCTTCACTCAACTGCTTCTCGCCGACGAGATCAACCGCGCTCCGGCAAAGACGCAGTCCGCGTTACTTGAAGCGATGGAAGAGAAGCAGGTCAACCTTGAAGGCGAACGTCATGTGCTCGATGCACCTTTCATGGTCATCGCCACGCAGAACCCCATCGAATACGAAGGCACGTATCCGCTGCCCGAAGCACAACTTGACCGCTTCATGTTCAAGGTGTTGGTCCCTTATTCGCCGCCCGCTGTAGAAGTGGAAATTCTACGCCGCACCCATCAAGGCTTCGACGCGCACAACATTGAAAGCTCCGGCATCAAAAAGGTGATAAGCGCCGCGCAAGTGGTGGAGATGCGCAAACTGATTCATGGAGTTACAGTGGAGGATGGGATTCTCAACTACATCGCCGCCATCAACGCCGCCAGCCGCCGCAGCCCGGACCTGTTACTGGGTGCCAGTGCCCGAGCCGCGACTCACGTTTTGGCTGCTGCAAAAACCTTCGCCGCCATGCAGGGACGTGATTTTGTCACACCGGATGATGTGAAGTATGTCATCCCCTCCGTCTTTCGTCATCGCGTGCTGTTGAAACCTGAAGCCGAGATCGAAGGCTTGGATGCAGATGCAGTCATCAGCCGTGTATTGGCTCAGGTGGAAGTACCTAGATAAAGGATGAAGGATGAGGGATGAAGGATGATGGCTACGGAATACAAACAGGATTTGAAGGCAAGAACAAGAGAATTCGCTTTGCAGATTGTCAACCTTTACACAACCCTTCCAAAAACCACGGAAGCACAAGTCCTTGGAAAACAAGTATTAAGGTCTGGCACATCTGTTGGAGCGCATTATCGTGAGGCGTGTCGGGCAAAGTCTAATGCCGATTTCATCAGCAAAATGGAAGGCGGTTTGCAGGAACTGGAAGAAACCCTGTATTGGCTTGAACTTCTTACCCATGCAAAAGTTGTTACTGCTCAAAAGACTCAATCCTTGCTTCGTGAATCGGATGAACTGATTGCGATTTTTGTGACCATGGTCAAAAAGGTAAAAGCCAAGCAATGAATCATCCTTCATCCTTCACATTTCATCCCTCATGATTCCTACTACTCGCGGCGTTTTCGTTCTGTTATTTTCCGTTCCATTGATCGCGCTGGGCGCGTTGATCCGTGGCGTGGAATGGTTGGGCTGGGTCTATGCCTTGCTCGTGCTTATTCTGTTCTTTATGGATTGGCGTATGGCAGGAAATATCCAGCGCTTCGATGTGGAGCGCAAACATGAAAACAAACTTTCACTCGGCGTGCAGAACCCGGTCACTCTCAGCGTGAGGAACCGTTCACGCCGCGGGACCAGTTTCCAGGTCCGCGATGAGGCGCCGGAGGAATTTCAAATCGAGACGCGAGTCATGGAAGGCAGCGTCCAGCCGTTGGGGACATGGAGTCATGTCTATCATCTTCAACCTTTGCGGCGTGGTGATTATAGGTTTGGAAATATCACGTTGCGTTGGCGCGGTCCGCTGGGACTGGTATATCGTCAGGGCATGGTGGCGGCGGAGATGCCGGTGAAGGTCTACCCGAA